>JAZOOQ010000095.1:0-5434 GCA_045655105.1 Alphaproteobacteria bacterium | reverse complement strand
AAAATAAATCCACCAATGGTGTTATAATCTTCTGGAGGGAACTTTAATTTCAGCATTTTTTCAATTTTCTCCATTAAAGTTGTTCCTTTAATCATCCATTCATTTTCAGAAACTTCTTTGATATCTGGTTCTTCAAGTGGGGCTGATAAATCATCATTTAAAGGGCCAACAATTTCTTCCAATAAATCAGAAATGGTCACAATCCCTGTCATGGCGCCATATTCATCCACCGTCACAGCAAAATGATTTCTTGATTTTTGCATGGATTTAAAAACATTATTAATATGCAACCCTTCTGGAATAAATTGAACGGGTTTTAAAATTCTTTTAATCAATTCTTCTTTTTTAACGCCTTTTTCCTTAAAGAAATCTTTAAATTTAATGGTTCCAATAATATTATCGCGTGTTTTTTTATAAACAGGATAAATTGAAAATTGATTTTTAAGCATTTTTGCTTCCCAAACTTTAACAGAATCATCAATGTTAATAAATTTAACTTGAGTTCTATGCGTTAAAACATCTGAAATCAACTTATCATCAAATTCAAAAACGTTATGAAGCAAGCTTTTTTCTTGCAAATCAATGGTGCCGTTTTGCGATCCAATATCAATGAGCATTCTGATTTCTTCTTCAGTTACGTTTTTATTCATTTTGCTTTCTTTGATGCCAAATAATTTTAAAACCATATTTGTTGAAAAGGTTAAAAACCAAACAACGGGTGCAAAAATTTTGGCAATAATATAAATAGGGTGCGCCATAAAAAGGGCAATTTTTTCGGTATATTGCATGCCAATGCGTTTGGGAACAAGTTCGCCTAAAATAAGCGTGACATAAGAAAGAATTATCGTGATGAAAATAACGGAAAAAACATCCAGTTTTTGTGGTGAAACATGAATGCCACATTCAAGCAAAAAAGCAACAATGCGATCCGAAAAGTTATCGGCGGCAAAAGCTGATCCTAAAAAACCAGCCAGCGTGATGCCCACTTGAATGGTGGCTAAAAAATTAGCAGGTTCTTGCGTTAAGGATAATAATTTTTGCGCGCGTTTATGCCCATCTTCGGCCATTTTTTTAAGCTTGCCATCATTCATGGATATAACGGCGATTTCGGTGCAAGCAAAAATGGCATTTAAAAAAATTAAAAATAACTGAAAGATTAATAAGGTGATTAAAGAATATTCTTGCATAAAAAACTCCTTTTAAATTCAAGTATATGAAATTTAAATTAAAGATGCAAGCATTCTAAATTTAAAAAGTTTTTAACGGGTTAATTGTTTGGAATTTAATATGCTTAAAAAGAATGGAGAGGGGGGCAGTTTATTTACTTTTTCCATAAAATTCTCTCTAAGGCGCATCAATAAATAATCTGAAAACTGGCTGTTATTATAATGGTTTAAATATTCTGTTTCATATTTTTTTCTTAAAATATCTAATCCAGCTTGGTTTGCTGAAGGATTATCAATTAAAATCAAATGTTTAACGGCGTTTAAAACCCGTGGCGCATTTTCTTTCGTCATTTTCGGCACAAGGGGATGCAATGCGCTAATGAAAACAGAATCCAATTTTTCGGCATCATAAATGGCTTGTTGTTTAGCAACTTCTTCTTGCTGTTGTTTTTCTTGAAAGTAATGATAAGTTGAATGTCCGCCCCAAGCTAAAAGGCCAAGAACAATGAAAAAAGTTAAACAACCAAAACTATCTGAATGGTCGGAAACAAAGTCTTTTACCTTTTCCACAGGAGATAAATTATCTTTATTTTCATCTTCGTTTAACAAATCATCATAAAAGCTGTTTCTTGAAAGGGAAAAATTTTCCTTTCGTTTTTCAAGATCTGCGTTGTTTTGTTTTTTAATTTCTTCACTCCCCATAAGAAATCCTTTCGCTTAATAATTTTCTCTTGATACACCTAATTGCTTTTGCATCAATTTAGAATTATTTTTTTTCGAAGAATTAATTTGATAAGCTGGTTGAGGGTTATTTTTTTTTGCTTCATGTTTTTTTTGAGCATCAGTTAAATACCAACCAACAAAACAAAGCATTCCAATGCCACCAATTAAAGCACCATGCTCAATTATGCTGGCAAAATTATCTTTAACTAAATTCATTCTTTAATCCGTTCTTTTAATTGAGTGTTTATTTTGATTTCATTTTTTTGCAAGGGCGTTATATTCTTTTTGGCGCAAGAACAGCTATACCCCATAAGGCCAAATGAAGCTAAAATTGCACCCAAGTATCCCAAAACTTTTATATCTTTAAAAAAAGAAGGCTCTTGTTTAATGGCGGGCTTTTTATTCCTATCTGGAACATGACTAGCCAATTCCAAAAGCTGATTTAACGCACTAAGCGGATTTTTGATTTGTTTGATTTCAGTCCCTTTAAAATAATGAGGGCTTTTTTGAGGATTGCAATTATTATATAGCATAAATAACCTTGTTTAAAACATTTCTTCCTTATTTGGCGCGCTCATTTTGAGCGATTGATGTCAAATTTTGACAAACAGGTTTGGCTTTTGCAACTATAACACTTGGTGTTAAGAGCCCAGCCGAACCAAGAATGCTGGCAATGTAGCATAAAAGCATAGGGCTATGCAAGGTTTTATTTCTTTTTTCTTCATTTTTTTGTTCATCTTTAAAAATTTCAATTTCCTCTGGTGTTTCGCCTCTTAAAAGCGCGCGTTGATAAGGCGTTAATAAATCAGGGAAATATGTTTTTTCGCCTTCTTCTTTTTTTAAATCAAAGGGTTTGTTTTGATTTAAAATTTCTTGTTGATAAATGGTTAATTCTTTGTCTTGACGATATCTTTTCATAAAAGTCTCCTATTCTTTTTCAAGTGATTTTAATTGAACGATTTTATTTAAGTTAGCTTTATATTTGTTATTGATACATTCAACATTATGTTTGGCCCAATAACTGGTTGCCGAGCAAATAAGTAACCCAGCAATAATGCTTGTTGGATATGTTGTTTTTTCGCTGATTGCCCCAGCAGTTAGCGTTAACAAACCGCCAAAAGCAATCAAATAGCCAAGCATATTTTTAGCCTCAATTTTTCTCGCCTCATTTCTGAGTTTAAAGCCCTCTTTCACTCTTAATTCATTTTCTTTATATTCTTTTGTTGCTTTTTCATTATTTTTTATTGAATACAAAAATTGGCATTCAATATCCGCTTTTGATTTTTGATATGAAACACTGTTTAACAAGCATAAAGAAGCAAGAATGCAAAAAGCCTGGATGTTTTCTTTGGCAGAGCTATCTGAAAGGCTTATCAAAAAAGCAATACTAGGCATGCTTAGAAGGATGAAAAAGAAATCGCGGCTCTTTTTTTTGTTTTTTAATTCCTCTTGAGCCTCTTGATAAAGCTCATCTGCTTTTATTTGCAAAGAAAGATTTTCTTGTTTTTTCTGAGTCATTTTATTCTCTTTCTTTTTCGCGCCAATCTAATTGAAGGTGTTGTGGAAATGAATTTTTTAAAACGGTATTTAAATTTTTAAAATGATTTTTTCCCCAATAGGCGCTGGCACTCATAATCAAACCAAGAGCGCAGGCCCCTGTTTGCCAAGGAATTTTATCCATCATATATCCCACTAATAAAACAGGGCCACTGATCATCTCGCTGAAATGGGCAATATTGCGTTCTTTCATGCCTTGTTCTTCCAAATGAATCATAAATTCATTTTTGTTGAGCATTTCTTCACTTGAATTTTTAAAATCAGGTGTGTGCACTTCTTTTGATTTAACTTGAATTAAAATATCATGTTCTAATTCTTCTTTTTTTCGTTGATAATCAAGCGAAGCATGCGCCAAACAAGCGCCAAGCAACGTGAAAGCTAACGCGTTTTCTTTCGTGCTTTTAGCTGGTGAAAGTAATAATAAAAGCCCACATAAACCAAACAATGCTTGTTTATATCGTTTGGTTCTTTTTAATTTTTTGATTTGTGAATAGGCTTCTTGATAAAGCGCATCAGCTTGTTGTTGTAAATTTGTTTCGCTCATATTTATCCTCTTTGATTTTCAACACATGGTAATTTCACGCCTTTTGGCAAGGCTTTGGCTATGCGTTTCACAGAGCTTTTTGCTTGCAAAAGATCATAAGCATTGCAAACGCCTAAAACAGCAATGCCAGCTAATAAAGCAGGTTCTATGGCAACTTTATCAAAATAATATCCAGCCCCTAAGGCAACGCTTGATAAAAGCGCCAATCTTTTTGTTGTTTTATAAACTTTTGAATAATCGGGTGCCAAAATGGGGTCTGAAATCTTAATGATATTTATTTTTTCCTGTATATCGTTTGTTTTGGTTGTTTGATCCCCAAAGAAAGAAAAAATGCCAATGGCAGATAACGTTTCTTTTAAAACTTCTTTTTTGCGCATCATTCTTAAATAAGCCAGTGAACTTGACAACGCTGTTGCCAAAAACACCAAGTTTTTGTTTAATTGATCGCCATCTTTCATAAAAGCATAAACCATGAAAGCGCCAATAAGGGCAAGCCCTTGAAGCGCCAATCCTTCTTTCACGATTTTTTGTTCCCATAAAGGTTTAACGGCAAAAATATCATTCAAATTTTTTTGCAATGCTGATTTGTTTTCATCATTCCAAAAATTTTCTTGAGTATTTGAAGGGAGTGTTTTGGTATTCATTTTATCCTCTTATTTTTAAGCGCGCTCATGTTGTTTTTTCTTTGAAAGGTTGGGTAAGATAACGCTTTTAGGTAATTCGTTTTTTAAAATTAAATTGGTGTTGCAACAATAATTTCGGATATAAAATTCGTTGGCCAGCCAAATGCTTGCGCAAGCAAGTGAGGCTGTGCCTGAATTCATTTTTCCAAGGCCACAAGCAATAATTGGCGCAAAAATTGAAAACCCAGCGGTGATAGAGCTGATTGCTGTGATACCGGCGCTTTTAATTAGTTCAAAAGTTTTTTCTGGTTCAAGTTCGGTTTCTTCATTGGCAGTTAAGCTTTCAAGAATTAATCTGCTTTCGGAATTCATTTTTGCGTTGGAAACTCTTAAAAAACACCACCCAAGCCAAAGGATGCTTGCTAAAGCTTTTAGTTTATCATCGCTGTTTTTTAATGGGGTATCCATGCTTAAGAGCATGCCTAAACAAGCAATGCTTCCAATAAGCCCTGTTGTTATTTTAGAGGCTTTAAAAAAAGTTTTTGCCCTTGGCGTGCGATAATCAATTTCGCTTTGAATGAGTTTTGTTTTTTCTGCGTCTGTCATTTTATTCCCTTAAAATCGAAAGGCTGTATTATAATGAAAAATTCATAAAAAGTCAATAATAAAAATGATATTTTTATCTATGAATAAAAGGGGTTTTCTTTTTTTTAATAGTAATAATAAAATATCTTGACAAAATATAAAAAAAATGATAAAATTCTTTCAATTTAAATAACTTTATTTTAGGTGAGGCAGATGAAAAAATATTTGTTAACATT
>JAZOOQ010000094.1:0-11649 GCA_045655105.1 Alphaproteobacteria bacterium | reverse complement strand
TTAATAAAATTGGTGAAAAAATGAGTATTGAAACATTATTTTCAAGAGGATTGGAACAAAAACCTTTGGCAGATAAAATGAGGCCGGTATCTCTAGATGATGTTGTTGGACAAGATCATTTGCTTTCTGACAAAGGGCCATTGCGAAGAATGCTTATCTCAGGGAAGGTCTCTTCATTTATTTTATGGGGTCCCCCAGGTTGCGGAAAAACAACTATTGCAAGAATTTTGGCTGATGAAGTGAATTTGCATTTTGAATCATTGTCGGCTGTTTTTTCTGGTGTATCTGATTTAAGGAAAGTTTTTGAAGCTGCTTCAAATCGAAGAAAAATCGGGAAGGGGACTTTGCTTTTTGTTGATGAAATTCATCGCTTTAATCGGGCTCAGCAAGATGCTTTTTTGCCTTATGTTGAAGATGGAACAGTTATTTTAGTTGGGGCAACGACAGAAAATCCTTCATTTGAATTGAATGGCGCTTTACTTTCAAGGTGTAAAGTTTTTGTTTTAAACAGATTGTCTGATGAGTCTTTGGAAAAATTATTGATAAAGGCTGAGGAAATTTTTGATAAACCGATACCGTTGGA
Organism: Alphaproteobacteria bacterium; assembly: GCA_045655105.1. GTDB lineage: Bacteria > Pseudomonadota > Alphaproteobacteria > CAAHEQ01 > UBA3637 > RGIG4140. The sequence goes on along the minus strand of JAZOOQ010000094.1, from coordinate 11,066 downwards.
TGAAGTTGGTCGCAATTATATAAAAGCGGTGGCAGATGGCGATGGAAGGTATTTTTTAAGCTTAATTGATGCTGTTTATATGTATGCTTTGGAGAATGAAATTTTGGATAAAGAAGCTTTAGAACTTTTGCTTCAAAAACGTTTTCCAAATTATGATAAAAGTGCTGAAAATCACTATAATTTGATTTCAGCATTGCATAAATCGATTAGAGGATCTGATCCTGATGCGGCGCTTTACTGGTGCGCGCGCATGATAACGGCTGGCGAAGATATTAAATATCTTTTGCGCAGGTTAACAAGAATTGCAAGTGAGGATGTTGGTTTGGCTGATCCATTGGCTCTTGTTCAAGCGCATTCGGCTTGGGATGCCTATGAACGTTTGGGGTCTCCTGAAGGGGATTTGGCTGTTGCAGGGTTGGTTGTTTATTTGGCGACAGCACCGAAATCTGTTGGGATTTATAAAGGTTGGAATGAAGCTAAAAGGCGAGCTTTAGAAACGGGAACTTTGATGCCTCCTAAACATATTTTAAATGCACCAACAAAGCTTATGGCGGATTTGGGTTATAATCAAGGATATCAATATGATCCGGATTTAGAGGATAGTTTTTCGGGGCAGAATTATTTCCCAGATGGAATGAGACGGGAAGAGTTTTATCGACCGCCAGAGCGTGGATTTGAACGCGAAATTAACAAAAGACTAGCATATTGGAAAGACCTAAGAGAAAAAAAACAAAAAAAGAAAAAAATTTAATTGCATTATTTAAATAGTTTATATATAAAGAGTTATAAGGAGAGAGGTGTGGCACAGGTTCAAATTATTCAAGTGAAAAAAGATGATGAAGGAATTCGTCTGGATAGATGGTTTCAAAGGCATTATCCTGAATTGAAGAATGGGCAGCTTCAAAAGCTTATTCGCGGGAAAAATATTAAAGTAAATGGTCAAAAAACATCTACAGATTTTCGGTTAAGTGTTGGAGATGAAATTAGAGTTCCTCCACTTCAAATTGAAACAAATCCATTGAAAAATGCGCCTAGAAATCTTTCAAAAGCTGATATAGATTTTATGAAATCTTTGGTTATTTATAAAGATGAAGATATTATCGTTTTGAATAAACCTGCTGGTATTTCTGTGCAAGGAGGAACTAAAACAACAAGACATATTGATGGCCTTTTAGATGCACTTCGTTTTGAAAAAGATGAAAAGCCACATTTGGTTCATCGATTGGATAAAGATACATCTGGCGTTTTGATATTGGGTCGAACAGCAAATGCTGCAGCTGCATTAGCCGCATCTTTTAAACAAAGAAAGGCTATTAAAGTTTATTGGGCAATTGTTGTTGGAAAGCCAAAGCTCTTGTCTGGTAAAATAGATGCCCCATTGGCTAAATTGCCGGCGCAACAAGGCAAAGAACAGATGAAAATTGATTTTGATAATGGGCAACGTGCACAAACGCTTTATCGAGTGATTGATGCATTGGCAAAAAAAGCCTCTTGGCTGGAAATGTGTCCGTTAACAGGAAGAACACATCAATTGCGTGTTCATTCTATGGCGTTGAATACGCCGATTGTGGGTGATGTAAAATATGGGGGTGAAAGAGCATTATCAGTTGGTATGGCTGATTCTGAAAAAATGCATCTCCATGCGCGAGCGCTTAAAATTATGCATCCTAATCCTAAAAAAGGTTGGATGGAATTTGAAGCTACACTGCCTGTTCACATGAAAAATACATTTGATTTTTTGGGTTTTGATGAAGATCAATCAGTGAATCCATTTGGTTATTTTAAAAAGGACGAATAAAAATGATAAGATTAATCCGCTATCTTTTTCTTTTGGCTATCATCTTAGTATCAAGTCTTTATATTGTTTTATTGGTTATTGATTTAAATCATTTTAAAGGGCCGATTGAAAGAGAAATCAGTTCAGTTTTAGGTAGAGCTGTTGAAGTTGGGCAGATTGAACTTAAAATGTCTTTAATACCAAAATTATCTATTAAAGATTTATCTATCCAAAATCCAAAAGATTTTGAAGCAGATAAGGCGTTTGCAACAGTTGGAACAACAGACTTAACATTTTCCATTATGCCATTATTCCAAGGTATTATTCAAGTTGATGCTGTTCATTTAGGGAATGCTCAAATATACTTAAATCAGAAGAATGATATTAATAATTGGACGTTTGCTGAAAAAGAAAAAAAAGATAAAGCAATTGTTGAAACATCATATAGTAAAAAACAATTTGATGTGAGAAGAGTTAAGGTTGAGCAATTTTCAATTTCTGATTCTGTTGTAACATATATTTCTGGAAAAACAAGAGAAACAGCTATTTTGAAAAGTTTTGCTTTGAATGAATTGAAAAATGCAACAGCTCAATTGATTTATAAAAATGTTCCAATACAAGTGACTTTATCAACTTCAAATGTATTGCAAGTTTTGCGTTCTGGTTATGTAAACGATTTTACATTAAATGTTAGAGCCTATGAAGGTTTGATGAAGATTTCTGGTCAAATGGAGAATCTTTATGCTTTAAGAAATATGAATTTCACTTTTGATATTTCAGCTCCTGATTTTGGTAAAACATTATCTTTATTTGGTGCAAATGAATTTGCTCAATTAGCATCAGGTAAACCTTTTTCAATGGTTTTTGTTGTTCAAGGATCTTTAGGTGCATTTAAAGTTGCAGGTTTAACTGCCGAAGTGAAAAATATGGCTAATTTGCATTTAAATTCGATCATTGAAAATATTTTAACAAATCCCAAAGTAACGCTTAAAGCAAGTGGTGAAGTTAAAAGTTATGATGTAACAAATAAGTATGGGGTACAACCGATTACATTGGATTTAGATACGTTGTATGAAGGTAAAAAAATTGATATTAATAAGCTTTCTTTATTTATAAATAGATCTGATGTTTTTGCTAAGGGTAGTGTTGATTTATCACAAGATGTTCCTTTTGTAAAAGGTGAAGTTTACTCTAATTATTTTGATTTAACAGATGTTGTTTCTGAAAAAGAAGGTTTATCTATTAAAACTGAAAAAGAATTAGAAGATGAAAACAGTGTTGATAAAAAAATAGATTTATCATTTTTAAATAAAGTAAATGGCGATGTTCGTATTTCATTTTCAAATTTAAAAATCTTAAAAACTGATAAAGATTATCATGAAGGAGATTTAACTATTCGGTTGAATAATGGGGATTTGAATATCAATCCATATCGTTTTGATTTCTTGAATGGAAATGTAAGTGGTGATTTAGAATTGAATGCGTCTATGCAACCAATGTTTGTTTCTTTAAACTTAAAAGGCTTGGGGTTGATGATTAGTGATTTAAAAGATGTTTCAGCTCATTTAAGAAATTCTACGGCAAATCTTTTGGTTAATGTTCAATCAAAAGGGGATACTGTTAAATCTATTATGGGGCATTTAAATGGTGAAGTTAAAGCTCAAGTATCTTCAGGATTAATTGTGAATAAATGGTTTAATTCACTTCCATCATTGATTGGGATTGTAACAAAAAACAGTGCTTTTTCTTATGCGGATACGGAAACCCAATCTGAGCTTAACTGTGCAGCAATGAAGTTAGATATTAAAGATGGTATTATAAAATCTGATAGAAATATCGCCATTGAAACAGCTATGATGAATTTGGTTGTTAGTGGAAATATCGATTTTGAAAAAGAAACACTTTCTCTTTCTTTAATTCCTTCTTTGAATCATTTAAATAACAAGATAAATAAAAAATTATCTTTTGCACAATATATACGTTTAGAAGGACCTTTTTCTAATATTAAGATGAGTGAAGATACTGCTGGAGCTTTAAAAGCTTTAAAAGATAAAGAGCTTGAAAAATTAACAAATAAACTGTTAGGGAATAAAGCAGATAAAAAGAATGACTATATCCCAATTGGAGGATTATGTCAGTTAGCTCTTGGTGAAGATATTTTCTCAACAGAAGAAAAGAAAGAAGTTGTTACATTGGATAAACAAAAGGATGCTTCACAAAAAGATGAAACAAAAAGTATTAAAGAAAGTTTAAAAGAACAAGTTAAAGATCAAATTACCAAATCATTAACAGAAATATTGAAACGAAAATAAATGAAAGAGATACATTGTTTTATTTTTGGTCGTGTTCAAGGAGTTGGCTATCGCGCTTGGTGTGAAAAAGAAGCGCGAAAGCTTTCTCTTTCTGGGTGGGTTCGTAATCGATCAAATGGGTCTGTTGAAGTTTATGCAAAAGGTTCTATTGAAAATATTAATGTTTTTTTAGCTTCTTGTAAAAATGGTCCTTTATTTGCTCATGTTAAATCAATTGAGCCTGTTTCTATTGTAACCGCCTCTTTGCCTTTAGTTGAAGATGGTATTTTTAAACAGATGCCAACGATGTAATAAAAGTTTGAAGTTATTGAATGTTGATTTAATACAAAAAAAGCTATCAAGTTATTGATAGCTTTTTTTATTTTTAAGCAACTTCAAGTTCTGGAAGTGGTAAATCTTCAACGAATTTAATATCGGTGAAATACTCTCTGATAATTGAAGATCCTTGAGCTTCAACAACAAGAACTTTAAATGCTTTTTCAAGATTTTGTCTGACATTAGGATTAATGTAATCCAAAACGATAGTGTTTTCTTTGTTACGATAAAAAACGGCGTGTTCGCCACCATTATAACAAATCAGAGGTTTTTCTTCATTTGTTAAGCGAGCTTTAATGATAAATAATAACTCTCCTGATGCATTTTTTAAGATATCATATCTTTTTTCTTGTTCTATAATAGTTTTTTTCATAGTGCCTCACCTAATAACATTCAACTTAAAAACATTATTACATATATTAGAAGGAAAATCAATAAAAAAAAGGCTTTTTTTTTGGAAATAAGAAAGATGAAAATTTTTTTATCTTATATTTAATAACGATTTTAATTTATTTGCGGTTTCATCATTCCACCCTGATGTATAACCTTTAGGTGTAAAAATAATGGGAGTATATAATTTGGTTAACTCTATATGGTGTTTTTTTGCAAATTTCTTAATTAGAAGGCGGTTTTCTGCAAGGCTTAAATCTTTAATTTGATATGTAATTAAAGAGGTTTTATTCCTCATTTGCTTAAAAAACTGAAGGGCTTTTTCTGTGTTATTGCATTCAGGACGGGTAAAAATAACTGCAGATGCGTTGAGTTGAGTTTCATCACTACAGGCGCTTAAAAATAAAAGCACAAAAACTGATAAAAGAGATAAAAATAATTTTTTCATAAAATTCCTATTGTTTAAAATTAAAGTTATTGTATTTAATTGTTTTCTTTTAGTCAATATTCTTTTTTTGAGTTCATTGACAAATTAAAATTATTGGAGTATACAGGGCATATGTCTATTTCTTATATAAAAAAATTGGGACTTTTATTTATTGTATTTTTTCAAATTGCCTTATTTGTTGTTGGGGGTGGTTTAGCAATGCTTCCAGTAATTGAACAAAAATTTGTTATAAAATACAAAATATTATCAAAGAATGATTTGTTAGATATGATTAGTTTAACTCAAATTGTTCCTGGATTAATTGCGGTAAATAGTGCGGTTTATGTTGGTTCAAAAATTGCAGGTTTTTGGGGAGCTATTATTGCTGCAATAGCTGTTATTTTACCCTCTATTATTATTATTTTGGTGTTGGCTTTCTTTTTTCGAGATTTAAGTTCTTCTAATCTTATTGTGATGGGGGCATTTTCAGCTATTCGTTCCTGCATAACGGGTGTTTTTTTTGCCACATTTACGCGCCTTCAAAAAAGTGTTTTGATTTCACCATTGATTGTTTTTATTGTTTTTATTTTATTTGTTTTGTTGGTGATAGGAATAAGTCCAGTTGTTGTTTTACTAGGTGGAATTCCAATAGGTTATATTTATTTTTATATGTCTCAAAAAGGATATGTGTCTGATTTATTGAAAGGTTCCAAATGACAATTTTAATGTTGATGATAACATTTGCAAAATTTGGATTATTATGTTTTGGGGGAGGGTATATGATTATCCCCATGTTGTTGCATACATTTGTTGAAGAGCAGGCAATTTTATCTTTGGATTCATATGGGAATTTAATTTCTTTGGCGCAAATAACTCCAGGTCCTGTGAGTATTAATGCGGCAACATATGTGGGTTTTCTTTCAAATGGGATTTTAGGAGGCATTTGTGCTTCAATTGGTTTAATTTTGCCGGGTCTTTTTTTAGCATATTTCACCGTTCGCTTTTTGCAAAAGTTTAAAGGTACTTTTTTTGTGAATGGATTATTAACGGGAATGCGTATTTCTGCTGTGGCTATGATTTTATATGCTTGTTTAATATTTGTGCAGTTATCGGTGTTATCAAAGCCAATTCCATGGCAAGAAGTTTATAATTTTTTAATAATGAAACCTTATTCTTTTGCAGGATTTCATCTTAACTTATTTGAAACAATTATTTGTATTTCATCATTCTTAATTGTTTATTATACAAAGTTTTCAATTACGTGTTTATTATTTATTATGGCATTTGTTGGTTCTTTTTATGGGGTATTTTTCTTGGGTTAGTCATAAAAATATTGCCAATATTTCGGATTTGATGTATAATAAAATTAACTAAAGTTTTAAGGAGGCTGTTATGATTTTGAATCCAGGAAATTATCCATATTCGTCAAATACTAAAATTGTTCAAATGGCGTTTTATCTGATTCAGCGAGGTGAAGCGGGTCATAAAAGAGGATGTTATACACAAGAGTATGGTGATTGTGGTGGAATCAGAACCATTGGGTATGGGACAGTTACTGAAGCTGGATATAATCATTTAAACTATAGAGAAAAAACTATAACTGAAGAACAATCAGTGGCTCTTGCACAACAAGAAATGTCATATAAGATTGATGAAAAATGTCGTACTCATTTTCGAAATTATGATCAGTTACTTCCATGTTATCAGGCAGTGATTTTAGATACAACTTATCAAGGGTTTTGGACAAGAATTGTAGATGATTTTAATAATGGTAATATGCAAGCAGTATATAATACTGTAACAGATACATCATTGCCTAAAAATGGGAATAAAGAACGTGCAGCTGTTCGGGGTAGGGCAATTGAAATGGGGATGCAAATTGAAGCTGTTAATCAAGCAAATCCAAGTGCGGATCCAAAGGCTGTAGCAACGCTTTTGGCACAACAAATGATTGTGAAATATCAACATTTAAATGGATCAGATTTAGAAATTACCAGAGATGAATTAGCTCTGCTTTATCGATCAACAATGGTGGCTTATGGCATTAATTGTTCTGAACAAGAGATTAGGGATTTTGCGCTTTCTTTTCCAAATGTAGCAACTGGAACGCATGGAATTGGGTCAAATGGAGAACAGATAACACCTGATGCGGCCAATACATTCAGCGTATATCAAAATCAAGCAGCTTATGTTGTTAATTCATCAAGGCAAGGTGTTAATTCATTGTTGGCGGAAGCACAATCAACAGATTCTGTTGCTCAAGCAGAAGCTCAACAAAATAAAGGAACAAGCGAAACAGAAAACTCTACTGGATCAGAAATCGTGAGTGCCGTGTTGAGTATGGTTGGCATGCAAGCTCTTTTAAAGATTGTGGGTAATGTTTTAGATGTAGATTCCTCATCTTCTTCATCAAATGGTGTTTCAGCAATTGCATCGGCTTTACTTAATGGAAAAAACGATAATCAGGCATAAAAAAATTATTATGCTGGATATAAATAAAATAGGCTTCATTCTTTGATAATGAAGCCTATTGTTCTTTTTGATTTGATAAATTAAAAATGAATATTAAATGCATTAAAAATAATGCCACTTAGAAAAGCCGTTAAAAATAAGAATGAAACAATTTTAAGATTTTGTTTTAATTTGTGATTTACATGAAATAAAACAACAAGCCCAATGCCTGCATTAGATAAAATAATGCTTAAAAAAGTTCCATCTGCCAAAGCTCCATCTGCATATAATTGAGATCCGATAACAGAAGTGGCGCAATTAGGTATTAAACCAAATAAAGCACCAAAAAAAGCGCCTAAAAATCTATGTTGAAAAATACCATCTTTTAACTCTTCTGGATGAATATATAAAAAGGCAAAATTAAGAAGAATATTAACAATAAAAATAAATAAAAATATATTTAAAGTATGCTTTAAAGCCGAAAAGTATATATTTGAATGGCAACAACCACATTCAACTTGTTTGCAAAGAGAATGCATTTGAAAAGATGGTTTTGCGCCATGATTTTTCTTTTTTAATATCTTATCAAGTAAAATGCCAATAGAAATAGCAATAAGGGTTTTATAGCAAAAAATACTAACGATTTTTGAAAAAGAGATTTGATTTGAAAGCAAAACAGGTAACATTTCATCAGAAGTTGCCAAAAATAATGCAACAAGTGTACCTGTTGAAATAACTCTGGTTGCATAAAAGTTGGCTCCAGCAACACTTAATCCACATTGAGGGATTAATCCTGATAATGCAGCCAAAATAGGAGTGAACACTGAATGTGTTTTAGCAAAGAACAAACTTATATTTTGAGTTTGTTTTTCAAGATATTCTAAAATAATATATGTAATAAATAAATATGGTAAAAGCATAAGGCTTTCATTACTTGCATGTGTTAAAACATCAAAAATAGAAGAATGATGATGCATGGTTATCCTTTATGTGAAAAAGAAATTTGATGAAGCTGAGTTAAAAAGTTTGTGACGCGAGAATCAAGAATAATATCTTTTTGTTTAATATTATTTGTAATGTGAATATCAGATAATTTTCTTGTTCGACTTAAAGCAACATACATTTGCCCATGAGCAAATGCTCCTTTATTGATATCAATAATAACTTTATCTAAAGTTTTTCCTTGGGCCTTATGAATGGTAAGCGCATATCCAAGCTGTAAAGGAAATTGTTCAAATGAGCCCGTTTCCTTTTCAATTACAGAATCTGTTTGCGCATCATAATCGTAGCTAAAACTTTGCCAGATTTCTTTACCAACGGTTATTGTTTTATTTTCTTGGAGTAAACGAACAATTAAATATTCTTCTCGCATATCAATAATTTCACCCATAGATCCGTTGATGAAGTATGGTGGGTTATTTTTATTAAATAAAACAATGGCACCTTTTTTTAGGATAAGATTTTTTGGGGCAGGGGTATCTTGTGATTTTTCAAAAGTTCCCTTTGCGTTGGCAATATATGTTTTTTCTTCACTTTGAATTTGGTTTAATCTTATTTGATTAATCTTTTCTGCTACTTGCCTATAAGGGGTGATTGTAACGGCTGTTCTAAGTATTTCTTCATCGGTGAATTTTAACTGATTAAAAGCATTTAGGGCATCAGTAAGATTTTTTCTTTCGCGTATATTAATTAAAAAGTTTAATAATTGATTATCATTTTGACGATAGACCTTTTTAAATTCATAAAAACAAAAGCCACTGTTTTGAAAACTTTTTGCATCAAAGAAAAAGGCGTTAGCATATCCATATTTTTGTTGGAATATATGATATGTTGTGTTTTTAATGACGGGAGGCAGTTGACATAAATCGCCAACAAAAATCATTTGAACGCCACCAAAAGCAGAAAAATCACCTCTTGCTTTTTTTAGCAAGTAATCAATGGCATCTAAAATATCAGGGCGAACCATCGAAATTTCATCAATAATGATCATATCTGTCTTTTGAAGGATTTTAATTGTATTTTTTTTGAGTTCGACTTGCTCTTTAACAATAAAATCACTGAGTGGTAACTGAAAAAGAGAGTGCAATGTTACGCCAGAAATATTTAAAGCAGCGATAGCTGTGGGACATAAAATTCTTATTTTTTTATCTGAATGATTAAAAAGATATTTGATAAAAGTTGATTTCCCAGTGCCAGCTTGTCCTTGTAAAATATAGTTGTTATTTGTATTTTCAATTTGATGAAAAAGCGCATGTTGTTCAGCGCTTAGTGAAACACCAGTTAAATCGAATAAAAATTTCTTTTTTTTCATGGGGTGCATCATATCTTTTTTTTATTAAAAGGTCAATAAAATAAAAAATCTTGTTAAAAATGAACTTTTTTTATACGATATCGTTATTATAATCAGGAGGTCAAAAAAATGACAGATATCTCAATGTTAATAAAAGAAGCAAAACCGCTTTATTTAAAACGAAAAAAACAACGGCAATTCATTAAAAATGTTTCTGTTGGGGTTTCGATGAGTTTGTTGTTAGGTGTTTTAGCTATAAATCAGATTGCTCCTAAATCATTTTACTCAGAATTAGATGAACATTATGTTTGTTTGTATGATGATAGTTCGTATGAGTCTTATTTTCAGATGACAGCTGAAGAAGATGTATTTCCAATAGATGAATATGGATTGATTTTGGTGAGTGCATGACAAAAATTATCAGCGAAACACGCTTAAAAATCAGAAATGTTATTAAACGAATGACAGGTTCTTATAATGAAGATTTAGAACAGGAGGTTTTTTTAAAAGCGCTTGAGCATAAAGATCTTTATAATGAAGAAGGAAAAAGCATTGCTTGGTTGAAAGTGATTGCTCAAAACCTAATTAAAGATATGTTTAAAAGTGCCTCTTTTAAGGCTATAACTTGTTCTGATACGATACATGAAATGCAAATTGAGGATGAAAAAACACTTTCGGCTTTGGATTTGCAATTGCAAAAAGAAAGGCAAAAAACCATTTTAAAAGCAGTGGATTCATTGCCAGCAAAAATGAGAGATGTTGTTTATTTGTATGAATTTGAAGAGTTAAGTTACGAAGAAGTATCTAAAAAATTAGGGATATCAATTGGAACAGTCAAGTCAAGATTATTTAATGCAAGAGAAATTTTAAGTCAGAAATTATCACATTTGAAAGGAGAATAAAATGAAAAAATATTTATCAATTATGTTAATGGGTATGGTTCTTTGTTCATCACAAGTATGGGCAAATCCTGTTGATGAATCAGTTACTGAAGGGCCTGGTGGAGTTGAAATGAATATGGAGCAAAAGGCAGGATTTAGACATAAACAACGCAAAAATTTTATGGAACAGCTGAATTTAACAGAAGAACAAAAAATAAAAGCT
>JAZOOQ010000093.1:0-2717 GCA_045655105.1 Alphaproteobacteria bacterium | reverse complement strand
CCATAAGAATCAAAAGAGCTGTTTGTTAAATTTTGATACCCCAATGGGGATTTCATTTTTCGATACAAAGGCATTTTGCCTCCTTTTTAGTTAAACGTTAAAAAAAAGCCCTTTCCTTTAAAAAAAAAAGAAAAGTCAGGCAGTGAAAATCCATTAAAATCTTGCTAGGCACAAATTAAAAAGAAAAAGAAAAAGAAAGTGAAAGCAGAGCCCTTTTTTTAAGGGCTCTTAAATGAAAAAAGGCTTTTAAGCAAACATCCCTATTAAAGCCAATAAAGCTTGAATTTCAGCTTGTTCATTCATGGTGTTTATCTCGGACACTGCTTTTTGATGGCCATGCATTTTTTCGCGGATAGCCAATGATGATGGCGCAGTGTCCACATATTTATAAGATTCCGCAACTTGATTATTTCGCACCGCATTATTGAGCTTTGCATTTTCAAGCGCCTGCTCAAATGATTGATTAAAGGCATTATTCCCTTCAGTTACCGCCTTATAGGCCGCTTGATTCATTGCCAAATTTTGCTGTTGCGTTAAATCATTCATCGCGCGTTGATACGCTTCAGACCCAACGGTTAAACCTTGATTTAAAAGCTTTGAACTTAAATCATTCATTTTTGTTTGATGAGTTGGTTCTAAAAGCGATTGATATGAATTAAAGATAGCGTTTTGAGTTTCTTCTCTTGCCGCATCAGAACCATTCACAGATGAGATATAATCCGTTAAATTCAGGCTGAGATCTTGCGCTTCAGTTCCTAAATTTTTAAGCGTTTGATCTGCCAAAGAAGTATCATAATTTGCATAATATGAAATCATATCTTCATATGGCGAGGTATCAATTTTTGAAGCTAAAAATCCACCAGCCTCGGTAATCGGAGAAACAATTTTTTTAATGGATCCAGACATAAAAAATTCCTTTCAGTTTAGTTTGTTCACAAAAATTTTGCCCATAAAAAGGCATCTTTTTTATCTTCAGGATAAAACTTTTTAAGCCGCCCTTCTCTTTCAAATCCCAAGCGTTCCAGTAATGAAATGGCTTTAAGGTTATTTGTTTTTGTGAGCGCGTTAATGCGTTCAACTTTAAAAAAGGTTGAAGCGGTTTTAAAAAGATAATCCAAAATTTTGCGATTGCACCAATAAGGCGAGATGGAATAAATCGTCCACCACATATCATGATGCTTTCGATAATCTGTCCAACTTAAAATACCAATAATTTTGTTTTCAAAAACAAAGGCAAAACTTAAAAGATGAGCCATATCTTTTGGATTTTGCTTCAACTTCATGCAAGCTTTTTCCATCAAACTGGGGCTTAAATCCAAGTAAAGCGAAACGCCTTCTTTTGAAAGCAACACTGGTTTTAAGAAGGATAACAGTTTTTCTTCTTCCTCCTTTTCAAAAAGAAGGGGTTCTTTGTTTGATTCAATTTTTAAATCAATCATTTGGGCCTTCCTTTTTGTTTAAAATAGCCAACAAGCTTTTTTCCCTGATCACAACAATATCTTGGCTTGGTGTTTCAAGCTCATCAAAGGGATGAAACATCACTTCATCCCCTTTTTGAACGGATTGAACCAAATCACCAACGGCCAAAACTTCGCCTTGATTGGCTTTATTTTTTTTTAAAGTCAACGAGGTTAAAAAAAGCGAAGATTTTTTATCTTCACTTAATTTGATGAAAATTTTATCTCCAACAGGTTTCATTTTTCCCTCCTTTTTTTATAACCCCAATAAACGCCATCCTTCTTCTAAAATTTCTCTGGTTGTTTTAGGTTTGCCAGCTGATGTATACCCCGAAGAAGATGGCATTTTTGTTCCAATTCCTTGAGGGGAAAAAGAGCTGTTTTTGGCTTTTTGGGTTTCTTGATTCTTTTCTTTAAAATAAGCGCTTAATTCCTCTTTAATCATTTGTTGAAAAAAAGATTTATCCATTTTTAAAATTGAAGGGCTTTTAGGCGCTGACTCAAAATGATTTTTTGCTTGCATGGCTTGAATCATTTTTTCATGCGGAATATTGTTTTTTAAAGCATAAGCCGTTAAAATATCAACGGCTTGTTCTTTTTTTGGCAACATATAGCCCGCATTAAGGGCCAATTTTTGAATCACTTCTTTAGGCGAATCAACATAAAGTTTTTCAAGCTCAACCAAAGATTCAAGCCATTCTTTTAAAGAGGCAATTCCACGCGGTTTTAAAGTTTCTTTTAATCCTTCAAAACTTTCATTTAAATAAGAAACAGCATCAAAAGAAGGCTCTTCTTGAGGCATTGTTTCAGCGGGCATTTCATCAAAAGAATCAGGCGTTTCTTTCCCCTCTTCTTCATGCACAAAACGGTCCCAGTTTTTTTCCATAATCTCCCGCGTGGAAAGGTTTTCATTTGTTGAGTCAATTGTTGGTGTTTCAATTTCAGTTGTGTTCAATTCATTTGTCATAAGAAAATCATCCTTTTATAATTGGTTAAAAAATCATCAAACAATTCTTGTTTTTGCTGAAAAGCTTTTTTGGCTTGTTGCGCTTCAAAATAGCTTTTGGAATAATCAGAAGCCATGGCAAGCCCTTCTTCTTTTAAATAGGCATCCACTTCTTGACAAGAAGTCGCTTCTTTGCCATTTGGCAATAAAAAGGGCGTTTTAAAAGAACCAGAAATATAGCTCATTTTTCATCCTTTTGATCCATAAGTCGGATCGTAGCCATGTCGTTCTGTGAGCCAAGGAGTTGAACTGGT
>JAZOOQ010000092.1:0-17801 GCA_045655105.1 Alphaproteobacteria bacterium | reverse complement strand
TATCATCCGTGTATGACACAACTCTTCCATTTAACAAGTCAACATCTGCTTGTTTTTGAGCTGTTGTATAAGCACCCAAAACAAGTGTACCACCACTCATGCTTACACCGCCCAAACCAACCGTTTGCTCAGCTGCATTGGTTGTTAAATAGGTGAGCATTGCATTTTCTGACACAGTGGCTGTCAAGTTTTTCAAGCTATCCCCATGAACTCTGATTTCACCACCACTGATGGTGTTGCTTGCTGCAAAGTTGAGTTTATCCGTCTTGGCAATGGTAAGACCCTCTGTTTGATTAAATTCAGATGAGCCATCATATCCATTTACCATTTCATCACCCAAAATAAGCGTTCCTTTACCTGTTTTTTGGATTGTGCCACCAGATTGATAAATCCCTCCATCTAAAGAACCAACGGTTCCTTCTTTATTTGCAAAGGCGATGGTTGCATCAGCATTATAAATATCTGCCCCTTTGGCATCACTTCCTGAAACCGTATTACCACTGAACAAAAAGCTATCATTAAACGTGTTGGTTCCTTGCTTATTATAAATCGCCCCACCATCAGAGGATGCTGTGTTACCCGTGAATGTTGAATCTCCATCAAACGTGATGTCTCCAGAAGAATTACGAATCGCACCACCCTCTTTGGATGCCGTGTTTCCACTGAATGTCGCTGTTGAATCAGCACCAAACGTGATGGCGCCTCCATTATAATTACCAATCGCGCCACCACGGAGTACTACCGTGTTTCCACTGAATGTGGCTGTTGACCCTGCACCAAACGTGATGTCTCCAGAATTCTCAATCGCCCCACTTCTAAGGGTTGCGGTGTTTCCACTGAATGTGGCTGTTGACCCTGCACCAAACGTGATGTCTCCAGAATTCTCAATCGCCCCACCAATATCTGCTGTGTTACCACTGAATGTGGCTGTTGAACCCTCACCAAACGTGATGGAGCCTTCATTATCAATCGCCCCACCATTAAAGGATGCTGTGTTACCCGTGAATGTCGCCGTTGACCCTGCACCAAACGTGATGTCTCCAGAATTCTCAATCGCCCCACCATATGCGGATGCCGTGTTATCTTTAAATAAAAGCAAGGGGTCTGTTGTTTCATCTGAATTTATAAATTCAAGTTTTTTTTCACTATTTACATAAAAAACACCACCATAAGATGAGGAGGTAATACCCGTATATGTTAAATTTTTGCCAGCTAAATCAATGGTTGTATCCGATGAAAGAACTATGCTTGAAAAATTGCTTGAATCTTTAACAACTGTTTCCAACTCTTCTGAAGGGGTTAATGTTGTTTCTGCCAAAACCGGTGAAGAAAGTGTCACGCATGAAAATGCCATCAAATTCGCAAGGAAGCATTTTTTCAAAATGTTCAAATATCTTTTTTTAAGTTCACGTAAAGCGGTTCTTGAATAATATGACATCAGATGCCTCCTTAAAAATGATGAAAAATATCTACATGGCTTTTTCCTTTTGTTAACTGTTTAAGACGAAAAGTCGGAAATTTAACGGTCATTTTTTATTCCCTATTTTCATCCCTCTATACTTTCATTATACCATGGGTTTTGAATTTCAGGGCCAAAAATTTTCAAAAAAAATATATCTTTTTTCTCTCTTTTCTTATAATTAATTGATTTTAAAGAATTATTTTTTATTAAAAAATTGCATAAAATTTGATAAAAAACGCTTTTTTTATGTTTTTTATTCAGAAAAACAAGCAAAATTTCCCTTAAAAAAGCCTTTATTTTACCACTTATTTCTTGCCAAATCTAACGACCCTTAAATTTCCGACCTAAACAGCACATCTAACTCATTAAAAAATAAACCTTTTTATCAAAAAAGATTTCAAATAAAATGATTTAATATCATTGATAATTTAAAAAATTAATCAGCTCTTCCAAAACCTAAAGCCATTTTAATTCTTTTAAAAAATGAACTTGTGACCGCACTTGCAGATTGGATTTTTCTTCCAATTAAACCATTTTTTGATAAAAAACTGGCTCTTTTTTTAATCCAAACAAGAACGCATTCATCTTCTTTTGGCGCATCATAATCCAAAAACTTTAAAAAAGCCCCTACCCTTTGTTTACTTGGGTTATGTTGATAGCACCTATATTGAACAACATCTAACCCTAAAGTTAAAAAAAGTTCTTTTTCAAAGGCTTTTGCCCCTTCAACAGCATATCCATTTCGTTGTGCTTCTTTTGTCAACCAAACTAAAACATCTGCAACATTCTCTTTTATCAAAGCACAAAAAATGCCAATGCAATTTGCCGTTTTTTTATCATATAAATAATATTGTAATTGTTCTTTATGTCGCCACAAATGCTCATCTTCTTTGATATGAAAAGCCGCTGAATATGGCGAGGAAATATCTAACCACCAACCAAAAATCCCATCTGTGACTTCTTTATTATTCTTAATAAATGCAGCTAATGCCAAAGGGGAAGATGCTGTTCGCTTTTTCTTCATTTGTTGAAACAATGTACCATCTTCAAAAATATGACGGTGCATAATTAAGCGTTCTGTTTCAACAAAATCTTTCACGTTACAACCCATAAAAATAAAATAAAGAGCCCATAAAAAAGCTCTTTATTATCAAAATAACAAAATATAAACTATCCTCTTACAACTTTGGCAAATTTATCCAAAATTGCATTCACAATTTTTGCTTCCGTACCACTGAAAAAGGCCCGAGTCATATCAACATATTCGTTCACAATGATTGGTGCTGGCAAATCTGGATTAGCATAAAATTCAGCAATACCCATTCTTAAAATACATTTAAGCAACAATTCCATTCTTTCAAAATCAAGAGTTTCCCCTAAATTCGAACGAATGATTTCATTAATCATATCTTCTTTATCTTGATATTCTTTCACAATAGATGTGAATAAAGCGGCATCTGCTGGTTGAAGATCAACATATTTTTCTCTTCCAGCAACACCATCTTCAATCACTTGACCACCAATTTCTCCAAGCAAAAACTTAGAGATAATTTTATCCCACATTTCTTCTGAAACTTCTTTAGCATAACCAGCTTGCACAGCCATTAAACGTGCATTTGTAAACTTTTGTGTTGGATTCACATCACTCATTCTTCGCCCTCCATTAATTTAGCAGCAAAATCTTTAAAATCTTCCATAGTTGTAAAATTCTTATAAACCGAGGCATACCGAACATACGCCACCTTATCAATTTTTAATAACGAATTCATCACCAATTCGCCAATTTCATTTGACCGGATTTCAACCATTCCTTTTTCTTCAAGAGATTGAATAATCCCAGCAACAATTTGATCAATAATTTCTTCATCAACTTCGCGCTTTCTTAACGCTAATTGAATTGATCGATATAATTTTTCGCGTTCAAATGGCACTCTAACATCATTTTTCTTCACAACGATTAAATCTTGGCTTTGAACATATTCAAATGTTGTAAACCGGCCACCACATTCAGAACAAATGCGCCGCCGTCTAATCGATGTGCCATCATCACTTGGTCTTGAATCCTTTACCTGACTAGCATATTTTCCACAAAAAGGACACTTCATTAAATCAATCCCTTCCCTTCATCATAAATTGGGAATTTTAAGCACATTTCTTTCACTCTTTTTTGAACTGATAAAATGGCTTTTTCTGATTCTTCTTCGCCTTTTTGAAGTGCATTTAAAATTTCAACAATCATCAAACCAATTTCTTCAAATTCTTTAGATCCAAAGCCTCTTGTTGTTCCAGCTGGAGTTCCCACACGTAAACCAGATGTTACTGTTGGTTTTTCAGGATCATTTGGAACACTATTTTTATTGCAAATAATGCCAGCTCTTGCCAACGCATCACATGAAGCTGATCCAGTTAATCCTTTGCTTCTTAAATCAAGCAAAATCAAATGTGTATCCGTTCCACCTGAAACAAGATCATATCCGTTTGTTTTTAAGGTTTTAGCTAAAATACCTGCATTTTGAACAACTTTTTGAGCATATTCTTTAAATGAAGGAGATAAATCTTCCCCAAAAGCAACAGCTTTTGCTGCAATAATATGCATTAATGGACCACCTTGTAAACCAGGGAAAACAGCAGAATTGATTTTTTTAGCAATTTCTTTATTGTTTGTTAAAATCATCCCACCTCTTGGACCACGCAATGTTTTATGCGTTGTTGTTGTTACAACATCAGCATAATTCAATGGATTTTCAAGAACACCACCAGCAACAAGACCTGCAAAGTGAGCCATATCAACCATTAAATAAGCTCCAACTTTATCTGCAATCGTCTTAAATTTTTTATAATCAATTGTTCGAGGATAGGCTGATCCTCCTGCAATAATTAATCTTGGTTTGTGAGCCAATGCCAAAGCTTCAAGCCCATCATAATCGATATAGCCATCTGAATTTAAACCATAAGAAACACTGTTATAATATTTGCCTGATGAAGAAGCTTTATATCCATGCGTTAAATGACCGCCCGCATCTAAG
The DNA here is from genome assembly GCA_045655105.1 of Alphaproteobacteria bacterium. Lineage (GTDB taxonomy): Bacteria > Pseudomonadota > Alphaproteobacteria > CAAHEQ01 > UBA3637 > RGIG4140. The sequence goes on along the minus strand of JAZOOQ010000092.1, from coordinate 13,313 downwards.
CCCATTCCCAAAATCGTATCTTGCGGATCTAAAAGAGCCAAATAAACGGCAGCATTTGCTTGAGAACCAGAATGTGGTTGAACATTTGCATAAGCAGCATTAAAAAGCTTTTTAGCTCTTTCAATTGCCAAAACTTCCACTTCATCCACATATTCACATCCATGATAATAGCGCTTTGCCGCATATCCTTCTGCATATTTATTCGTTAACACACTACCCGCTGCTTGCAAAACGGCTTTTGAAACAATATTTTCAGAAGCAATCAACTCAATGTGATCTTGTTGACGCCATAATTCCTTTGTTATCATACGAGAAACGATCGGATCTGTTTGTTCAAGCGGTTGATGAAAATATAAATAAGAATTATTCAAAGTCATGGGGCATATCTCCTAATTTTGCGATTCGTCTTTCATGACGACCGGCTTCAAAATCCGTTGTTAAAAAAATGTCAACAATCTTCATTGCTTCTTCTTTATCTAAAAAACGACCACCTAAAACAAGAACATTGGCATTATTATGTTGTCTTGATAATCTTGCATATTCTTGAGAATGCACTAAAGCACCTCGAATAAATGAATATCGATTAATTGCAATGCTCATACCAATACCAGATCCACAAAGCAAAATACCACATTCAGCTTCTTGTTTTTTAATTGATTTTGCAACCAAATAAGCTTTATCTGGATAATCAACAGATTGTGAAGCATCATTTGTTCCATGATCAATAATTTCATACCCTTTTTGAATTAAAGATTCTTTTATAAATGACTTAAGCTCACAAGCTGCATGATCAGATGCCATTACAATTTTTTTTACTTGCATATTTTATCATTTCCTCGTATAAAAAAGATAATGAGTAATACTAGCGAAAATCAAACCAAATTACAAGTTTTTTTATTCAAAGATGCTAAAAATATTTTCCCCAAAGGAAAACAACTTTTAGGCATTGATTATGGCATGAAACGAATTGGTCTTGCCCTTTCTGATTCACAAGGACAATTTGCCGAGCCATTTAAAATTATCTATAAACTTAAAGAGCTTGATGATATTATTCCATCCAAAAATATTGAAGCTATTGTTATTGGCCTTCCCCTTCAAACAAATGGCGAAGAAGGAGATATTGCCAAACAAGTTCATCTATTTGCAAACAGAGTGGTTGAAAAATATAATTTACCCGTTTTTTTAATTGATGAGCGATATACTTCAAAATTTTCTTCAGAATACTTATCATCAAAATTTATGCGGGAAGAAAAGCAAAAAAAAGTTTTAGATGCTTATGCTGCTGCCAGAATTTTACAAAAGGTCATTGATGAACTCAAATAAAAAAAAGACCTTGTTTAACAAGGTCTTTTTCAACTATTCAAAATCATAAAATCGATAAAAATGAGTGTGATCAAATAATTCTTTCACCTGATCCCGAGCCCCTTTAATGGCTAAATCTGTTTCTATTTTTGATGCTTCATCGTAAGCAATGGTAAACATCCCCAAGGCTGCTGAATCAATAAAATCACAATCAGATAAATCAAACACTACTCTTTTATGATTATTTTCTTTAATCATTGAAACAATTTCGAAAAAGGCTTTATGATCACGAAAGGTAAAAGGATCACTTAAAATAACTTCTTTTCCCCCTGCAATATCTCTTGTTTCATAATACATAGCTATTCATCCTTAACAAAAGAACTCCCCTAAAAGATTAAAAAAATCTTTTTTAATCTTTTATAAATTTAATCGTTATTTTTCAAAATGATAAAGGCTATCAAACCTTGCAGCAAACATAACTTCTTTAACTTTGCCGTTAACACCTTTAATTGATAAATCAACAGATTTTGAAGATGCCTCATCATGAGCAATTACAAACATCCCCAAGGCTGCTGAATCAATAAAATCACACTCTTTTAAATTAAAGACAAGTCTTTCAATATCCGTATTTTTAATTACAGAAATGATTTCAAAAAAAGTATCATGATCCCTAAAGGTAAACGAACCAGAAAAAATAATTTCCTTTCCGCCTTCAATATCAATAGATTTATAGTTCATAGCAATACCTCCTTCTCGATTTTATTCTTACTAATTTTTTTCATTTCGTCAACAGTATTTTATTTCATTTATGTTTCTTTTTTTGAAAAACAAGATAAATCGGTTTTCTACCTGCCAAAATACCTTTTTTTTCATAACGTGTTGCAACCCAATCTTCAGGTGGAATAGATGTATCTTCATTCACTTGTTCAAAAAGACCCAGCATTTCAACTTGTTCTAAAGTCCATTCAGCATATTCTTGCACATCTGTTGCCACATAAAACAAAGCATCCTCTGACATTAATCTAAACAAATGGCGCTGATTTATTTGATTGGTAAATCTTCTTTCAGCATGACGAGCTTTTGGCCATGGATCAGGATAAAGCAAGAAAACTTTTTTAAAGGCACCATCTTGAAAATATGGAAAAACTTCTCTGACATCATCATCCCAAATGCGAACATTATCAGAACGAGCTTCATCTAAACCTGTATGCATTGTCTTTCCTTCATGAGATCCATTTAAATGCGCCAATAAAGAGGCAACACCGTTAATAAATGGTTCTGCAGCAAAGAATCCAACATTTTGGTATTTCATTGCCAATTCGGCAACATGTTCACCTCCACCAAAACCGATTTCTAACCAGCATTCTTGAGGTTGAAAAGAAAATAATTCTTGGCATGAAACTTGCCCTTTACTCTTTCCTTCAAACGAAGGTTTTAATCTTGGCAACAGCTCATCAATGAGCTGTTGCTTTGAAGATTTAATTGTTTTTCCTTTTCTACGCCCAAAAAAACGTAGTTCATTTTTATCTAACATTCTTATTTCTCCGACGAATTAACATCCCAAATATCTTTGGCATATTCTAAAACAGTTCTATCTATGGAGAATTTACCAGAATTTGCAATATTTAACAAGGCTTTTTTTGACCACTTAAGTGGATTTACATAATCCGCAAAAATTTGTTCTTGAGCCATGGCGTAACTTTCAAAATCAGCCAATAACATATAATAGTCTTTAAACATGATGTTTTGGAAAATAGGAATAAAGAGATTATTATCTTCACCTGGCGTAAACATACCATTTGTTAACGCATCCATCACCCGTTTAATTGAATGATTTGAATTATATAAATCCCAAGGCTTATAACTATCTGCCATATGTTTTTGGGCAACTTCTTCTGCTGTTAAACCAAACAAATAGAAGTTTTCTTTGCCAACTTCAGATAAAATTTCAACATTGGCACCGTCTAAAGTTCCCAAAGTTAAAGCACCGTTCATCATAAACTTCATATTACTTGTTCCTGAAGCTTCATACCCTGCTGTTGAAATTTGTTCACTCACATCAGCACCAGGGAAAACATATTCTGCAACAGATACTTTATAATCTGGAATAAAAACAATCTTTAACTGATCTTTCACTCTTGGATCATTATTCACAACTTTAGCAACATTATTAATTAATTTAATAACCAATTTTGCAAATTCATATCCAGGAGCTGCTTTCCCGCCAAAAATATATGTTTTTGGCACAGGCAATGTTAATCCATCTTCAACAATTCTTAAATATTGATGGATAATATGAAGAACATTTAAATGTTGACGTTTATATTCATGAATCCGTTTTACTTGACAATCAAAAATTGATTTTGGATTTACTCTAACCCCTGTTAATTTATCAATTAATGAAGCCAATTCAACTTTATTATCATATTTAATACGATTTAATTCTTCTAAAACAGATTCATCCTTAGCAAATGGTACTAACTTTTTCAATTGAGATAAATCAGTGATCCATTTATCTCCAATACGGGAACTGATTAATTGGCTCAACCCTCTGTTAGAATTTAACAACCAGCGGCGCGGCGTTACCCCATTTGTTTTATTATTAAAGCGTTCTGGCCACATTTCATAAAATTCAGGCACCAATTGAGAGGTTAATAGCTTCGTATGAATTTCAGCAACGCCATTAATTGAATGCGAGCAAACAATTGCTAAATGAGCCATTCTAATTTGTTTTTGAGCTCCTTCTTCAATAATAGACATACGGCTCAAGCGAGAAACATCACCTGGATATTTGTTCATCACCTGTTTCATTAAATAGTCATTGATTTCATAAATCAAGATTAAATGACGTGGCAAATGGCGTTCAAACATTGAAACAGGCCATTTTTCAAGAGCTTCAGGCAATAACGTGTGATTTGTATAGGCCATTGTTTTAACAGTAATATCAAAAGCTCTATCCCAATCTAAACGATAAACATCAATCAATACACGCATTAATTCAACAATTGCTAATGTTGGATGTGTATCATTTAATTGGATAGCCACTTTTTCTGGCAACAAATCAAAGTCGGTATGATTTTCCAAAAATCTACGCATAATATCGTTGATAACACAAGACGTAAAGAAGTATTGTTGCATTAAACGCAAATAACGCCCTTGCTCAACAGCATCAGAAGGATACAAAACCTTGGAAATCGTTTCAATTTGAATATTTTGCTCAACTGCTTCAACATATCCACCACGATTAAATGTTTCTAAATCTAAAGTATTCGTTGATTTTGCAGCAAACAACCTCAAGTAATTAACCGTTTTACCGCCATATCCCACAATTGGCATATCATATGGAACACCCAACAGCTGACTTGTTCCAACCCAATGAGGTTCACGATGACCATTTCTTTCTTCATAAACAACACGACCACCAATTTGAACCAAACAAGATCTATCAGCTCTTTCAATTTGCCATGGAGAACTTCTATCTAACCAAGAATCAGCTCTTTCCTTTTGCCAACCATTTTCAAAATATTGTTTAAACAACCCAAATTGATAGTTAATACCATAACCATATCCTGGAATTCCAAGTGTTGCAATTGCATCTAATATACAAGCAGCCAAACGCCCTAACCCACCATTTCCAAGAGCTGGATCATACTCGCAATCTAACACATCTTTTAACTGAATTGGATTATCCAATTTAATTTCATTAATTAAATCCATAATTTCAAAGTTGAAAAGATTGTTTGGCAATAAACGACCCAACAAATATTCTAATGACAAATAATATACTCTTTTAGGATCTTTTTTCTCATGTCGTGCCGCAGTTTGAAACATACCATCTATGCATAAATCACGCACAGCCATTGCCAAAGCTGTAAACAAGTGATCTTTATCTGCTTCGCAAACTCTTTTTGAAAGTGAATATTTAATATGCCACTCAATTAATTTTTGAAGCTCTTGAGCTGTTGGTTTTTTAATACTAACTGCTTTTGATTTAGATGATGTTGCCATCTGCTTTCCTTTCATAATAAATGATATGTCATTAAACAAAATTATTCTTATTATAGAAAGAAAAACTTAACACTTCATTAACAATAGATAAAAAAGAAGCACGAAAAGCAATTTTTTTTATTTTTCTTCAACTAAATTATTTGATTTTGTACTTAAAGCATTTATTTGAACTTGTTTTTCAGCTGGAACTCCAACAACTTCTTTGGCTTTTTTTCTTGATTTTTTTTGAATAGAACGCCAAACAGAAACATTTTGTTGATGTTCTTGATAAGTGGCTGCAAATTTATGCCCACCTGTTCCATCTGCAACAAAATAAATATAATTCGTTTTCGCTGGATTTAAAACAGCCTCCAAAGCCTTTTTCCCTGGATTGGAAATAGGTCCACGCGGCAAACCATTAACCACATAAGTGTTATAAGGACTTTTAATTTTTAAATCTTGATATGTCAAAGCCCGTTTTAAATTATATTTGCCCTCTGTCACCGCATACAATGCCGTTGGGTCAGATTGAAGTTTCATCCCTTTATTTAATCTATTGATAAATGCAGATGCAATTAAAGGCATTTCTTTATTAAGACCCGCCTCTTTTTCAACAACCGAAGCTAAAATAACAGCCTCTTTCTCATCTTTTAAAGGAATAGATTTATCTCTTTTTTCCCACAACGCTTCTAAAGTTCTATCCATTGCGCGTTGCATTCTTAAAATTAAACCTTCTTTTGAATCCCCCCAAGAATAATGATATGTATCAGGCAAGAGCGTTCCATTTCTTGGAATAATAGAAACAGAACCATTCAATCCTTTTGCTTTATCTAATAATTCAACAATTTGTTCAGAAGTCAGTCCTTCTGGGACAACAAGACGACGAATATACGTTTCTCCACTCACTAAAATCGTCATCACCATTTTAGGACTTGAATGTGCTGGAAAAGAATATTCACCTGCTTTAATTTGACCTGCATTACCACTGGCACGCACACCAATTAAAAAAATTGAAGGAGAGTCAATGACCCCTTCTCTTTTTAACAGTTGGGCAACTTGTTTTAACCCAACACCTTTTGGAATAACAACCTCTTTTCTTTCTTTCAAAATTCCTTCTGAAACAAATTCTGTATAGGTTGTAAAAACACTGCCCCCAATAAAAGAAGCGCCGATAAAAAGTAATAAAAAATAAACAAAAATTCTATTTCGCATTTAAATTATCCCTTTAATCGGCGCGGTTTTACTTATATTTTTTTGAAAATTAATGAACCGTTTGTTCCCCCAAATCCAAATGAATTAGAAAGAGCATAACGCACTTCTTTTTCTTTTGCTTTGTTTGGAACCAAATCAAATCCTTGTGTTTCTTCTTCTGGATCAACCATATTAATTGTTGGTGGCAATAATGAAGAATTCATAGCCATAATAGAATAAATAGCTTCAACTGCACCAGCAGCACCAAGCAAGTGCCCAACACAAGATTTTGTTGAACTCATTGAAACATTTGTTCCACCAAAAATGCTGTTAACAGCTCTAAATTCAACCATATCTCCTAATGGAGTTGAAGTCCCATGAGCATTAATATAATCAATATCTTCTGGATTTAAACCAGCCGATTTTAAAGCACCTAACATTGCGCGATAACCACCATTACCACCAGGAGCAGTAATATGGTAAGCATCACCAGTCATGGCATAACCAACAACTTCAGCATAAATCTTAGCTCCACGTTTTTTGGCGTGTTCATATTCTTCTAAAACAACAACACCTGACCCTTCGCCCATCACAAAACCATCACGGCCTTTATCCCATGGACGAGAAGCTAATTCTGGTGTATCATTATAATGCGTTGACAAAGCTTTTGCTTGAGCAAACCCAGCCATACCCACTTTACAAATAGCTGCTTCAGCACCACCAGCAATCATCACATCTGCTTCGTTATTTCTAATAATACGAGCAGCATCACCAATTGCATGTGTACCTGTTGCACATGCTGTTACAACAGCATGGTTTGGCCCTCTGAAGCCATATTTAATTGAAACATGCCCTGAAATTAAATTAATCAAAGCTGATGGAATAAAAAATGGAGAAATTCTGCGTGGTCCTTGTTCATGAATCAAAATTGAAGCAGATTCAATTGCTTGCAACCCACCAATACCAGAACCAATTAAAACACCAACTCTTTCCATTTCTTCTTCTGTTTGAGGAATATAACCAGAATCCTCAACCGCATCTGTTGCTGCACTCAACCCATACAAAATAAAAGGATCAACATGGCGTTGTTCTTTTGGAGACAACACTGAATCTGGTTGAAATTCTCCTTCATTATCACCAACAGGGATTTGACCAGCCACTTTCGCTGTGAAATTTTCTGTATCAAATGCACGAATGGCAGAAATTCCTGAAACACCTCTCGTCAACTTATCCCAGTTTGTTTGCAAACCACGACCAAGCGGACTTAAAATACCCATACCAGTAATGACGACTCTTCTTGTCATATATTTATCCTTTTGTTTTGTATGTTTTGATAAAAAAGGACGCCCAAGTGAAAGGACGTCCTTGTTTCTATTTCACTGATTATGCTTGTTTTTCAATGAAATCAACAGCGTCTTTAACTGTGCGGATTTTTTCAGCTGCATCATCTGGGATTGAACAACCGAATTCTTCTTCAAAAGCCATAACAAGTTCAACTGTGTCCAAGCTATCTGCACCTAAATCATCAATAAAACTAGCGCTGTCAACAACTTTAGCTTCGTCAACACCCAAGTGTTCTACAACAATTTTTTTAACGCGTTCTGAAACATTACTCATTATATATTTCCTTTTCTGTTATTTAACTTATTTTGTCTATATCAGACGAAATCAAAATGCTTTTAGCATATTTTTTTTCATTCGTCCAGCACTTTTTTTAATTTAAAGCAAATTCAATAAAAATCAAACTGTTATTTGATATTTATTTCATCTACACCTTAAATCATCGCCATTCCGCCATTAACGTGAATGGTCTGACCTGTGATATATGATGATTCATCACTGGCCAAAAAGACGGCTGCATTTGCAATATCTTCAGCTGTCCCCAAGCGCCCCATTGGAACGCCCCTTAAAAGTTCTTTTTTCACTTCATCTGTTAAAGCATCCGTCATTGGAGTTTTAATAAATCCTGGAGCAATACAGTTAAAAGTAATACCACGGCTAGCTAATTCTTGAGCCATACATTTGCTCATAGCAATTAAACCTGCTTTAGATGCAGAATAGTTTGCTTGACCTGCATTTCCCATAACGCCAACAACTGAAGCCATACCAATGATGCGACCGAAACGGCGTTTCATCATCCCAGGAATAACTGCACGAGCCAATTTAAATCCAGCAGTTAAATTAATATCTAAAACAGCTTGCCATTGAGCATCACTCATGCGCATTGCTAAACCATCTTTTGTGATACCGGCATTGTTAACTAAAATATCAATTCGACCCATATCTGCTTCAGCTTGTTTAGCCAATTCATTTAAGCTATCTGAATCTGTTAAATTTGCTGAATATACAAAAACACGTTCACCCAATTCTGCTTGAAATGCTTTTAATGTATCCATATTCATATCTGTTAAAGCAAGTGTTGCACCTTGAGCATGCATTTTCTTCGCAATTTCACGACCAATTCCGCCTGTTGCGCCAGTAATTAAAGCCGTTTTACCTGTTAAATCAAACATTTTTTCTCCTTTTATAAAAAAAACAAAAAGATATTACCCTCTTTTTTTTTATTTTGCAAGCAAACCTTTTCATTTGTCACAATTTAGTCATTATTTTTTTATATATATTTAAATTTATAAAAAAATTGACACATCTATTAAATAATGATATAATTTGATTTTTAATTACATTAAAGAATAACAAAGGATAAAAATGAATTCTTCAGACGATATATGTATTTCAAGTAATAAATTAGAACAAGGTGCCCTCCTCTATGGTTTAATGCACCCTCTTTTTGAAGCAAATGAAGCCAAAAGAGCCGTTAAACACTTTGAAAAAGAAGCTAAACGCGATTATCAAGATAAAAACCTTCAATTTTTATATATTTTTGCCAGTTTACTTAATTTAAATCCAAAAGCAAGAGCTCTAAATGCTCTTTATGAACATATCCCCCTTCAAGATGAAGACTTAAAAAACATTGCTGGGCTTCATATACTTGCCGAACGCGGAAATCTAAGTCTTTCAGATGCTGCAAAAAAAGTCACATCTTTAGATAATGAAATGAAAACCCAAATCAAAGATAAAAATTTAAGACTGCTCACAATCATCGCTCTTTTAACTGAAAAAGGAGCTGAACCAATTTGTTTGGCTAAACATCTTTTTTGCATTCAACGAATTTTCAAGCAAGAAAATCAACGATAACTAAAGCCCTCAAATTGAGGGCTTTTTTATTATGCAAGAAAAGTTAAAAATAACAAAGTTGTTCGATTCAAAAAGATAAATCAAAAAAATGAACTAAATGCGGAAGATAAACAGATATCAAAATATCTTTTTTCAGAAGATTTTCTCTATTTCATGTGATGGGTTAAAATAAGGGAGATAAGGCAGATAATAAAGATGAAACCGACAAGTGCCGTGTATAGGTTATACATAAACTTGCCGGTTTTATTCTAAGCCTATCTAAATGATTGTTAAAAAAATATCTAAAATAAAGTTGTTCAATTCAAAAAGATAAATGCGGAAGATAAACAGATAGCTAGGAGGCGCTTCACAACACGTAGTGTACAAAGAGAGCGAGTACATGAGTGTTGGGAAACGCCCCTAGATGCTGTTTAGAACCTTATTTGAACATAGGATGCTAAAATTAGAATTTAAGTTCTAATTTTAGCATACCCGAGTGATCCTTATATTCCTTCCTGAACGATCCATTATATTCAAGTTTCAATGTTGTTCGATCATTAAGTTTGGCTTCAACGCCGGTTGTAACGCCAACACTCAAGCGATCCAATGCTTCGCTGTTCACGGTATAACTAGCGCCATTAGCAAGCGTGTTGAGTGCTGATACGTCATCACTGATTACATCATACCCAACGTTAATGCCAACACTTGGACGGATTTTGCCCAAATCCCAAGCGGTTTTAATGCCGGCAATCGCCGTTAAGTAATCACTTGAGGTGGCTTCAACCGTTGTTCCAAGCGTATCGGTATATCCTTCTTGTTTAATCGACAAGTAACGCATACCAACTTCTGGCGTGATGATAGCGTTTTCAAGCTTGATGTCATACCCCGTCATCACTTGAACGCCCCAAGAATCAACGTCATAGTTGGCTGTGCCTACGCTTGAAAGAATTTGCTTTTGTTCATCATATTGACCGCGACTGAACGTTGCCAATCCACTTAACCACCAAGCGTTTGGTTGATAATGCGCTGAGATAAAGCCCGTGTTCGTGTCAACTTCTGTTCGGCGCAAATCTTCTTTTGCTGTTGTCTGGCTTGTGACATACCCAACTCCCAAAGTTAAAGTTTCTGTTACTTCTGATTGAACGCCCAAGACTGCACCTTGGCTTCTGGCCTTAAAGCCATCCCCCATCGTGGACTTTGTTTTATCATAAAGACCTTTGATATAAACTTTAGCACGCGGGTCCGTGTCGCCACCAGAGTGCCCCTTCATGGATCCACCTTTCATTTCACCGCCAACAACTTTACCAACTGCCCCAACATGATTACTTGCAACTGCTTGTGCACTTGATTGTTCAGATTTTCCAATAGCTTTTAAAGCTTTTTTGGCTTTTTGAACTTGAGCTTTATCCCCTGATTGTAGTGCCTCAAGTATTTCTGACTGCATTTTCGAAAATCCTATGTGAGAACTTTCACCTCTAAGTAATGCAACAACTGCTTTAGCTTGGTTTTCACTACCAAAATCTTTAATCAAATCTTTAGTTGTTTTTTTCTCAACTTGATAAGCCCCATTTTTAAGATCTTTGATATTGAAGAAAAGATTTTCTTCTAATGCAATATCATTATCTTGATCAAAGAGTTGATAAACTCCTTTTTCAACATCTGTGGCTAAATTTAATGCAAGCTGTGAGGTTGAAGTTCCAGTTATCAATCCGTTGACTTTGCCATGCTCTTGCAAAGAATTTAAAGCTATTTTTAAAGTTGCCCCATCTTGAAGAGTCATTGAATCAACATTCATTTCTCTTGTTCCAATATTAAGAACACCATCTGTTGCTACTTCAACATCAGTAAAGGAAACAGGTGTTGTTCCTTTTGAAAGAGTCATATCTTTTGCAACAACGGTTCCCAAAACTTTTAACCCTTCTGCCACATCAAGTTCAGCATTATCTATGGTTAATGTGTTGCCATCCATACCTGCCAAGTTTTCTTTTAAAATAAACTTTGCTTTTTGATCATTTTCAAGCGCCTTGATGGTAAAAAGCTTATCCGTTGCCTGATATGAAACAAGTTCATCATCAGAGGTATCTTCCGTTCCTTTATCATCCACATATTCAACAAGCCTATCTCCAACAAGCGCAATTTCTTTTTCTTGTTCGGCTTTAGTGTATGTTCCCAATGTGAGATTAAGTCCCGTTCCATTAAAGGTAACGCCTTTGATTTCGGTTGGAGTGTCAGCTGACGAACCTAAATGGGTAAGCGTTCCTGTTTCACCAAGCGTGGCTTTATAGGCAATTTCTGCACCATGTGTTTTAAGTTCGCCACCATTAATGGTGTTCACTGCATTTTCATGAGAGAAAAATCTTTCAGAATTGGCAATCGTTGTTCCAGCCGTTTGAGTAAAAGCCCCCTCATATTCATGGTTTTCTGATTGGTCGCCTAATACTAATAATCCATCGCCTGATTTATTGATAATTCCCATTTCAGTTCCTGCTATACCACTGCCAATAATTCCATTACCTCCTAAAAAATTAATTTCTGCAGTATTATAAATATCATTACCAATCTGAGCTTGATTCATTAAAAATATAAAATCATTTTGAAATGTTAATTTTTTTTGATTTACAATAGCTCCGCCCTGCCCACTTGAAATATTTCCAATCCAATATGATTTTCCAAAAACATTCAAGATAGACCAATTATATACACCTGAACCTTCTGTTGATTTATTCTCAATAAAATATACTGTAGATGTATCATTGAATTGAATCGTAGAATTTGTAGCGACATGAATCCCTCCACCTTTACCAACATTCCTAATAAACTTTGTAATTCCATCAAATTTTAAATTGGCCGTATATGCAATTATAGCATTTCCATATGCATCACTTGTATTTCCTATAAATGTTGCTCCTTTTTTAAACGTAATATCTTGAAATACTTGTCCATGTTCAACATACAATGCTCCACCACGTCCTTTTGCATAGTTATTACTAAATGTTGCATCATCCCAAAAAACAACTGTTGCCCCAGGAGCAATAAACATTGCTCCACCTACATTGCCTGCATTATTACCCTCAAATAAGGCTTTGCCTTCAAAATTCATATCAGAACCATATATAGAGCCACCATGACCTGTAATAGAACTATTATTTTGAAATTTTACATCATTTTTAAAAATTAATTTCCCATTTAGTGAATATATTACACCACCTCTAATATTTGTAACATTGTTGCAAAAATCTAATTTGCCACCATCAAATGTTAAACTAGCAAGAGGAGTAAGACTAAAAAAAGGATCTGTGTCAAAATTTTTTGTTAGTTTATACCAATCATTATTTTGTTGTATAGGAATGGTTAATGTTAAATCTGAATTTATTGAAACCTGTTCAACAAATTCATTTTGCAATAAAATAGAATTTAAATCTTCATTTGTTTCAAATGTCCTTGCATTAACAGACAAACAAAAAGAAAAAACCATTAAATTCGCAAGGAGGCATTTTTTAAGAATGTTAAGATAACGTTTTTTAAGTTCTCTAAGAGTGGTGCGTGATGAATGAAACATGATTGCCTCCTTTAAATAAAATGAAAAATGTTTACATGAGCGTAATCCTTTTGTTAATAATTTTAAGACGAAAAGTCGGAAATTTAACGGTCGTTAGATT
>JAZOOQ010000091.1:0-19622 GCA_045655105.1 Alphaproteobacteria bacterium | reverse complement strand
TCCCTTACACTTCTTATCCCTCTTTTACTCCTTTACCCTCCTTGCCCCTGCTATTCGCAGGGGTTCCTTTTTATCTGCTATATACCCACCCCCTCATATCTTGGTTAATTGTCTTTTACTTATCATCTAAACAGAAAGATGAGAGTTCAACAGGCTATGCTTGGTAAAGTTCTTGATGAGGTGGATTTACTTCAACAAGTTATTTCTAGCCAAGACCAAGATATTAAAAATATCTCTAAAGCATTAACTGATATGGTTGGTCGTATTTATGGCTTAGAAAAATACACCAAGAAAGGCAAGTTAAGAAAAGGCTATACAATTAAGGATGATATTAAAAAAGCCGTCAGAAAGCTTGTTAAGGCTAAATTAGAGGCTAAATCTTTATCTGATATAGATATGGTTGATTTAACGCCTGCTCAACAAGAACTTGTTAAATCCTTTAGTGGTGCTAAATCTGTTAGACAAATTAAAAACGCTATTCTCCAATACACGAATGCTGTTGGAACGGTTGCTAGAAATCAAAAATTTTCGAAACTAAAACCTATTGCTCCAAAAGAGGAAATTCTTAAAACGCAAAGACTTTATCAAGAACAGGGTGCTCTTGCTGATGAAATGAACGAGCTTGATAGAACTAATGAAGAATATACAGCCGAAACAATCAATATTAACGGCAAGGAAAGACCAGTTTATAACTCAGAGGGTAATCGTATAGCTAAATCGGAAAAAGCTCTCAGAGCCTTTTATGAATGGTTTGGGGATAGCAAGGTTGTTGACGATCAAGGCAGACCTTTGGTTGTTTATCATGGGACAAATGCAGAGTTTGATACTTTTGAAAATCAAAAAGTCGGCGATTATGGAAAAGGTTTTTATTTTGTAGATAGCAAACTAAAAGCAAATGAGTATGCGATAAAAAGAGGCGGAAATATAACAATGCCTATGTATCTATCTATAAAAAATCCATTCAAAGCACGGTCTTCGTCTGAATCACAATTGCGTAGAGATATAGGAGAAAGATTTACAAATAAAGGTTTGCCAATAAAAAAAGAGAAAATACAGGAAATCCTTTCTAAAAATGGTTATGATGGCGTTGTAATACCAATAGGTGAAAAACCATTTGGGTTTGATTATTACTTGTCTTTTGAACCTAACCAAATCAAATCCGTTGACAACAGAGGAACTTTTGATATTAACAATCCGAACATTTATTATCAGATGGTTGGGGAAAAATCTCTAACAGCAGACCTTAATAAATTGTCAGAAGCGAAAAGATTACATGAGCAAGGAGCAAGCAACGAAGAAATTCGTCAAAAAACAGGTTGGTTTTTAGCTAAAGATGAAAAATGGCGTTATGAAATTAGTGATAAAGACAGTAAAATAAATGATGCTGGTTTAAAAGAGTTAGAAGCCGAAGGAATTGTTAAATTAAAAGATTTGTTGATAGATGATAATCTTTTTAATGCCTATCCTAATTTGAAAAATATGAGTGTGACTAAACGCTTTATTGGGCAAGCTCTTGCTTTATTTAATGGAAATGGGATTGTTTTGTCTGAATACCTGCATGACAAAAAAACAATTCGCTCTGTTTTAAAACATGAACTTCAACATGCAATACAACAAATAGAGGGCTTTGCAAAAGGCGGAAGTCCTGAAATGTTTTCATCCATTGAAGATTTAAGAAAAGATTTTGATTTTTACAACAGAATGTTGCAAAAAAACAATAAGTATCTCGAACAAGCAGAAGATTTGGGTTGGGGTGATAATACAATTATTCCTGAATTATCAGTTGATGATATTCATTATACAGTTAAAGATGCAAAAAAATGGAAAAAAGAAGCTGAAGAAAAGCTTGGAGAGCTTCAAAAAGAGATTGACAACTATGAAACTCCTTTTGAAAAATACAAAAAACTTTTGGGTGAGGCTGAAGCAAATGAAGTTCAGGAACGCCTTGATATGACCGATAGACAAAGGAAAAATTGGAAAAATAAACCCAAAATATCAAATTTACTTGTTAATAATTATATTGCCATAATGCAAGATGGAAGTGTTTTTTATCATGTTGATGATGCAGACAATCTTGCATTACGGACAGATAAAAGTAAATATTTGACTGATAATGAAGTTAAACAGGTTAATGAAGATAATGAAAAATTCATTAAAAAAATAGAGCTTCTTGAAAACGGTAAATTGCCAAAACGTGAGCAGATTGTTGTATTAACTAAACTACCGTCAGCTTTTAATAACATTAAAGAGCTAAACGGAAGAAGACTGTTTATCTCTCAGGATGTTTATAAAAAAATAGTAAACCTACCAAATAAGTTTAAAAAGAATCATAATGTGGCAAGGGAAAGAGCTTTAAAACTACCAACATTGATTGCTGACCCAAACTATATTTTGCAATCAACATCTAAGGGACATGAAGATAGGTTTGTTGTTGTAACGAAATCAAGAGGAAATAAACCAGGTTTAAGGCTTTCTGTAATAATACAGCCAAACACAAGAGATGTTGTTGTTTCTGCCTACGATGAAAATATAAATATAAGTATTGAGAAAAAAGAAGGTCGAGTGCTGTTTGATAAAAAGAAAGAGTTGGAAAGCGAAGTCTTTGCTCTCAACGCAAAGGGGCTTTCCAACCCTAACAGCTCCACTATATCACAATCTTATGAAAATGTCAATAGTGACGGAAAACTCTATCAAAAAGCCTATGTGTCCATGAAAGGCGAGCTTGTAGGCGATTACCTCGATGCAGATGAGTTTGAAGGAACAGGCGAAGGAGCTATGGTTCATGGCTGGGGTAACTATTTGAGAAACAAAAGAGAAAAGATGGTGTTTTTTATAATAATATAAAAAGTTATTTGTTTATGTGTTGACTTTTTTTGTTAAAATAAATAAACTGCCCTTCAATTAATAGAAGTTTGAGAGATTTTTATGAGTAAAGCGCAAGAGTGTCAAGAAACCTGTGACGCTGTTTCTTTTTTTAAATATGTTGTTAGCAAAAAGCAAGATTTGCTTTCAGCTCAATCTTGCGCGGAAGATGCGATTATTTTAAAGGAAGTTCGTTTGTTGGAAAAACAAATGAAAAAAAATCAACTTTTATTACCGATTAAAGAGTGTGTAAATACCTTTGGTAGGCTCAATGATATGTATGCAGAGCGCAATGTGGCGTGCACAGGAATTGGTGCTCTTGGTTGTTTTTTAATTGAATATATTTTAACGAAACAAGATCTTTATAAGGGGGCAAAAATGCTTTATGATGGTGTAGAAAATAAAGATGGTGTTTCGTTGCGACAAAATGAATGGTATAATCATGCATTGGGTCGAATTTTTGATTTAGCTAGCACCAAAAAAGAGCTTGTTCAAAGGAAAAACATAGTAAGTTTTAAAAACAATAATGAACATACAAAAGCCTAGTCATTGTAAAATAATCTGTTTTATAAAAATATTTTAAAAAGTTCTTGACATTTCATTTAAAAATGTGTATTATAACCCCGTCTTTCTTTACACGAAAGAGTTTTTCGTGTAGGTTTATAGGGGTGTAGCTCAACTGGTAGAGCGTCGGTCTCCAAAACCGAAGGTCGCGGGTTCGATCCCTGCCGCCCCTGCCAATTTAGAAGAGGAAAATTAAATGAAAGTATCAATAGCACAAGCTGTTCGTCAGGTAAAACAAGAGGTTTCAAAAATCACGTGGCCGACGAGAAAAGAGACAATGTATGGTTCAGTAATCGTAATTGTTATGAGTGTGTTGATTGCTTTGTTTTTGTTTTTGATTGACATGATTTTTGCCGGAATTATTCAGGCTATTTTGGAAGGTTAAATTTATGGCTGCTCGTTGGTATATCGTTCATACATATTCAGGGTTTGAAAATAAAATTGCTGCTTTTGTTAAAGAACAAGCAGAAAAGAAGGGTATGGCTGATAAAGTTGAAGATGTTTTGGTTCCAACAGAAAGCGTTGTTAGCGTTCGTAATGGTGCAAAAGTTGAAACAGAAAGAAAATTTTTTCCGGGATATGTTTTGGTTAAAATGGAGATGACTCCAGAAACATGGCACTTAGTTAGCTCAACTCCTAAAGTAACAGGGTTTTTGGGCGGAAAAAAACCTGTTCCAATGACTGAGGCTGAAGTTCAACGTCTTATGCATCAAGTTAAAGAAGGTGTTGAAAAACCAAAATCAGCTGTTGTTTATGAAGTTGGGGAACAAATTATGGTTTGTGATGGTCCATTTGCTTCATTTACAGGTGTTGTTGAAGAGGTTGATTCAGAAAAAGAACGTTTAAAAGTTTCTGTTTCGATTTTTGGTCGTTTGACTCCGCTTGAATTAAATTACACACAAGTTAAAAAAGCCTAGGGCTTTTAAAAGAATAAAAAGGAAATAAAATCAATCCGTATTTCCTTTTTTATCGTGGTAGATAGGCCATTATCGCACCACAAACTTTAAAAACTGGATTGAGTTATATTTTTAGAGGTTAAAAATGGCAAAAAAAGTAATTGGCTTTATTAAACTTCAAATTGAAGCTGGTAAAGCAAATCCTTCACCACCAGTTGGTCCTGCTTTAGGTCAACGTGGTTTGAATATTATGGAGTTTTGTAAAGCATTTAATGCAAAAACTCAAAAAATGGAACCAGGAACACCAATTCCTGTTATTATTACGGCTTATGCTGATAGAACATTTTCGTTCGTCACAAAATTGCCTCCAGTTAGCTATTTAATTAAAAAAGCTGCTAATGTTAAGAGTGCATCAAAAGAACCAGGTCGTAAAAAAGTTGCAAAAATCACAAAAGAACAAGTTAAACAAATCGCAACAGAAAAAATGCCAGATATGAACTGTCACACAGTTGAAGCTGCTATGGATATGGTTGCAGGTCAAGCTCGTTCTATGGGTATTGAAGTAGTGGAGTAAGCGCATGAAATATGGTAAAAGATTAAGAAAAACTTACGAAGCTGTTGATACTTCAAAAGTCTATGATATTCAAGATGCTGTTAAACTCATCAAAGAAAATGCTACAGCAAAATTTGATGAAACAGTTGATATTGCAGTTAGTTTAGGTGTTGATCCTCGTCAATCTGATCAAATGATTAGAGGCGCTGTTTCTTTGCCAAATGGTACAGGTAAAACATTATCTGTTGCTGTTTTCGCAAAAGGCCCAAAAGCTGAAGAAGCCAAAAAAGCTGGGGCTGATATCGTTGGTGACGAAGATTTAATGCAAGATATTATGGCTGGTAAAATTAATTTCCAACGTTTAATTGCAACTCCAGATATGATGGGTGTTGTTGGTCGTTTAGGAAAAATTTTAGGGCCAAAAGGCTTGATGCCAAACCCAAAACTCGGCACTGTTACAATGGATGTAACAGAAGCTGTTAAAGCAGCTAAAGCTGGTCAAGTTCAATTCCGTGTTGATTCAGCCGGTATTGTTCATGCAGGTATTGGTAAAGTCAGTTTTGATGCTGAAAAAATTCAAGAAAACGCTGCTGCTTTTGTGAAAGCTTTGGTTGCATTAAAACCAGCTTCATCAAAAGGTGTATACTTGAAACAAGTTGCTTTAAGCACAACACAAGGTGTTGGTGTTAAAGTTACAGTAACAAGTGTTGCATAATTAAAAAAGTCGCCCTTCGATAAGAGGGGCGACAAACCTGTCCAAGACTGTCGGTTTTTATCACGGGATAAAATTAAAGAGAAGCATTTCACCGGCACAGACAGAAAACGAAATCAGTTGTTCCATTGGGAATAAAAGAGGAATGTTTCTGGACAGGATAAGAGTGGAGTTTTTGATGTTTCAAAAACTCTTGGTTTAAACAAAAAGTAAAAGGAAACTTTTATTTTTTAATACACGGAGACAAGAAAGTGAAACGTGAAGAGAAACAACAGTTGATTTCCGAATTGAAAGACGTTTTTAGCAAAGCTGCTCTCGTTGTTGTTGCCTTAAACAAAGGGATTACAATGGCAGAAACAACAGAATTGCGCAATAACGTTCGTGCAGACGGTGCCAACTATCGTGTAACAAAAAATCGTTTGACAAAATTGGCTCTGGCAGGAACTCCCTGTGAAGCAATCTCTGATTTAATGGTCGGTCCAACTGCTTTGGCATATTCTGAAGATCCAATCTCAGCTGCTAAAGCTGTTGTTAAATTGGCTAAAAACAATGATCGCTTTGAAGTTGTCGGTGGGGTTATGAACGGAGAAAAGATCGATGTTAAGATGGTAGAATCTTTGGCATCTCTTCCTTCTTTGGACGAACTTCGCGGCAAATTGGTTGGCCTTTTGCAGGCACCTGCTGGTCAATTGGCTCGGGTTACAAAAGCTTATTCAGAAAAAGAAGAAGCTGCTGCTTAATTCCTGTCAACCTGTTAAACAAATTCAATATGTGTAGAAACACATTTTAAAAAATATTTATGGAGTATAAAATGACTGATTTGAATAAAATTGTAGATGAATTATCAGCTTTAACAATTTTGGAAGCTGCTGAATTATCAAAAATGTTAGAAGAAAAATGGGGCGTTTCAGCTGCTGCTCCTGTTGCAGTTGCTGCTGCTGGCGCTGGTGCTGCTGCCGCTGAAGAAAAAACAGAATTCGATGTAATTTTGGTTGATGGCGGTGCAAACAAAATTAATGCTATTAAAGAAGTTCGTACAATCACAGGTTTAGGCTTGAAAGAAGCTAAAGACTTAGTTGAAGGTGCTCCAAAAGAACTCAAAAAAGGCGTTTCTAAAGACGAAGCTGAAAAAATCAAAAAGCAATTAGAAGCTGCCGGTGCTAAAGTTGAATTAAAATAATTTAAACTTTAACCAGACAAAAAGTGGGTCGCGCTAGATGAAAATCGGCGTCGACCCTCTTGAAGTCAAAAGGCGTACATTAACTTAGGACCTGTCAATTTTATGAAAAAAAACGAAAAAAAACTTATAAAAACAACAATTAAAGGGGCTGGCAATATGATTAATTGCCTGAGCCTTTTTTCTGATTTTATGGGTTTGAATTGTTTTGATTATAAAATGGACAGGTCTTGAGTAGATCGGTTCCGATTCTGTTAATCGGAAAGTTTATATTAGATAATGGGGAAAAGTACACATGATAAAATCCGAAATCAATCGTAGAAGAGTTCGTAAGAATTTTGGTAAGATTGAGGCTGTTGTTGAAATGCCAAATCTTATTGATGTTCAAACAAGTTCTTATAAAGAATTTTTACAATGGGGTGTTCCTGTTGATAAGAGAACAAATACGGGCTTGCAAGAAGTTTTTAAATCAGTTTTTCCAATTCATGATTTTGGTGGTCGTGGAGATTTGGAGTTTATCAAGTATGAGTTAGATGCGCCTAAGTTTGATGTTGATGAATGTTTAAAACGTAGTTTAACATTTTCAGCTCCTGTTCGAGCAACATTAAGATTGGTTGTTTGGGATGTTGATGCTGTTACTGGTGCTCGTTCAATTCGTGATATTAAAGAACAAGATGTTTATATGGGTGATTTGCCATTAATGACAGAAAAAGGAACATTTATCGTTAATGGAACGGAACGTGTAGTTGTTTCTCAAATGCATCGTTCACCAGGTGTTTTCTTTGATCATGACAATGGTGAAACTCATTCATCAGGAAAATATTTATTTGCTGCTCGTATCATTCCATACAGAGGTTCTTGGATTGATTTTGAATTTGATGCAAAAGATTTACTTTATGTTCGTATTGACCGCCGTCGTAAATTGCCGGTTTCCTCTCTTCTTTATGCATTAGATAGCGCAGACACTGAAGCTCAACGTGCTCAAGGTGTTGAACTTTCTTCAGATGAAGTGTTTGGTATGGGTAAAGAAGAAATTTTAAATTATTTCTATGAAACCACATTATTTAAAAAAGATAAAAAAGGTTGGAAAACAGCTTTTGTTCCTGCTCAAATGAAAGGTGTTAAATTAACACACGATTTGATTGATGCTAAAACTGGCGAAGTTTTAATGAAAGCTGGTGAAAAACTTAATTTGGGTAAAGCAAACAAGCTTCAAAGAGAAGGTTTAGAAGAATATATTGTTCCAGCTTCTGAGTTGCACGGTCGTTTTGTTGCCGTTGATTTTGTTGATGAAAAAACTGGTGAAGTTGTTATGGAAGCCGGTGATGAAATCACAGAAGATGATGTTGCAAAAATTAATGAATTGAAAATCAAAGAAATTCCTGTTTTGCACATTGATTACGTAAATGTTGGACCATATATTCGCAATACGTTAGTTGCAGATAAAAATACAACACGTGAAGAAGCATTGATTGATATTTATAAAATCATGCGTCCAGGGGAATTACCAGTTGTTGAAACAGCTGATGCTTTATTCCGCAGCATGTTCTTTGATTTAGAAAGATATGACTTATCATCTGTTGGTCGTGTTAAAATGAACTTAAGATTGGGAATTGACACTGAAGAAGTTCCTGATTCTGTTCGCGTTTTAAGAAAAGATGATATTTTAAGAATTTTAAAAACTCTTGTTGAATTAAAAGACGGTAAAGGTCAAGTTGATGATATTGATAACCTTGGTAACCGTCGTGTTCGTTCTGTTGGTGAATTGATGGAAAACCAATATCGTCTTGGTTTACTTCGTATGGAAAGAATGATTCGTGAACGCATGACATCTAGCGAAATTGATTCTGTTATGCCATATGATTTAATTAATGCAAAACCACTTTCAGCAGCTGTTCGTGAATTCTTTGCTTCATCACAATTATCTCAATTTATGGATCAAAACAACCCATTATCAGAAATCACGCATAAACGCCGTTTATCAGCATTAGGTCCTGGTGGTTTAACACGTGATAGAGCTGGTATGGAAGTTCGTGACGTTCATCCAACACACTATGGTCGTATTTGTCCAATTGAATCTCCTGAAGGTCAAAACATCGGGTTGATTAACTCTTTGGCAAGCTATGCAAAAGTAAACAAATACGGATTTATTGAAAGTCCATATCGTAAAGTTGTTGATGGAAAAGTTTCATCTGATGTTGTTTATTTATCAGCAATGGAAGAAGCAAAATATACAATTGCTCAAGCCAATGCTAAATTGAATGATAAAGGTGAATTTTTAGAAGAATTTGTTACCGCTCGTAGAGCTGGTGAAGTTTTGCAAGCAAAACCAAGCGAAATCGATATGATTGACGTTTCACCAAAACAAGTTGTTTCCGTTGCAGCTTCTCTTATTCCATTCTTAGAAAATGATGACGCTAACCGTGCTTTGATGGGTTCAAACATGCAAAAACAAGGTGTGCCATTATTAAAAGTGGAAGCTCCTCTTGTTGGAACTGGAATGGAAGCTGTTGTTGCTAAAGATTCAAAAGCAGCTATCACTGCAAAACGTTCAGGTGTTGTAACACAAGTTGATTCTTCTCGTATTGTTATTCAAGCAACAGATGAATTAACAACAACAAGTGCAGGTGTTGATATTTATACATTAGCAAAATTCCAACGTTCAAACCAAGGAACATGTATGACACAACAACCACTTGTTAAAACAGGTG
Source organism: Alphaproteobacteria bacterium (assembly GCA_045655105.1). Lineage (GTDB taxonomy): Bacteria > Pseudomonadota > Alphaproteobacteria > CAAHEQ01 > UBA3637 > RGIG4140. The sequence continues at coordinate 10,147 of JAZOOQ010000091.1, read as the reverse complement.
AAATTGTTCGTAAAGGTGATATTATTGCTGATGGTCCTTGTACACAATTGGGTGAATTAGCATTAGGAAGAAACGTTTTTGTTGCCTTTATGCCATGGAATGGTTACAACTACGAAGACTCTATTTTGATTTCTGAAAGAATCGCTCGTGATGACGTCTTTACTTCTATTCACTTAGAAGAATTTGAAGTTGTTGCTCGTGATACAAAATTAGGACAAGAAGAAATCACTCGTGATATTCCAAACGTTGGTGAAGAAGGTTTAAAGAACCTTGATGAAACAGGTATTGTTTATATTGGTGCTGAAGTTAAAGCTGGAGATATCTTAGTTGGTAAAGTAACACCAAAAGGCGAAACAATTATGACACCAGAAGAAAAATTGTTGCGCACTATTTTCGGTGAAAAAGCTGCTGATGTTAGAGATTCTTCATTGCGAGTTCCTCCTGGAGTTTTTGGAACAGTTATTGATGTTCGTGTCTTTACTCGTAGAGGTATTGAAAAAGATGAACGCGCTTTGGCAATTGAACAAGCTGAAATTAGTCGTTTGGCAAAAGATAGAGATGATGAAAAAGCAATTTTGCAAAAATCATTCTATGATCGTATCCGTTCAATTTTAATTGGTCAAAAAGTTGCTAAAGCTGAAGGCTTTAAATCAGGCACAGTTTTAACAGAAGAAAACTTGAAAGATGTTGCAAACTATAATTTGCGTCGCATCAGTATTGCTGATGATACAGCAATGACTCAAGTTGAAGAATTGATTGAAACACTCAATCAAGCTGAAAAAGAATTGCAAGAAAAATTTGAAAACCGTGTCGAAAAATTGCAACGTGGCGATGAAATGATGGCTGGCGAATTGAAGAAAGTTAAAGTCTTTATCGCTACAAAACGTAAATTGCAACCAGGTGATAAAATGTCTGGACGTCACGGAAACAAAGGTGTGGTCTCTCGTGTGTTACCAATCGAAGATATGCCATACACAGAAGAAGGTCGTCCAATGGATATCGTTTTAAATCCACTTGGTGTGCCATCTCGTATGAACGTGGGCCAAATTTTAGAAACACACTTGGGTTATGCTTGTCGTGAATTAGGTCGTCAAATCGGTGCTGTTGTTGATGAAGTAAAAGCACAACATGCAAAAGTTGAAGATTTGCGCGCTAAATTAAAAGAAGTTTATGGCGATCGTGAATATAACAATAAGATCGACCAAATGGACGATACAGCATTACTCTTAATGAGTGAAAACCTCAAGAAGGGTGTTCCAATTGCGACTCCAGTTTTTGATGGTGCTCATCAAGATGACATTAGTAATATGTTAACAATGGCTGGATTAAACCCATCAGGTCAAGTTACTTTATATGATGGTTTAACAGGTGAACCATTTGATCGCAAGGTTACAATTGGTTACATGTATATGTTAAAATTGCACCACTTGGTTGATGAAAAGATTCACGCTCGTTCCATTGGGCCATACAGCTTGGTTACACAACAACCTCTTGGTGGTAAAGCCCAATTCGGTGGTCAAAGATTTGGTGAAATGGAAGTGTGGGCATTGGAAGCTTATGGGGCTGCCTATACATTGCAAGAAATGCTTACAATCAAGTCTGATGACGTTTCTGGTCGTATTAAGGCTTATGAAACAATTATCAGAGGCGATAATAATTTTGAAGCAGGTATTCCTGAATCATTTAACGTTCTCGTTAAAGAAATGCGTTCTTTAGGCTTGGATGTTGAATTAAACCAAAACGATAAATAATTTCATAGGGAAGGGGGTTAACCCTCTTCCCGCTCAATAAAATAAAAGAGGTAAAACAGATGAATGATTTAATTTCTACTTTTGGACAAGTTGCATCACCACAGTCTTTTGATGATATCCGGATTTCCATTGCATCACCTGAAAAAATTAGAGCATGGTCTTTTGGTGAAGTAACTCGCCCTGAAACAATTAACTATCGCACATTTAAACCAGAAAAAGATGGTTTGTTTTGCGCTAAAATTTTCGGTCCTGTGAAGGATTATGAATGTTTGTGCGGTAAATATAAAAGAATGAAATATCGCGGTATTACTTGTGAAAAGTGCGGTGTTGAAGTTACTCTTTCAAAAGTTCGTCGTGAAAGAATGGGACATATTGAATTAGCTTGCCCAGTTACACATATTTGGTTTTTAAAATCTCTTCCAAGTCGTATTGGCACATTGCTTGATATGATGCTTAAAAATTTGGAAGCAGTTTTATATTTTGAAAAATATATTGTTATTGAACCAGGTTTAACATCATTAAAATTGCATGATTTATTAAACGAAGAACAATATCAAGCAGCTTTAGAAGAATACGGTGAAGATTCTTTCCGTGTTGGTATTGGTGCTGAAGCAATTAAAGAAATGCTTTCTCAAATTGATTTAGCTGCAGAAGCTGCAAATTTACGTGCAGATTTAATTGGCACAACAAGTGACATGAAACGCAAAAAAATCGTTAAAAAATTGAAACTTGTTGAAGCCTTTTTAGAATCAGGTTCTCGTCCAGAATGGATGGTTTTGGATGTTTTACCAGTTATTCCACCTGAATTGCGTCCATTAGTTCCATTAGATGGTGGCCGTTTTGCAACATCAGATTTAAATGATTTATATCGCCGTGTTATTAACAGAAATAATCGTTTGAAAAGATTGTTAGAATTGCGCGCTCCTGAAATTATTATCCGCAATGAAAAACGTATGCTTCAAGAAGCTGTTGATGCATTGTTTGATAACGGTAGAAGAGGTAGAGCTGTTGCAGGTATTAACAAACGCCCACTCAAATCTTTAGCTGATATGCTTAAAGGTAAACAAGGTCGTTTCCGTCAAAACTTGCTCGGTAAACGTGTGGACTATTCTGGTCGTTCTGTTATTACTGTTGGTCCAGAATTGATGTTGCATCAATGTGGTTTGCCAAAACGTATGGCTTTGGAATTGTTTAAACCATTTATCTATTCAAAATTGGAACAACGCGGTTTAGCTTCAACTATTAAAGCAGCAAAGAAAATGGTTGAAAAAGAAAAACCAGAAGTTTGGGATATCTTATCAGAAGTTATTCGTGAACACCCTGTATTATTGAACCGTGCTCCAACATTGCACCGTTTAGGTATTCAAGCTTTTGAACCAGTTTTAATTGAAGGTAAAGCTATTCAGTTGCACCCACTTGTTTGTACAGCATTTAACGCTGACTTTGACGGTGACCAAATGGCTGTTCACGTTCCACTTTCAACAGAAGCTCAATTAGAAGCTCGTGTTTTGATGATGAGTACAAATAATATTTTATCACCAGCCAGTGGTAAACCAATTATTGTGCCAACACAAGATATTATTTTGGGCTTATATTATCTTTCAATGCAACGTGATGGCGAAAAAGGTGAAGGCATGGTTTTTGCAGATCCGCAAGAAATTGAACATGCTTTATTTGAAAAACAAGTTTCATTACATGCAAAAATTAAAGTTCGTTTAACAATCATGGAAGATGATGGTCAAAAACGCACACGTATTGTTGAAACAACACCTGGTCGTGTTAAATTAGCATCTATTTTACCAGATAATAGTAAAATTCCATTTAGCTTAATGAACCGTTTGATCCGTAAAAAAGAAGTTTCTGATATTATTGATGCAGTTTATCGTTATTGTGGTCAAAAAGAAACATGTATTTTTGCTGACCGTGTGATGGGTCTTGGTTATCGTCAAGCTGCATTATCTGGTATTTCATTTGGTAAAGATGATTTGATTGTTCCAGCTGAAAAGAAAACATTGTTAGAAGAAACAAAACAAAAAACAGCTGAATATGAACGTCAATATCAAGATGGTTTGATTACTCGCCTTGAAAAATACAACAAAGTTGTTGACTCTTGGGCTTCATGTACAGATGCAATCGCTGATGCCATGATGAAAGAAATTTCTAAAACAGAAGTTGGTAAACCTGTTAACTCAGTTTACATGATGGCTCACTCAGGTGCTCGTGGTAGTGCTGCTCAGATGAGACAGTTGGCTGGTATGCGTGGTTTGATGGCAAAACCATCAGGTGAAATTATTGAAACACCAATTACATCAAACTTCAAAGAAGGTTTGACTGTTATGGAATACTTTAACTCCACTCACGGTGCTCGTAAAGGTTTGGCCGATACTGCTTTGAAAACAGCTAACTCTGGGTACTTAACACGTCGTTTAGTTGACGTTGCACAAGATGCCATCATTACAATGGATGATTGTGGAACAGATAATGGTATCACAATTCAACCAATTATTGAAGGTGGTGATGTTATTGCAACAACTGGTGAACGTATTTTAGGTAGAACAGCTGCTGAAGATATTATTAATCCAGAAACAGGCGAAGTCATTGTTCCTAAAAATAAACTTATCGACGAAGTTGATGTTGAAAAGATTGACTCTGTTGGTGTTGAATCAGTTCGCATTCGTTCAGTTTTAACTTGTGAAGCTGAAAATGGAATTTGTGCTTGCTGTTATGGTCGTGATTTATCTCGCGGAACGCCAGTTAACTTGGGTGAAGTTGTTGGTATTATTGCTGCGCAATCCATTGGTGAACCTGGTACACAGCTCACCATGCGTACATTCCACATCGGTGGTGCTGCTCAACGTGGTGCAGAACAATCAAGTATTGATGTTGGATTTGATGCCAAAGTTCGTATTTCTAACTGCAATATTATTACTGACTCAAAAGGTGATAAAATTGTGTTGGCAAGAAATTGCGAAGTTTCATTGTTGGATGCAAACAATCGTGAAAAAGCTCGTCACAAATTACCATATGGTGCCCGTTTGTTGGTTGAAAATGGAGATAAAGTGACAAAAGGTTCACGTATTGCTGACTGGGATCCATATACAATGCCAATCATTGTTGATAAATCTGGAACTGTTAGATTTGAAGATTTGGTTGAAGGTGAAACAGTTCGTGAAGTTGTTGATGATGCAACAGGTTTAACATCTAAAGTGGTTATGAGACCTGCAACATCTAAAGTTGAACGCAAACCACATCTTGTGTTACTTGATGACAAAGGTGAAATCTTTAAGTTTGGTAATGGTATGGAAGCTCGTTATTATTTGCCAGTTGATGCTGTTGTTAGCGTTTCAAATGGTCAAAAAGTTCAAATTGGTGACGTGTTAGCCAGATTACCTCGTGAATCAACAAAAACAAGAGATATTACAGGTGGTTTGCCTCGTGTTGCCGAACTCTTTGAAGCTCGTTGTCCAAAAGATGCAGCTATTATTGCTGAAATTGATGGCCGCATTGAATATGGCGTTGACTTTAAAACAAAACGTCGTGTGATGATTGTTGGTGAAGATGGTGAAACAACAAGAGAATACCTTATTCCAAAAGGACGCTCAATTGCAGTTCATGAAGGTGATATTGTTCGCAAAGGTGATATGATTGTTGAAGGTTCTTTAGACCCACATGATATTTTACGAGTAATGGGTGTTGAAGCTTTGGCTCACTATTTGATTAAAGAAGTTCAAGCTGTTTACCGTTTACAAGGTGTTAAAATCAATGATAAACATATTGAAGTTATTGTTCGTCAAATGATGCAACGTCTTGAAGTTATTGATGCTGGTGATACAACATTATTAACAGGTGAACAAGTTGATAAAGAAATTTTACAAGCTGAAAATGAAAAGACACTTAAGATGAATGGTCGTCCAGCAGTTGCTGCTCCAGTCTTATTAGGTATTACAAAAGCCAGCTTGCAAACAAGTTCATTTATCTCTGCTGCTTCCTTCCAAGAAACAACTCGTGTGTTAACAGAAGCTGCAACAGCAGGTCGTAGAGATAAACTCGCAGGATTGAAAGAAAACGTTATCGTTGGTCGATTAATCCCTGCTGGTACGGGTGCTCAAATGCAAAGATTGCGTAAAATAGCTGCCCAAAGGGATAAAGATATTTTAGAAGCACAAAAAGAAACAACAGTTTCTTAAAGATAAAAAAGGGAGCGAGAAATCGCTCCTTTTTTAGTATCTTGTTTATAGTTTTTTTTTAATCCTTTCTAGAAGAAATTACCAATTCAAAAGGTGGTGTAATGAGAAAGGATTTTTTAATTGTGAGATACAAATTTTTAGATAATTATCATTTTATTTGAATGATGAAAAAATCGATTTTTATGGTTTATAAAAATAAAAAAAGAGTTTTTACTTTAAATGAAAATATATTTTTTATCTATGTGTAACCTATTATTTTTAATTCAAAAGATAAAAAATAAGTTTATATTTTTACTTGACTTTTTAAAGGTCGAGTGTCAATATGTTAAAAAAATATACATTTTTATTTCAGCAGAGTATGTAGAGGATCAAAAATGGCCCAAAAATTACAAATTCTTCGAACGGCGGATGGATATGGGTTGCCTTTACCAATGTATGAAAGCAAAGACCATATGGGTCTTTCTTTAATGGCAGCTATTCCAGATGTGATTAAACTGGAATCAGGTGATATTGTTTGTTTACCAATTGGATTTGCCATTGGAATTCCAAGAGGTATGTGTGGATTTATTATTTCCGTTCCAGAATTGGTGAAAGAAAAAGGTCTTGTTGTGCTAACAGCTCCTTGCATTTTAAATCCAGCAGATCGTGGTCCAATATTTGTTTTGATCAGGAATGATAGTTCTAAATCCCAATTTATTAATAGAGGCGATGTGATTGCTAATTTGGTTATTTCATCAGCAGAACAGGTATATTGGTCAGAAGTTGAAACGGACGAGGAAATTGAAGTAACACCCACTTCTAATTTTTGGATTGATAAAAAGCAAGAATCTTCTGTTGTTGAAGAACATCATGAAGATGTTTCTCAGAGACGACCTGTAAAATCTATTCGTACGAGGGTTAAGTAATATCATGGATGTGAAAACCTCTTTTCTTGTAGTGTTATTATCTTTTGGGTTTTTAACGCCTTTATGTGCGCAAGAGCAGTTGGCTATTCCTCGTTTTGTTTCATTAAAAATGGGGGAGGTTAATTTAAGAACTGGTCCTGGAAACAGATATCCGATTAGATATGTATATAAGAAAAAAAATTATCCAGTTGAAGTTATTGATGAGTATGAATTGTGGCGTCAAATCAGAGAAATTGATGGAACAATTGGATGGGTTCACCGTCGGATGATTACGGGAACAAGATATGTTCTTTTAAAACAAGATGCTGATGTTTTCAAAAAAGCAGATATTTCATCTAAAATTAAAGCTTATGCAACAAAAGATGTGTTAGCGAAAGTTGAATCTTGCCCATTTAAAAATGAGTTTTGCGAATTAGAGTTTGATACAGGTGAAAAAAAGATAAAAGGATGGGTTAAGCGATCCCATTTATATGGAATATATCCTAATGAAGTGATTAAATAAAAAAGCTCCCTTAAAAGGAGCTTTTTTCGTTATAGAATGGTTATATTATTTACTTATTGTAGTTTTTCTTCTTTTTAAGTTCTTTTTGCCTTCATATAAGAATAAAACAATTCCTGATAAGACAAGTGGTAAAACATAATAAATAATGCGATAAGCAATAAGTGCACCAAATAAATGAGCTGTATTTGCATCAGATGGAATAATTGCAAGGAATAAACCTTCAAATACGCCCAATCCCCCTGGAACTTGACTGAAAACCCCTAAAACTTGTGCAACTAAAAAGACTCCAATAAAAATATGAAATGGAATTTCAATAAAAGGAATTAAGCAAAAATAAAGAACAAAAGAAGCTAAAACAATATCAAAGCTTCCTAAAAACATTTGAGCTAATCCCATTTTTACGGATGGCATATTTAAAGAAATTTTTCCAATTTTAATCGGTTTTTTATAAAAGGCGCATAAAAGAAAATACCCAATCAATCCAATAAATGAACCAAGAGCAACGAGTAAAGTTGTGATATGCGAAGCTTGAGCTGATCCAAAGGCATGTTGAGGTGTCAATAAATATCCAACAACTGTTAAAAAGAAACAAGCAATAAGATATGTGAACCCAGAAAAAGTTACCATTTTAACGATTTCGGCACCCTTGAATCGCCATCTGGTATAAAAGCGATATCGAATTGTTCCGCCTGAAACGATAGCATGGCCAGCATTATTGCTTACTGAATATCCAATGAACCCAACTAAAATCCATTTCCATGCTTCTAATTTTCTTTTGATATATTTAAGAGCCAAAAAGTCATAAGTTGATAAGGCCACATAGCCAAGAAAAGAAGCAATGCAAGCATAGATTAAATTTTTGGTTGGAATATTAAAAAGCGCATTTTTAATATCTTGAGGTGGATATTTTGAAAGTTGAAAATAAAGCATAATGGCAGCGATAACAAAAAAGAATAATCCCGCCCATGAAATTGCTTTTTTTAACAGACGTTTTAGGTTTGTTTTTTGCATATTACCTCTGTCAATTGGAAGTTAAAATTTTGTAAGTATGTTAATAGATTTTATTTAAATAAGCAATAGGGGAAAAAGATATTTTTTTTATATTAAGTGTTGCTTTTTGATAAAAAAAAGATTACACTCAATTTGTCTTTAGCGAGTGTAGCTCAATGGTAGAGCGGAAGCTTCCCAAGCTTAAGACGAGGGTTCGATTCCCTTCACTCGCTCCAATAAAAAAGCCGACCTTCTGGTCGGTTTTTTTGTTGGAAGTAGGAAAGGGGATAAGAACCCGAGCAGAGGGTTCGGTCGCGACTGGAAAGGAGCGGACGTCCGATAAGGACGGTCCCGAGCAAGCGAGGGACGAGTGATAAATCACGAGCATTCCCTTCACTCGCTCCAATAAAAAAGCCGACCTTTTGGTCGGTTTTTTTTGTGTGATATAAAAGAAATAAAACTAAAAGATATATTGTTTTTTATCTTGAATTTTTTAACTTTTATATATAAACTTGAAATCGGATGAAGTGATGGTTCATCTGAGGTGTGGAAACCTCGTAGCATGCGTCTGGTGTAAAGACGAAAATTTTGCACGCTTTCCAGTATGACTGGAAGGCGGTAAAATACGCTTTTTAGCCAATATATCGCACTATTCATGCTAGTAGTTTCCAACTTCCAGTCGCCCTCATCAGGCGATTTTATTTTATCTTGAAAGGAAGTTAAAAAATGAAAAAATATTTATTATTGGGAGTTATTTCTCTTTTTTGTTTGAATGCGCAAGCTCAATCAAATTCGGAAGAAATTAAAACATATATGAGTGCAAAAGCAAGGTATTCTCTTCTTGATGCCGATGTGTCAACTGGTGGTTATGATGTTACAACAGTTGATGAAGATGTTGCTGGATTTGGTGTGGCGGTTGGTATGTCATACAAAAATTCGAGTGGTATGTTGCGAACAGAACTTGAATATAATAAAAATGGAAATTCAACAAAATCATATAGTTTGATTGATTTTGAAGTTGAAACACAGTCTGTTATGTTAAATACATATTATCATTTACCAACTGGAACATCTTTAACGCCATATATCGGTGGTGGTATTGGGGTTGCTCATGTGAAAGGAACGGCTGAGATTATGGGTCTTTCAGGTAGTATTAAAAAAACAAACTTTGCTTGGCAGGCTGGTGCAGGCCTTTCCTATGATTTGACAAAAAACTTTGCTCTTGATTTGGGGTATCGCTATATGGATTATGGAAATTTTGAAAAAGAGGATGTGTCTTTAGATACAACTGCCCATGAATTTTATACGGGTATACGTGTCTCATTTTAATACGAAAAAAATATAATAATTCAAAACAGAAAGAGACGGTTTTCAGCCCGTCTCTTTTTTATGGTATCGAACGTAACACTACCTGCGTGAGCGGGTGGGGGCATTAATTTTTTAGGGCGGTAATCTTAAAAAATTATCCTTGAAAAGGATTATATAATTTTCAGCATTAATTATAAATAAATAATCAGGAAAAAACGACTCGCTTTTGGCGATAATTTTGCCTAATAAAAATTTTTATTTTATTTTTAATCTCTTGTTTTAAAATTGTTATAAATATGGAATATTTTTTGTCAAAAAAACATTATATTTTTGTCGTGTAATCAATAACTTATGTTTTTTTTAGATTCGTGTATTTTTTGTCACTTTTGTCAATAAAAATTCTTGCATTCTATATTTTTTTATGACAAATAAATACATAAAATTAAACACTTAAAAATTTAATTAAAAAAAACAAAAAAAAGGTATTGACATTTTATTAGAGTG
>JAZOOQ010000090.1:0-26304 GCA_045655105.1 Alphaproteobacteria bacterium | reverse complement strand
CTCCTCAAATCTTCTGTGTTACAATTTTTGCGAATAGATAAATCACCCTATCCAATATACCCCAAGCAAGCTCAAGGAATCTGCCCCCTCAAATCTTCTGTGTTACAATTTTTGCGAATAGATAAATCACCCTATCCAGTATACCCCAAGCAAGCTCAAGAAATCTGCCCCACTCCTCAAATCTTCTGTGTTACAATTTGTGCGAATAGATCATTCCCCCAATTCCAATATACCCCAAACAAGCTCAAGGTTTTATCCATCCCACTCTTTTTCAAATAAAAAATAACCGCGCCTAAACAGCCCCTGTATACCACGCGGTCCACTTTATGGATCCAGCACCATCATTAAGTTATAACTTAAAGCAAATAAATAATTAAAGCCGCCAGTGAAAGCATGCACAAAAAGGCACATAAGCTTTTGAAGGAGCCTTGAGCTATCTCCACAAAAAAAATAATCGTTTTAAGCAAAGATAAAATTAAAATCACACGCGTGCATACAAAAAAACGCATATAAGAGTGCGCTTTTAATTCTTAGATATTGTTAAGATTATGAAATAAAACGTTTTAAACGAATAGATAAAGGTGACTTAAAAAGCGTCGTGTACACAAAAAAGTACATAAGCTTTTGAGCCACCTTTAGATATCGCTTAAAACACTTATAAAATAAAGCGATTTAAGTGTTTAGATAAAATTAAAATCACACTCGTGGTGTACAAAAAACGTACATGAGAGTGTGATTTTAATTCTTAGATATCGCTTAAATAGCTTTATTCTGCGTCTACAACTGAAACGTAAACTCTGTCTTTAAACGAATGTTTAAATTGAACAACACCGTCAGCTGTTGCAAACAATGTGTGGTCTTTACCAATACCAACATTGTCACCTGGACGATAAACTGTTCCACGTTGACGAACAATGATGTTACCGGCAATAACGGATTGACCGCCAGATTTTTTCAAACCTAAACGTCTACCTTCAGAGTCACGACCGTTTCTGGTACTACCGCCTGCTTTCTTATGTGCCATTTGTCTTCTCCTTTATAATTTAAGCTTTAACGTCTGTAATTTTAACGACTGTTAAATCTTGTTTATGACCTTTTTTACGTCTATAACCATGACGGCGAATCTTTTTGAAAATGATAACCTTTTCGCCGCGTGTTTGTTTAACGATTTCACCGCTAACAACAGCACCTTCAACAAAAGGAGCACCAACTTTATCACCAGCCATTAACACTTCATTAAATGAAACAGCAGCACCTGCTTCACCGGCTAATTTTTCAACAACAATAACAGAATCTTTAGCAACTTTATATTGTTTTCCGCCTGTTTTAATTACTGCAAACATTTTTATATCCCTTTACTTATACAAAATAGGATTGATTTTATACACTCTTTTTATAATTTTGTCAAGAGCAAAATTAAATGAAGAGGCATTTTCATATCCCACAACGGACAAGTTCCCCTATCCGCAACCAAAAAACGGGCAAAAACCCGACATTTTGAAAGATTATATTCTCTTCTTAAAAAAATTGCAAGCAAAAAATTAAAATTATTTTCTTTTTTTTAATTAATTAGCTGAAATTAACTAAAAATCCTTGCATTTACTTTATTCGCGCTCTCTTATCAGCGCGCCTTTTTGTTTTAAGAACGCCTTTTTTCTTGTGATCGTCATCAAATTGATTTTCCCTTGCCTTAAATTTGGCGTATAAAAACAAATATTTGAACCAGACTTTATAAAACAATTGCAATGACAAAGCGATTCAAATGCTTCAAATTCCGCATATCTAAGCTTTGGATTATCAAAAAAAGCATTCATCCCTATGGTTTTAAGGTTATTCATCAACAAAAAGGTTAAATTATCATTGCAAGAAAAAGAACCATTTTCAGCCGTTTCCACCTCATTTAAAACCAAAAGTTTTAAACTATGATTTGAACAAAAAGATTTTGACCCTATCTTTTTTAATTGCATGAAACAAACATCTTGAAGAAAAGGATTTTCGCTCACAGCGCAAGAACCAATTCTTTCCACACAAGGCGCCATAATTTTTTTTAATGATTTATTTTTGCTCATCACTCTGGCACCCATTCTTTTAAGTTTATAAAAAATGAATTCTTGCATTTGATCCAGCCCCATCAATGAATTACTTTGAATTTCTTTTACGAGACTCATCATTAAAAATTTTAATTTTGGCAACATCGCAATGGATTCTTGGCCCACTTTTTGAACGCTATTTAAATAAAGCGCTTCAAGTGATGGTAAGCTTCGAATGGCATTAGAAGGAATAATTAAAGCCCCTTTCAAACTTAAAATTTTTAAATTCGGGCAAGCAAAAAAGCTATTTGCCTCAAACGCTTTCACTTGATCTAAATAAACCTCTTCAATCCATTCATGATGCGCAAAAATAGGAGCCTCAACCTGATTTATCTTTTTTAAATTTGCATAAACAAGATGCCCATTTTTAACTTTTAAACAACAGTTTTCATTAAAATAAACGCCATAAGTTTCTTTATCTAGCTTTTTAAGCGTCATTTTTTGACCACAAGCTTCTTTTTTCAGCAAGGATAAAAAAACATCTTCTGGATATAAATCAACATCTTCTTCATGAGGCACAATAATTTTATTTTCTTTAAAATCAAGAATAAAATTATCCACCAACAACTGATAATCTTTTTGAATGGGAAAACACTTACCATCTTTCACATAAAAATTTTCCCCATAAAAAACATTACCCATTTCAAGATGATATTTATAAATTTTATTTTTCATGAATAAATAACCATCTGGTTCTTCAATAAAACCATCTTTAAAATCAACATTAAAACGCCTTTTCAAGGCAACAGAAAGCCCAGGCGCAATATAATCTGGATTGGAATAAAACGTGTTATCCGGATTTTGAACCGAATGATTATATCGGTTGGTAATTTTAATAAAGCCCCCTGTTTTCAAAATTTGAATAGACATTAAACTCGTTGCATACGCATCTTCTCGTTGAGGATGCAAAAAATCAGCGCGATTCAACTTTTCAGCGCCCTTTTTAATTAAATAGATGATATAATAATTTTGAAACCGCATCGGATCTTTAAACGTGCATAATTCTTCGCCTTTTGCAAAAAAAGAACGCAATTGATTTTGCTTTTTTAAATCATCCGCCACTAAAAAATCATATCCAGCTTCTTTTAAAATTTCTTCAAAAGAACGTTTGGTGGAAATTTCTGGTCGCATGTTTTGGATTTTAAGCGTTTCTAAAAACATCAACAATGGCTCAGGATCTTTTCCTGCTCTTTTCAAAACTTCTGCCAAGTTTTTAATTTCAAAAATCCCGCTATCAAACTCTCTAATCGCCCGTGCAAAACTTTCACCATTTTGCTTTTTAATTTTTTTATAAATTGAATCAAACATTTATCCCTCCCGCTCAAGTTGGAAGAATTTGTTTTCAAAGCAAAACCCTTGATTCGCAACCACTTTAAATTGATTTTGCTTTTCTTTCATTAAGTGATTTGAAATATCTACAGGCAATTCGTTTAAAAACTTTTGATCAATCACCGCTAATTCTGGCACATAAAGATGCTTCAAATTCTTTTTTTCGCTTAAAGAAAAGCCATCAAGTCGATAAACTTTATTTAAATACACCTCTTCCACCAATGGGCAATTTTTAAGGCATAAATTTGGAAAATTCATTAATTTATCAAAATAAACTCTTTTTAAACAAGGATTATTTTGAATTAAATTGCGCCCTTCAATATATTGTAAAGATGAAAAACTTAATTCTTCAACCGCCTCTAAATTTGAAAAGGAATATTCGCCCAAACTTTTCATATTTAAAACCAATGCTTTTTTCAAAAACAAATTGTTTGAGCAAAAATTTCTTCCGGCATAAACAAGATTTGGCAATTCAAGCTCTTCATATCCACTATTGGAAAAACAATCGGCATTTTGCGCCCGATAAAGCTTTTCAAATCTTGCCTTTTTATAGTTTTTATTGTTTGAAAAACAGCTTCTGCCAATCACCAATAATTCTGGGGCATACACATATTCTAAAGACTCACAAGAAGATAAATTTCTTCCCATCAATTCAATCACATTATCTAAATAAACATATTTTAATTTAGGACAATGAATTAAATTATTTCCCCCTAAAACTTCAATTCCTTTAGATGAAAAAACCTCTAAATCTGGTAAATAAGAAAAAACATTGCTCAAATCAAATTTTTTAAAATACCATTCAAAATAAATTTCGCTTAAATCATTTCCTTTAAAAACCAAAAAGGGCTTTGAATCCAATAAAAAACAACTTTTATCCCCTTCTTTTTGAAAAGAAAAGGGCTTTAAAGAAATGGTTCTATTCAAAACATCAATAAAAATCTTTGAAAAATAACCTCTGGTTGCAAATCTTTTATTCTTTAAATCAAAAACCAATGTATCAAAAAACTTAAACCCTTCTTCTTCCAAACAAGGGGCTTTTACCTTGCATCTGGTTTCGGCGCAAAAATCAAAAGAAATATGTTTTAATTTTTCCATTTCAAGCAATTGAAGCTTTGGGCAAGCCACCAAACAAGCCTCTGATGCTGTTTCAACCAAGGGCGCTGTTACCTTTTCAATCCACGAATGTTTATTTAAAAAACCTGCAGGTAAATTTCTTGTTTTATGAAGCGTTAATTCTTTTAAACATCCCTCTTGAACCTTTAAAATCTCACCTTTTGATGAAAAAAGAGAAAGAACGCCTTTATTGTTTTTAACTTGAAGGGTTTCATTTAAAATTTCTTGTTCTAAAACATCTTTTAAAGGACTTTTACTTTCACATGGATTCAAAATTTCTTTATTTTTTAAATCAACAATAAATTCATCCACCTGCATTTGAAAATTTTTATCTATAAGAGTCAACACCCCCTCTTTTAAATAAAACACTTGCCCAAAATAAGTATTATTAAGTTCTTGATAATATTTTAAAATTTGGTGATGAAACAAAAAATAACCTTCTGGCAAAAGAACCATTTTATTTGAAGAAAAATCAACGCCGAAATATTGCCTTAAGGCGCCAGAAAGCCCATAAATAATTTCATCAGGGTTGGAATAAAACGTGTTATCTGGATGATCCACCGTGTGATTATATCTATTAGTAATCTTAATAAACCCACCCGACTTTAAAATTTGAATGGATATCACGCTTCTGCCATAGGCATCTTCTCTTTTAGGATGCAAAAAATCTTTTCGCTTTATTTCATCAACATTTTTCTTAACTGCATGAATAATATAATAATTTTGATAACGTTGCGCATCACCAAAAGTGCAAATCATCTCTTCTTTTTCAAAATATTTTGAAATGGCATTTTGCTTTTCCAACGTATCTGCCACAAAGGCATTATACCCTGCTTTATCCAATAAAGAAAATGGATTTTCATCCGTAACCGACTCAATAATTTGAACTTTTTTCAAACTTTCAAGATATTCTAAAAGCGGTTCTGGATTGCGCCCCGCATATTTTAAAATATCTGGCAAATTTTCAATTTCAAAAATGCCACTATCGAATTTTCTGATTTTTTTGGCAAAGGCTTCCCCATTTTGCCGTTTAATCACCTGATACATAGACTTATTCATAAACATATCCTTGTTTCTTTTGTTCTTGGATATATTTAAAAACATTGTTGTGATCCACGCGCATGATTAAAGAACCTTGCAAAATCCAAGGATTATTTGAAAGTGCCGAATAATCCATATTTTCCAAAGAATCCAATAAAACATCCCTTAATAAAGGATTTTCAACAATAGATTCTCTTTCCAAAACTTTAAGCGCATTTAAATTAATTAATCGAAGCTGATTATTGCGCCCTAATGTATAAGAGCCCAACCTTGTGCAAGCTGATAAATCAATTTCGCTCACCTCGCCTAAATAATTAAGGCATCCAAAACCAACTTCTTGCACACTTGATACATTTAACTTTTCCAAAGATGGCAAATGCAAAACGCTATGATTTTCAAGGCATTCAAGGTAAGGCAAAGATAAAACCTTTAACTTTGGACAGGCATAAAAAGATTGAGAAGTAAACGTGTTGCCAATTTCTTTCATTTGATCTAAATAAACTTCTTCAATGCTTGGATGCTCCACAAACAAAGGCCAAAAGCTTTTCACTGGCGTTTTTAAATGAAGATAGGTCATCATTCCATTTCTTGATTTTAAAATGCATCGTTCATCTAAATAAACAGCCTCTAAATCCCCCTCTTTTCGCCTGCTTAACTTACCACCAGAAGCAACTTCTTCTTGAAGCAAAGGAATAATATAATAACTTGTATCACCCTCATCTTGAATTTCTTTATCTTCCCAAATTGGCTTGATTTCATTTTTCTTAAAATCAATCAAAAAGGTATCCACAATCATCTGATAATCTTTATGAATTTCAATAGGTTGATGATTTTGAATATAAAAATCAGACCCGTAATAAATATTATCTAATTCTTTATGATAATGATAAATATTTTGATTTAAACTTAAATATCCTTCAGGAAGCGCCGTTTGGGCCACATCTAATTTGCGCCCTAAAAATTTTTCAATTGCAATTGTAAGCCCTGGGATAATATTATCTGGGTTGCCATCTAACGTGTTATCTGGATTATGAACCGTATGATTATATCGATTACAAATCTTAACATGCCCCTCAACTTTATCCACTTGAAGGCTCATCACCGAAGTACCATATTCATCATCCCTTGCCTCTTTTCCAAAAAAATCAGCGCGGTTTAATTTTTCAGCCCCTTGTTTGATAAAATGAAAAATATGATAATGTTGAAATCTTAAACTATCCCGAAACGTGCAAAGTTCTTCATCTTTTTCAAAAAAAGAACGAATAATATTTTGCTTTTTTAACGTATCGGCATAAATAACTTTATATCCAGCTTGTTGCGCTAATTGAAATAAATCAAAATTTGAAGCAATCGCCCGTTCTTTTTTTCCTTCTTTGGCTTTCAAGCTTTTTAAATAAGATAAAATAGGGCCCGCTTCGCGCCCCGCGTGTTTCACAATATCCTTTAACCCAGGGATTAAAAAAATCTCTGCATCAAAGTTTCTGATCGCTTTTGCAAAACGTTCACCGTTTTGCTTTTTAATAACATTATAAACTGATTTAAAAGGCATTTTATTCTTTAATTCTTCCGCGATATTCGGCCCTTAAAATATCTTTACCTTTAATCAATTGTTTGGCATTTTTTAAATATTTAATCCGAACAGCTCTTTCTCTTGTTTTCGGGGCATAAAGATATTCTGGCTGGCTGTTATATAAAACGCCCCGTTCAATTTCAACCAATTCAGGCAATAAAACAGCCTTCATCTTTTCATTTGATTGCAAAGAACCTTCACCAATAAACTCGGCATTTTTTAAGCAAAACACTTCAACTTCTGGCAAAAAGCAAAAACAATTTTTTTCAACACTTTCAAGCTTATCAAACGAAAAAGATGATAATTTGTTATCATAACAAAAACAAGCTTCCCCTAAAACCTCAAGCTCTGGCAAATGCACCTCTTCTAAACTTGGACATCTTGAAAAATTTGAAAAACGAACTGTTTTAAGATGTGACCCAACAACCTTTTTTAAGGCTTTTGCTTTATAAACAGCATTGTGATCCATATTTGTTGCTGATAATAAGATAAGTTCTTCAACAAAATTATTTTCATATAACGCATGTGCTGGAAATGTTAAACAAGTTGGTAAACAAATTCCTTTAATTTTGCCATCTTTTTCTTTTAAAATTTCATTTTCATCTAATTTTAAAACCCTTATCCCCTCTTCTTTTTCAAGGATGCTTAACTTATTTCCTTTTTGAAGCTCTTCATTTAAAACATGAACTAATTTTGATCCAAAATCACCTAAATTCAAAATCTTTTTATTATTTAAATCAATGAATAAAGATCCAAAGAAAACAATGCCTTGCTCTTTTAATAAAGGCGCTTCAACCTCAACCAATGAAGGGCAATCTTCCGCTATATTATCGCCAATTTTTTGAAGGTTTTGAGCCGTTATTTTCTTTAAATTTGGGCAACGATAAATCGCATCATCTTCAATTGAGATGACATTTGGCGCAATCAAAGAGGTTATCATTCTGCCATGCAAATCATCTTTTTTAATCACTTCATCAAAAACATAAAGCGTTCCGTCAATTTCTCTTTTTTCGTTTAACATTTTTTATCCTCGCGTATGATTTTTACCTGTCATCATCTTTTTAAAATAGGAAATTAAATTGAACTTTAAATCAGAAATAACCACTTGAGGGGGCAAATTTCTTTTTTTCAACTCTCCCATCGGCTCTTTTAATAACAAAACGCCTTTTAAGTCCCCTTGTTTTTTCATTTTATCCGTATCTAAAAGAGGCGCATATAAATATTTAACGCGTAAATCATCATCTGATTCTTTTAAAACCGGAGCTTCAACATAAATATCCTTATGATTATGCGATAAAACATTATACCCTTCAATTTTTTCCAAACTTTTAAAAATTCCTTTTTTCAAAGACTTGTTTGATGAAACGTCACTAAAACATAAACTTTTAAGGCTTTCAAAATCAACCTCTTGTAACAGCGCATTTTGACAAATATTTCCGCCATACATCCTTTTTACTTTTGGCGCCAAGAGTTTTTTTAAACACTTGTTATGGCAAACGGCATTTCCAGCCATTTCAAGAGCCGAGTCAAAAATCAATTCTTCTGTTTCATATAAATTATAAAAAGAATCCCTCGGAATGATTTTTAACCGCTTAAACCGCATCTTTTTAGCATTTATCATATTAAAACTGTCACACCCAAGCTTCGTCAAGGCATCAAAATTTAACTCGCCCATTCCCACCTTAAATGAGCAACCAAAAGAATCTCTTCCAATTTTTTTAAGCTTATCAGCTTTAAAAACTTCCAACTTATGCAACACATTAAACGAATGACTTCCAACTTTTCTTAAATTATCGCCAATAAAAGTTCTTAACTCATTCCACCCGTCTTTAAAAGCATTCCACCCCTCTTCTTTAATATCCGAACCGCCGTTTAACGAGTGACTCGGCAAATTTTTTGCCTTAAACAATCTTAAATATGTCGGACTTAATTCTTGATTTGCCGAAATGAACTTTTCCCCATTCAAATAAAGCGAAAAACCATCCTTTTCTTTTTTCTTTTGAACAGCTTTTCCTTTCATTTCATGGGTTAAAATGCGGGCAAACCGGTCTTTTTTATTTAAAATATTTGTAACTTTTTTTTCTTTTAAATCAAAAAGATATGTATCAATCAAACATTGATAATCTTTATCAATCTCATAAACAATGCCTCCTTTATAATAAAATCCGTCTGAAAAATAAACACCATTTCTTTCAAAATAATAATGAATCAAGCGTTCATCTGGTTGCAAAAAGAATTTAGGCATTAACTGCTTCATCGGGCTCAGCTTTTTATTAAATTTCTTTTCAAGAGCATCAGAAAGCCCCGCAATAATATTATCCGGATTCAAATTATATGTTGGCCCATACCCAGCATATCGGTTTTCAATAAAAAGATTGTTATCTTCTTTTGAAATTTGAATGGATATAACCGATTGAGCATATTCATCATCATAATAAGGATTTTTAAAATCCTCTCTTTTCAGTTGATCAGCCCCTTTTTTAACGGCATAAATCACATGATAATATTTCAAATAATCTTTAAACCAAACCGCATGCATTTCTTCATTTGGCGCTAAATATTTTTTAATGGATTTTTTTTGGTCTTCTGTTTCAACATAAACGGCTTCATATCCCGCTTCTTTTAAAAGCTCAATCGGATCTTTATTTGATGTTTTTTTGCCGTTTTGCTCATCTGCCATATGTCTTAAAAGGGGAAAAATCGGCAACGGATTACGCCCAGCATATCTTAAAATCCATTTTAAGTCAGGGATTGAAAAAATCCGCTCATCTTTCTTTTGAATTGTTTTGGCAAAAGCTTCACCATTTTGCTTTTTGATAATCTCATACATCAATTTTACCATAAAAAACCTTTTTTACTCATAAAAAAAATCATTTTAAAGAAAAATGTATCAAAAAAAACACAAAATGTCAATATTTTTGAACAAATTCCCCACTCCTTTCACGGCTTGACAAAAATAAAAATATCGTTGTATGTTATCAAAAAAACAAAAAATGAGGAAAATATGCTTAACTTAACATCCGATCAAAAAAAAATTGTTTTTAATTGTTTAAGACAAGGGATTTATTTTTTTCTATCCCTCTTTTTAATTTTTGGATTAAGGGTTGTTGCACATGTTTATAAAGAAAACACCTTTAGAGAATTTGGCATCATTGAAAACCTTCAACTTTCCTTGCTTGTTTTTTGCATTCTTTCCTTCTTTTTTCAAGGCCTTAAATCAAAAAAATTTCGCCCAATTCTCTTTTTATTTTCCTCATTATGCCTTTTTGCCTTTTGTCGCGAATTAGATAGTTTTTTTGATAATCTTATTCCTTTTATCAGCTGGAAATTTTGCTATCTTTTCCCGCTTTTTGCCGTAATTTATCTTTTTAAAAAAAGCAAAAAACTTAAACAACAAATCTTTTTGTTTTGCTCAAGCCCCGCTTTTTATATGATGTGTTCTGCCATGTTCATCTTCATTCCACTCGCACAAGCCATTGGCAATCGATCCTTTATTTCAACGGTTTTACCAGATGCCACAGATGTGATTTTAATGCGTCGTTTCATTGAAGAATCAGCTGAACTTTTTGCTTACTTTTTATTACTCCTCTCCTCTGTTGAATTTTACATTTCTTTAACTAGAAAGCATAAGTAAATGTTTTATTAAAAACATTTGACAAAAGCGCTATTTTATGATATACTATTCCCCAATAAACTTTTTTTAAAGGGGAAAAGATGAGTCAAAATTCTTTGCATGAAAAATTTTTAAATGTTTGGACTGTTGCGCATAAATTTAGTGGGGGCAACTCAAAAATCACAAAAAAGATTGAAAATTATATCAGGGATAATTTTTTAAGTGATACTTTTTCATATCAAACAACTTCTGGCGAGATCAAGGTTTTGCCTGTTTTTGAATTAGCCGAGCCAAGAAATGGCAAACAAACGCCTTATTTCAACCCGCTTGCCATGGATTCATTTACAAAACAAAGAGGCGAAGAGTTAAAGCAAAAAGCCATTGAATTTGAAAACGAATGTCCCACCATTTCTTTAAGAATGTTGCGCCGAAAATTAAACATGGATCCTTCAAAAGAGCAAGATTTGCTCAAATTCATTGAAACAAAATGCTTGCATGATACTTTCATGAAACAAGATGAAACAGGCGCTTTAAGTGAAGAGCTTATTTTTGATTATCCAATGGATAGCCATTCTAAAACATATCTTTGCGTTCAAAAAGAAGGGATTATGCCTTTTATCAAAGCCCATCAAAAAGAATTAAGTTTATTAGGGGCGAAAAATATCCAAGCGCTGATTGATCAAATTCCTGCCTTTTCAAAAAAAGAAGGCTTGCTTCAACAAGGCGATCTTTTTAAAGCATTGCATATTCAAAATCAACATAGAAGCGCCTTTAACGCCCTTTTCTTTAATCATTTAATCCATCAAAAAAGACCTTTAAGTGAAGATGAAAGTTTGCGCGATAATTCATTGTTTTTAAAACGTAAAAGCCGTCACAAAACCATTTACTGTTTAAAAGAAGAAGATATCGCTCTTTTACTTAAGCAAAATGAAGCTGAATTAAAAGCCATTGGGGTAACAAAGGCCACTTTTGATCATTTTTTAAACAATCAAACTATCACGAAAAAAACAAAAGATATGATCACATTCAGCGAATTTGCTCGTCAATATTTGCATTCAAATATTTTAACCCCACTTTTAAAAGAAATCAGGCAAGCGCATTTATCTGACACTTATACTTCACAAGATGAAACAGGTACACTCACTCAAAAACCAATTTTTGTTAAAGTGGGTGTTCGTAAAGATGAAGCAAAAAATTATGTTTTTGCAAGTAAGGAAGCGCTTCTTGCTTTTGTTGGGGATAATAAAGACTTGCTTTTAAAACATGGCGTTTCTTTGTTTCAGTATGAAAATATTTTCAAAGAACAAGTAAAAATAATGCCTGAAAAAGATATTATCCCTGTTCATGATTTATCCGAAAAATATCATTTTTTTGGTCGCGAACATTTTGCCAAAATCCCTGCCTTTGCAAATGAAACATTTTCGTTTATAAATGAAGAAGGCCAGCAAGAAGAAAAACCTTTAATTTTTATGCAACGTCAAGCTTCGGGGCATTTAAGATATTTCATTCATAAAGAGGCGATTTTAACTCTTTTAACCCGTCACCAAAAAGAACTTAAAGTGCAAAACACAACGTTAAAAGCCATTTTAAGAAAAAAACCAATTTTAATTCGAACAGACACCATGTTAAGCATGGAAAACCTTGCTGAATTTTTGGGGAAACCCCGTCATTTATACCCCAAAATTCAAAACTTTATTGAAAAAAACTGTCAAGATGAAAAATATTTAAACCCAAAAACAAATCAAGAAGAAGATTCTTTTGTTTATGCCATGAGCCAAAGTGGTAAAATCTCCTTAATGATTGAGGCAAAAGCCATTAAAAACTTCATCTCAACACATGCCTTTGAATTAGCTGAGTTAGGTTTTTCGAGCAAAGACCTTCGCGAGGCATATTCAAAAGCAAATTTAACGCCAAACTTTCATCAAGAATTTGTGAACCAACGCCGTATACGCCAAGATAAATTTAACGAACGCGCCCGTATGCAACAAAATCATACAAAAGAATAATCAAATAACGAGCCAAAAATGAAAAAGAATATTGTTGATTTAAACCAAAATTTTACGAGCATTAAAGAACTTTGTCTTTTACTGCATAAAACATCAAAATTTAATCAAATTATTGAAGCGTATATTCAAAAAAATGCGCTCAATGAAACAATTTCTATTTTATTTCCAAACAATGAAAAACGCCCTGTTCGTATTTTTCATTATGGCACAAAAGAAGGCAAAAAATTCGGCCTTTATATTTATAATAAAGCCCTCTTACCTTTTTTAAAAAAACATCAAGAAAATCTAATTGAACTTGGCGTTGAAAGAGAACGCATCTATGCCCTTTTAAATATCATCCCTTCCCTTTCCGTTGATGAAAAAACAAAAGAAAAAGATAACATTCTTTTAATTGGCAAAATTGCAACCAAATTCACAAATAACCCTCGAGTGACTTGTTTATTAACAAAATATATTAAAGATACTTATTTAACAGCCACTTATCCAGCTGTAGATGAATCAACTGGTACTCAAATTCAAAAAAATATGTTTTGTTTCTCCCCCTCAGTGCGTGGGCGCAGTGCCGTTTATTTAGTTAAAGAAGCCCTGCCCTTCTTTTTAAAGAAATATCAAACGCATCTTAAAGAAAAAGCTCTTGAATTCGATCAAGAACATGACTTTATTTCATTACGCGGTTTTTCATTGATGCTTGGCAAAAACAATAAAGAAAAAGAACTTTTTCAATTCATTCAAAATTATCTTGATGAAACCTTTGAACTTCAAGATGAAAGAGGCGCTTTAAAAACCGTTCGCTTATTTACTAGCGTTAAACATGGATCTTGTTTTTATATAAACATTCATAAAAAAGGCTTACCCTCTTTTATTAAAAAACATCATAAAGAATTGGTTCAAATGGGATTCTTTATGGCTGACGTAATTGCTCAAATGCCTGATAAAAAAGATTTTTTAAAGAATTTTAAACAAGTCAGCACTCTTGTTAAAAAGCTTTCTTCAATAAAAGAAATGCAAGAAAAAATAATGACTTTAATTGAAAAAACAGCTCAAAATCAAACTCCAAATAAGGAACCGCTTTTGTTAAATTATAAAAACACCTTGTTTGTGAAAAAAGAAAATATCCCCCTTTTATTTCAAATGAATAAAGAAAACCTTTTAAAATTAGGGATTAACCAACAAATACTTGAAAATTTAATAAGCGAAGCCCCTTTCAAAAAAAGAACACCAGAAATGTTAACTTTTAAAGATGTTGCTGCGCGTTTAAAATCAGATTATGCAAGATCCAAGCCCTTGTTTGCCCTTTTAAAAAGATGCATTGAAACAGAAACCTTTGCTTCAAAAGAAGATATAACAGAAAAATCTTTTATTTGTTGCAAAAGTCAGCGCTCTTTCTTGTATGCGCTTAAAAACGAGCAAGCCTTTCACTCTTTCTTAAAAAATCATAAAGAAGAGCTTGTTAAAATTGGATTTAAAAAAGAAATGATTGAGCACATTTCTGGCGAAAAAGAATACCCTCTGATTTCAGATGATTTCATTTATTTAAATAATTTAAAAGAACATTTGCATATTGATGATAAAAATTTTAAAGAATATATCCTTAAAAATTGTTTAGAAGATATCTATCAAGATGAAACAGGCTCTTTAAAACCAATGTTTCAATTTATGCGTGGCAAACGTCATGGTTTTGGCGATTATGCCATTGATAAAAAGGCTTTAAAGCAATTTGTTCAAAAATATGCCAACGCCTTTAAAATTAAAAAAATTGTTGCTGAATCTATTTTCTTTGATAAACCACTTCATCAAAAGAAAGACTCTTATATCACGTTAACAACATTAACCGAACTTTTAGGCATGACCACCAGACGAACAGAATTTTTAGCAAATGCTGTTAAAAAATATTTTATACATGATAAAGTTCAAATTGATAACAAATCCCATCCTGTTTTTTCTTTTGCTTATACGATCAGCGGGCAAATGACTTTATATGCAGATGAACTTTGCTTACCCGCTTTTTTACTTGCAAGAAAAAATGACCTTCAAGCCCTTGGGTTTAAAAAAGAAAAAATTGAACAATTTGTTCAAAAAATTCAAAAAGAACCTTGGTATATCCATAATAAAATCACTCATCAAAAATTAAAGAAATTGGTGTATTTAAACACGCATCCAACAAACAGACAAAGAGGATCAAACTAATGCATACCCCTTCCCCTCAAGTGCCCTCAGCAACTTTTATCACACTCAAAGAATTTGCAATTAAAACAAACACACCGTTAAGCCTTGTTGATTATATTCATCAAAAAGCTCAAACGGATTTTAAAGACGAATTTTATGGCAAAAACCCAAGTCTTCTTTTATTTCAAAACAAAAACAAAGAAACAGAAATCTATCTTTATGCTTCTGAAATCAGAAATTTTGTTAAAAGAAACTTCTTGCTTCTTCAACTGTTAGGCTTAAAAAAATCCACGGCTCAACAAGTGTTAGATCATCCAGAGTCTTTTGATTTTCAAACAGCGAACATCAAAGAAAAAATTTCATCTCAATCAATGAACCCAATTCATAATAATATTCATCAAAAAGTTTAAAAGGAAAAATTATGGCTTCTGCTGCGTATACATTAAAATTAATTGAATCAAAAAAAGTTTCTTTAAGTGATTTTGAAAAGGCACCAAACACATATATGCCAATTGCTGAATTGCATCGTTGGCTTGGTGTTTCAAAAGATGACTGTCCAGACTTATTAAAATTTATCACGGATAACTGTTTAGATGAAACATATACGCGTTCAGAACCTTGCTTTAAAATTGCGCTGAATTCCAAAAATAAATTAACGCTTTATTTGGTTGAAAAAGCATTAAATTATTTTTTAACAACGCATAAACTTTCGCTTAACCAAATGGGCATATCAAATGAAAGAATTAATTTTGTTCTCAACCGGTTTAAATATCAACCTAAAACAGAAGAAATTTATGCTTTGCATCATTTAATCACGCCGTTAATGGGCCGAAGCTTCAAATTTAAATATCATCTTTTACCAAGAAAAGTCATTGAAGGGCTTTTAAAAGAAGAAGTGATTGATGAATCAGGCTTAAAAAAACCTTTAATGTTTTTTATCTCAATTGCAAGCAGACAGTATCTTGCTGTTCGAAGAGAAAATATCCCACACTTATTGGAAAAATGGGGAAAAACATTTGGCATGAGTGATGCTGTGATTCAAAAATCAGTTCATAACAATCCCTTACCTGATATTAATAAAGATATGATTGAGCTTTCCTCTTTTTCAAAAGATACACAATCTTCAGATAGCTTTATGCATTGGTTTTTAAACACCGCTCCCCTGTTCTTTAAAAAGGATTTTGAAGGGGAAAACCCAATTTTTATCAAAGCTAAAACAGATAATATGCAAGAAGTTATCTGCTTAAAGCAAGATAAAATTAAAAGCTTTGTCCAAGAAAATAAAGACTTTTTATTGATGCATGGGCTTAATCCCATTTTTGTACAGAAAAAAACAAAATCCCCTATTGAATCAACAACGCCAGCTAAATTCCCTTGCCTGCTTGTGAACCAATTGGCGCAAAAACTTGGTAAAGCAACTGATTTTATTCCAGGCCTTAAAAAGTTTATTGTTGAAAACGGCTTAAATGATACGTTTATGTTAAAAATAGGGCCTAAAAAAGAAATTAAAGCGCCTGTGTTTTTATATTATAAAAGCTTTTCTTCAGAAGAAACTTTATATATTTATGAAAAAGCAGTGCCAGATTTTGTGAACGCTCATTTGCAAAAATTGCTTGATATGGGCGTTTCCTTTCAAACATTAAACGGCATTTTAAACGAAAAGAAAATGGGCTTTTCTCAACCTGATAGCTTATGGTCTTTAAAAGATTTATATCTTCATAGCTTTTCCCCTCTTTCAGAAAAAGAATTTAATGCCGTTTTATCAGAGCATTTAAAAGATACATTTCATCTCGTTCAAAAAGATGGTGGGTTGAAAAAATTAAATATGTTTGTTCACACACCGGCCAAAAAAAATCCCATCAAGGTGATGACAGCCGCCCTGCCCGTTCTTTTAAATAAAACAAAAGATAAATTAGGTCTTTCAAACTTAGATGTTGATCGATTAATTCATTTATCCATGTTAGAAAAATTGCCTGAAGTTATTGATATTAAAAGCATTTGTCAAGCTCTTCAAGTTCCAGATAAAAATGAATCTAAAGTGATTGATCTTTTTAAACTATCTAAAAACAGAGCCTATCGCCAATATTTCCCAGATCGTTCAAGAAGAGTGATCCCTGTTTTTGGATATAATAGAGATAAAACATGGGGCTTAAAAGTGGGCATTTATAAATCAAGTTTAGCTTTTTGCCTTAAAATGATTCAAGATGAACTCATTCAATTAGGAGCAAACCCAAAAAAAATTCATGAACTCAAGCAATTGCATGCTTGTGAAAGAATTTTAGGCCCAATTAAAAAATATTATACAGGCAATCGAAATCCTTTCCAAGAAAAGCAAACCAGACAAAAAGAATAGGTTTAAAAAAGTATTTGAATTTTATATAAAATTTAGGTATAATAAACCACCATTATTTTTTTAGGAGAAAGAAAATGCAAAAATTCATTTCCATTCGCGGTGCAAAAGAGCATAATCTTAAAAATATTGATGTGGATATTCCTAAAAACCAATTGGTTGTGATCACGGGGCTTTCTGGCTCTGGCAAATCCTCTTTGGCATTTGATACCATCTATGCCGAAGGGCAACGCCGCTATGTGGAAAGTTTATCAGCTTATGCGCGCCAATTTTTGGATTTGATGAAAAAACCAGATGTGGATTCAATTGAAGGGCTTTCTCCTGCCATTTCAATTGAACAAAAAACAACGGCTAAAAACCCAAGATCAACGGTTGGCACAATCACAGAAATTTATGATTACATGCGCCTTTTATGGGCCAGAGTTGGAACGCCATATTCTCCTGCAACGGGTTTGCCAATTGAAGCGCAAAGCGCCTCTCAAATCACTGAAACCATTTTAAAAGAACCAGAAGGCTCAAAACTTTTAATTTTATCCCCCGTTGTCAGGGATCGAAAAGGCGAATATAAAAAAGAAATTGCTGAATGGCAAAAAAAAGGGTTCGCCCGCCTTCAAATTAACGGGCAAATGTATCCGATTGAAGAAACCCCTGAATTAGATAAAAACAAAAAACAAACCATCAGCGTTGTGGTCGATCGCATTGTGATCAAAGAAGGCATTGAATCAAGATTAGCGCAATCTGTTGAAAAAGCGTTGCTCCTTGCTGATGGATTAATTGTTGTTCAAAATAATGATACCAAAGAAGAAAAGCTTTATTCTGAAAAATTTTCTTGCCCTGTTAGTGGTTTCACCATTAAAGATTTAGAACCTTCATTATTTTCATTTAATAATCCGCAAGGCGCCTGCCCTGTTTGCGCTGGTCTTGGTTTTAAACTTTATATTGATCCAGAAAAAGTGATCCCCGATCCAATGAAATCCATTCGCCAAGGCGCCATTAAGCCATGGAGCAATGGAAATGGCGAAATGTTTCAATGGTATGATACCATTTTAAAAACCATGCTTCAAAATGTTCAAGTGGATATAGATACCCCTTGGGTGAAATTACCAGAAGAAGTGAAACATGGCATTTTATATGGCATGAAAGGAAAAGTGCGCACCTTTGAAGGCGTGATCCCCAACATGGAACGTCGTTTTATGGAAACAAGCTCAGACTGGATGCGTGAAGAACTTTCCAAATATCAATCAAACTCTGTGTGTGAAAATTGCCATGGCCAACGCTTGCGTGAAGAAGCTCTTGCCGTTAAAATTATGGGCAAAAACATTTCTGAAGCAACGCATACTTCCATTCAAGAAGCCAAAGACTGGTTTTCAAAAATTTATGAAAATCTGTCTCCTCAAAAGCAAGCCATTGCCACAAGAATTTTAAAAGAAATTAATGATCGGCTCTCATTCTTAAACAACGTTGGCCTTGGCTATTTATCGCTTGATCGTATGAGTGGAACGCTTTCTGGCGGTGAATCTCAACGCATTCGCCTTGCCAGCCAAATCGGCTCTGGATTAACGGGCGTTCTTTATGTTTTAGATGAACCCTCCATCGGGCTTCATCAACGCGATAACGATAAGTTATTGGAAACGCTTATTCATCTTAAAAACCTTGGCAACACGGTGATTGTTGTTGAGCATGATGAAGATGCCATTAAAGCCGCCGACTATGTGCTTGACATTGGGCCAGAAGCTGGGCGACATGGTGGCCATATTGTGGCCCAAGGAACGCCAAAAGAAATCATGGATAACCCCATTTCAACCACGGGGCAATTCTTATCTGGCATGCGCAAAATCATCATTCCTAAAACAAGGCGAAAAGGCAACGGCAAATTCATTGAAATTCATGGCGCTTCGGTGAATAATTTAAAAAATGTTGATGTTAAAATTCCTTTAGGAACATTCACTTGTGTCACCGGCGTTTCAGGGGGTGGCAAATCCTCTCTTGTGATTGAAACGCTTTATAAAGGCTTAAACAAACTTTTAAATCATTCAAGTGATACCCCTGGGCCATACACGCGCATTCAAGGCATGGGCTATATTGATAAAATTATCGATATTGATCAAAGCCCTATTGGAAGAACACCGCGTTCTAATCCCGCCACTTATACGGGCATGTTTTCCACCATTAGAGATTGGTTTGCTGGGCTTCCTGAAGCAAAGGTTAGAGGGTATAAAGCCGGTCGTTTTTCCTTCAATGTGAAAGGTGGGCGCTGTGAGTCATGCTCTGGCGATGGGGTAATTAAAATTGAAATGCACTTCTTGCCTGATGTTTATGTGGCTTGTGATACTTGTAAAGGAAAAAGATATAATAAAGAAACGCTGGAAATCACCTATAAAGATAAATCAATTGCAGATGTGCTTGAAATGACGGTGGATGAAGCTTCCGAATTCTTTGATCATATCCCTTCAATTAAAGATAAATGCGCTCTTTTAAAAAAAGTTGGCTTGGGCTATATTTCGCTGGGCCAGTCAGCGGTCACTTTGTCTGGCGGCGAAGCGCAACGCATTAAACTTTCAAAAGAATTGGCAAGAAAAAGCACGGGCAAAACCCTTTATATTTTAGATGAACCAACAACGGGGCTTCATTTTGCTGATGTTCAAAAATTATTGGAAGTTTTGCATGCCCTTGTGGAACAAGGCAACACCGTTGTTGTGATTGAACATAATTTAGATGTGATCAAAACAGCTGACTATATCATTGATATGGGGCCAGAAGGTGGAGATGGTGGTGGCGAAGTTGTTGCAACGGGAACGCCTGAAGAAGTGGCTGAGGAACCAAGAAGTTACACTGGGAAATACCTTAAAAAGATTTTAAGCAAAGGATAAAGAAAAATAATTTTTTATCTTTGACTTTTAACGGGTTTTATCCTATGATAACCAAAAATAAAACAAAAAATTTAAATTTAACTTATCAAAACGAGAGGTCTTATGAAATATTCAAAAAGTGTTGATGAAAAATGGCAAGCCAAATGGGAAAAAGAAGGGTTATACCGCTTTGATGAATCAAAAATGGATAAAAAACTCTATTGTTTAGAAATGTTTTCTTATCCATCTGCTGCCAATCTACACTGCGGTCACTGGTATAACTATGGGGTAACGGATACATGGGCCCGTTTCAAAAAAATGCAAGGATTCAATGTATTTCACCCTCAAGGATTTGATGCTTTTGGGTTGCCAGCTGAAAACTATGCCATTAAAACAGGCATCCATCCAAAAGATTCCACAAATGCCAGCATTAAAACCATGCTTGAACAATATAAAAACTTGGGTGGAAGCTATGATTTAAGTTATTTCCTTTCCACTTGTGATGAAGAATATTATAAATGGACACAATGGATTTTCTTAAAACTTTATGAAAAAGGCTTGGCCTATCAAAAAGATGCGCCTGTAAACTGGTGTCCAAGCTGTCAAACGGTTTTGGCCAATGAACAAGTTGTTGATGGCAAATGCGAACGATGCAAATCCGAAGTTTCGCAACGCAAAATGAAACAATGGTTCTTTAAGATCACAGAATATGCTGACGAACTTTTAAAAGATATTGATTCTCTTGATTGGCCAGAAAAAACCAAAAAAATTCAAAAAAACTGGATTGGTAAATCAACGGGTTCTTTGTTAAAATTTGAAATTGATATCGGTCTTGAATTAGAAGCGTTCACAACCAGAGCAGATACTTTATTCGGCTTAAGCTATGTTGTGATTGCGCCAGAACATGAAGCCGTTACCTCTTTAACAAAACCAGAATATAAACAAGCTGTTGAAGCTTATTTAGAAC
The DNA here is from genome assembly GCA_045655105.1 of Alphaproteobacteria bacterium. GTDB lineage: Bacteria > Pseudomonadota > Alphaproteobacteria > CAAHEQ01 > UBA3637 > RGIG4140. The sequence continues at coordinate 5,207 of JAZOOQ010000090.1, read as the reverse complement.
AAGCCGCCAAAGTGAAAGAAATTGATCGTTTATCAACAGAACGCGAACGTACTGGTGTGTTCACTGGTTCTTATGCCACAAACCCAGTTAATGGCGAAAAAGTTCCTGTTTGGGTGGCAGACTATGTGATCGCTTCCTATGGCACGGGCTTTGTGATGGCTGTTCCTGCTCATGATGAACGCGACTTTGATTTTGCAACCAAATATAATTTGCCAATCAAACGCGTGATTAATGATAAGAATAATGAAGCGCAACCTCTTCCATTTTGCGAACATGGCATTTTAACAGATAGCGCTGAATTTACGGGTCTTTCAACAAAAGAAGCCATTGTTAAAATCGTTGAAAAACTTGCAAAAGATGAAAAAGGCAAGCTCACAACCATGTTCCGTTTGCGCGATTGGTTGATTTCAAGACAACGCTATTGGGGCGCACCAATTCCAGTGATCCATTGCGAAAAATGCGGTGCTGTGGCTGTTCCAGAAAAAGATTTGCCTGTTAAATTGCCATATAATGTGGAATTCAGACCAGATGGCAAATCTCCACTCGCTCGTTCAGAAGAATTTATGAATGTCACCTGTCCAAAATGTGGCGCCAAAGCGCAACGCGATCCAGACACAATGGATACATTTGTTGATTCTTCTTGGTATTTCTTGCGTTTCCCTGATAATAAAAACGATCAAGAAGCCTTTAATAAAGAAAAAATCAACCAAATGCTTCCAGTTGATAAATATGTGGGCGGTCAAGAACATGCAACCATGCACTTGCTTTATGCCAGATTTTTCACAAAAGCTTTGCGCGACATGGGCTATTTAAATTTTGATGAACCATTCAAATCATTGGTTCACCAAGGTATGATTTTGGGCCCAGATGGTCAAAAAATGAGCAAATCTAAAGGAAACACAATTAATCCAGATGGTTATATTCAAAAATTTGGGTCAGATGTGTTGCGTATGTATCTTGAATTTGCATTTGCTTATACAGAAGGTGGTCCATGGAGCGATGCTGGCATTGAAGCTATTGCAAGATTCACAAAGCGTATCGAAGCCTTGTTTGAAAAATTTGAAGAAGCTCAAGGCGAAACAACCGAAATGGGCAAAGCTGAAAAAGATTTAAACTATGTGCGCCATGCTTCCATTAAAGCCATTACGCATGATGTTGATTTATTCCAATTTAACACTTCTTTAGCCAGAATTATGGAATATTTAAACGCCTTAAATCAATATATGCAAGGTCCAATCAATAAAGCTTTCTTAAAAGAATGTTTAGATTCATTTGTAACTGTTTTGGCTCCATTTGCGCCACACTTTAGCGAAGAACTTTGGGAATCTTTAGGTCATCAAGAATCTGTCTTTAAAGAACAATGGCCAGCTTTTGATGAACAAGTGCTTCAAAATAAAGATAAAGTGATTGTTGTTCAAGTGAACGGAAAAGTGCGTGCAAAACTTGAAGTTTCACCAGATACTGCGAAAGAAACCATCGAAGAAATGGCCTTAAAAGAAGTAACTGCTTACACTGATGGTCATGAAATCGTTAAAACAATCTATGTGCCAAACAAATTGGTCAGCATCGTGATTAAATAACGATAAAAGCAATAAAAAAGCCCCGTTTTTTTTACGGGGCATTTTTTTGGCTTTTTTTCATTAAAACATAAATCTTAAACCAGCATGGGTTTCAACTGCGTCAAATGAAAAATCTTTTTCTTCTTTTTCAAGTTTAACATCACCTAAATCAATATATTTCACGCCAACATCAAATGCTAAGTTGCGATTTAAATGAAATCCAACCCCAGCCCCAGCATTCCAAGCAAAGTTTGAACCTGAAAAATCTTCTTGTTTGTATGAAACATTATGATGCGCCACACCAACACCTGCCATGATATAGGGGCGAACATAATAAGACATGCGCAAATCAACATATCCATTCGCCATCACGCGGTTAAACTTGGCATTTAAAACATCACGTTCCCCTTCTTTTTCAATATCTGTTTCAGCAATATGCGTATATTCAACTTCCCCTCGCAAAGGACCATACATCAAACCAAAAGCAACCCCGGGAGCAAACCCAGCCTCATGATGATCTTTCAAAGCCGTTTCGCGCACATCACTTAAACCAATTCTTGGTGCAATATATGCTCTTGGGCCAGCAAGGCAAGAAAAAGAAAAAAGAGAAATCGTTGTAAATAAAATTAAATTTTTCATAAAAAACCCTCCATTAAAGCCCAAATATTATATCATAAAATCAATAAATTGTCAAGAAACAAAGAAAAACGGCTTGACAGGATAAATCAAAAAGAGTAAAACACGCATATCATAATCGAAACGTAGCTCAGCCTGGTAGAGCACTACGTTCGGGACGTAGGGGCCGGAGGTTCGAATCCTCTCGTTTCGACCAGATATAAATAAAAGCTCGCTCTTGAAGTGGGCTTTTATTTATGTCCGTGTAAAGGGATTATTCGAACCTCCGGAAAAGGAGGTTCAACCGCCGAAAAAAGGCAGACGGAAGTATGCCGGTTTTGTTTAACAAAATTTTTCAAGGACAGCGAAGGCGAAGCCATAGCAAAATCCTCTCGTTTCGACCACTGCGCAAAGAAAAACAGTTTGGGGAACTGTTTTTCTGCGTAAAGCAATGAGACTTGTTAAAATCAAAGATGCTCTGCCATCTGATGATTTAAACTTAGTCGGAATTGAAAAAGACCACCATTTGGCGGTTTTTTTTATATCTAATCAACATGGGGTTCAAACCGCCGGAGAAAGCAGGTTCAAGAGTCCTAAAAAAAGCAGACGGGCGTATGCGGTTTTGTTTAACAAAATTTTCTTTTTACCTCCCCTCTTGCCTATCTTTTAAAATTGCCGTAGAATGATTCAAAAATCAAATAAAAAGGGCTATATCATGATTGATTTACACATGCATTCCATTTATTCAGACGGCGATAAAACCATTGAAGAAAATTTAAAAACTTGCGAGAGCAAAGGCCTGAAATATATCTCACTCACAGATCATAATACTATCAAACAATATGATGACCCTGCCCTTCATCAAAATCTTTTTAGCGGAAAAATCATTAAAGGGCTTGAAATGGATGCTTTTTTTCAAAACAAAAAAATTGAAATTTTAGCCTATAAAATCAAAAATACCGAAGTGATAGATAACTGGAATCAAAAATTCTTTTCAAAAGAGCGTCGCCAACTTCTTCAAGAAAAAGTCCGTCAAAAACTGATTGAAGCTTGCGATAAAAATAAGCTGATTTATGATAAATCTATTTTGTATCAAGAAATCCCCGAAAATGATTATATTTCCGTTTATATTTATAATGAGCTGATGAAACATCCCGAAAATATCCCTGTTTTAGGGGAACTTGCCAACAGCTTAAATGCTTTTATCCGCAAAGGCCTTCTCAATCCCGAAAGTGATTATTGCGTTGTTGCCAAAGAAGATGGCGAACCCAACTTTAAAGACGTGATTGATACCATTCATCAAGCAGGTGGGCTTGCTTTTTTAGCGCATCCTTTTGAATATCGTTTTACGAATACAATTCAATTTATCAATGAGTTTCGCGCCCAAAAAGAGCTAGATGGGATTGAATGCTTTCACCCATCTGCTACAAAAGAGCAACAAAAGTTACTGCTTGATTATGCAAAAACCAATGCTCTTTTTGTCAGCGGTGGATGCGATAGTCATGGCAATAAAACGCCGGATAGACAAATCGGCCATCTGAATATTTTAAAACAACATATTGAAAACTGGGTAAATTTATAGTCCACTTATTCAACAGCGCTTTCCAAAATCGAAACCTTTTTATTTACAGGATCAATTTCACATAATGCCCCATAAGGCAAAATAACTTGTGGCACAGTGTGCCCAAAATCCATATTGGTTACAATCGGGATGTCAACATCAAATTCCTTTCAAACTGCTTTTTTGATTGTTCATATCGGTGAGGAAAAGTGCTTGCCCCACCCCATGAAAGAGAAACAGTGGCAACCAAATCCCCTGCTTTTAACGCTTTTGGTTTAATTAAATTTTTCATCCCTTTCCTCCCCTTTTTATGCTTTTTTATAAACTTTTTTAAAAAGCAACCCTGAAATAATTAAAATTAAAAATTTAACTAAAATCCCTAAAACAATGGCAACAGTTGGCCCAAACAAATCTCCCAAAACACCGAATAAAACCATAACAATAGCCAGCAAAATACCAGATAAAAAAGAAATAATCGATTGCATCGTTGCGCGTTGATTGGGCGAAAATTCTTTTTGCATAATATCCGCATTTGCCGTTCTTGCCGTTCCATAAAAAAGATTAACACTCGACATGATAAATGGCGTAAAAACATTGCTTAAAAGAACGCCCAACCCACGAACAAACACATTTCCAATCATTGAAAAAAAGAAAAGCCGAATCATTCCAATCTTTCTGATATAAGGAACAATAAAAAAGCTGACAATTCCGCAAAGCTGTTTTAAAAACCTTGCCATATTAATCAGCCAGTCGGCAACAAAAAGCTGATAATAAGCGCTTTCAAACCGAAAAGAAGCCATTCCAAACGCATTATCAATTAATTGAATGCAGGCAAAGAAACGAAGCCTTTTATTCCGGCGCAATCGTCTAAAAGCAATTAAAAAGTGTTTATAAGAATTAACTCGTTCATTTCCTCTGATTCGTTTTGGCTCAACAAAGCAATAAATCACCCCTATTTGAATGAGCACAGGAAAAATGCTCACCCATGCCAACACTTGAAGAGAATAAAAGTATGCAACAAAAGCGCCGATAATCGCACTTAATGCTAACCCAACTTGATTCCACCCTCCATTTCTAGCATATTGAACATTAAAATCCCCCTGTTCTTTTAATTCTTCCATTGTTTCATAAACAAGCGCTTCTTGCGTTCCCGAAGCAATTGCCCCACTTGTTCCCCAACAAACAGAACCTAAAAATAATAACCATGCGCAAGAAAATTCCCCCGCAAGTGCCCAACATAAAAAAGTGATAAAAACTAAAATGGGCGACCACAAAAGCGTTTTTCTTCTGCCTTTATGATCCGAAAAAATCCCAACAGGAATTTCCATAAATGTTGTTACTAATGAAGAAAGCGCAAAAACAGCCGTTGCAAGAGCATATGAGCTTGTGATACTTTCAAAATAAATGATAGATAAGGTGGATAACGGCCATAACCCACCCCAAAAATGATCCCACTTAAATAAAGTTAAATT
>JAZOOQ010000089.1:0-2115 GCA_045655105.1 Alphaproteobacteria bacterium | reverse complement strand
TGCGTTTACCAGCTTCTAAAGAAACGCTGGTGCCCCATGTTTTATAACTTCCTCTTGAAACTTCGCCCGTTGTATATTGAGCTTTAAATTTATTTTGAAGATGCATTTGTTTGGCTGTGGCATCCACATACCAACCATTATCCATCATGTATCCAGCATAAACGCCCATGCCATAGGTTTTATCTTCGCCCGTGCCTCGATTCATTTTGGAATCGCCTTTGGTTAAACTTGCCATGACACCAAAATAAGCGTTGCCTTTTTTGAAATCGGCGCCAGCTTGAATGGTGTTATATTTATTCTTAAGCCCCATATCGCCGAATTTGACATCGCCACCAAACGCTCTGACCCATGTGCCTTTGGTATTTTCATCAAGGCGCAAATCCCCCATGCGTTTTTGAACGTCGTTAATTTGATTTCTAAATGACAAAACTTGAAGTCCCATCACGTCTTTAACTGATTCTGTGACCCCATTCCCTGAAACTCGAACATTTTGAACAACGCCATCTTTAACTTCAGCCGTCATTGGCCTTGCAATTTTCCCTTCTTCAGCTGCAAGAGCTAAATCTGTTTTCCCTTCTTGAATGGTTAAAACTGATGCAAGAGAAGTGGCTAATTTATTGGCATCATTCACTTGATCATTGAATTCACCGGTGGCTGAAACTGTTAACTTTTTGGATTTATTATTCCCAATGGTTGTTTTGGCCGCTCCTTCACCTGCCACTTTAAAGGTTGTTCCTTCGCCTTCTAATTCATCAATTTGAACAATAGACTCTTTTGTTGTTTTTGTTAAATCAACAATGCCATGATTTGAGTTAAGAAGATTTAATCTAGATTCTTGCCCTCCAATAGTCCATTTAGATTCATTTAAACTCATTATTATTTTACTTCCTAAAGAGCCAACATCATCTGATAATGTTACTATTTCTGATTTATTGACGTTTCCAAAAGTATTGATAACAGAATCTTTTTCCATTGTTAAAGTAATAGTATTTTTTTCATATTTATCATCAAGGATAATTTCTCCATTTATATTTATTTCTGCTCCCTCTTTGGCATGTATAGATAGTGAACTTTCTCCATCTATTTTTCCAGTGAAGTGATTCCCTCCTAATTCTCCTTGTATATTCAAAACATTCCCAACTATTAAATCAAGAGTTGAACCATAGCTAGCTGTGGCTGCTATTTGTCCCATAATATTTATATGTTTTGCATCTATAAGCAATTTTCCACCATAAACAGCACGAGCAGCAACCATGCTAGGTCTATCTGTGCCTGAATAAAAATTATTAATATTTACTGTATCTGAAAAAATTGAAATAAAACCTTCACTTTGAACTGTTTGATAATTTTTAGTTTCAACTGTTACAGTGCCATTTTCATGATTGCGTGTATCAATAATGATTATAGGTCTGGTTCCTTCTCCAGATGTTGCAAACACACCTTTATCACCGTAACCTAATATATAAATTTCTTTAGCTTTTAAATACATTGGTTCAGTACTGCCAGACCAAACAGCCGATGCTCCATAAAGTGTAGAATGACTAATTGCTGTCAATTTATTTGCTGTAATATTTATTTTTCCACTATGAATATTTCGAATAGCATTTGCTTTATATTCGTAAGTGTGTGTGTTTTCGGCATAAAATTCATTTGCTGTAATATTTAGTTCGTCATTGTTTCCTGCAGAAAATAAAGCATACCAATAAGATCGTTTTTCGTAAATATCTGGCAATTCTTCAGCAAAAGATGTGTTTGCTATTGCAAATAAAGAAAAAGCCATTAAATTCGCGAGGAGGCATTTTTTAAGAATATTTAAGTAACGTTTTTTAAGCTCTCTTAATGTGGTTCTTGAATAATTTGTCATGGGATGCCTCCTTTAAATAAAATGAAAAATATCTACATAGCTTTTTCCTTTTGTTAACTGTTTAAGATGAAAAGAAAGGAAATTTAACGGTCGTTAAATTTGCTGGTTTTTTAGCATAAAAATGATGCATAAAAAAGGCTGTTTTTTGCTTCAATTTTAAGATGTTTTTTTCGGATAAAAACATAAAAAAAGCATTTTTTACCAATTTTTATGCAATTTTTTAATAAAAAATAATCATTATAAATCAATTA
>JAZOOQ010000088.1:0-7665 GCA_045655105.1 Alphaproteobacteria bacterium | reverse complement strand
GCTTGGGATTTGGGCAAAATTCGCCCAAGTGTTGGCATTAACGTTGGGTATGATGTGATCAGTGATGACGTATCAGCACTCAACACGCTTGCTAATGGTGCGAGCTATACCGTGAACTCTGAAGCATTGGATCGCTTGAGTGTTGGCATCTCAACAGGCATTGAAGCCAAACTTAATGATCGAACAACATTGAAGCTTGAATATAATGGATCGTTTAGGAAAGAGTATCAGGATCATTCAGGTATGATCCGTTTAGAAATGAAGTTTTAAGTGAAAGGAAATAACAAAAAGCCCTCATGAAAGAGGGCTTTTTGTTAATGCATTAGTTTAAGAATTTTTATTAACCTATTAATATAATTTATATTTTATTTTTTAAGCGCTTTCTTGGGTTTCGATAAGAGATTGCGGAAGACTTTGAATATTAAGTTCGCCACCATCAATTTCAGTATTGGAATTTTCCGTAACCCCTCTTAGTTTTCTGGCAACAGCTCTTGTTCTTGTATCTGCTTCATCAATGGTTTTATAAGCTTGTTCTAAATTACGTTTAACCTTTTCAATCCAAGTTAAATATTTTTCAAATTCTGTTTTTACTTCACTTAATGTTTTCCAAACCTCGCCAGAACGTTTTTGAATGGCAAAAGATCTAAATCCCATCTGAAGTGAGTTTAAAAAGGCACCTAATGTTGATGGGCCAGCAATTGAAATGCGATATTTAGTTTGAATTTCGCTAGATAATCCTGGTTTCTTCATCACTTCAGCATAAAGGCCTTCAGTTGGCAAAAACATAATGGCAAAATCCGTTGTTTTTGGGGGATAGATATATTTTGAAGAGATGCGTTTTGCTTCTAATTTAATGCGTTTTTCAAGCTCGTTAGAGGCAAAATCAATTTGATTGGTATCGCCTTTATCTGAAGCTTCAATTAATCGCTCATAATCTTCAATAGGAAACTTTGAATCAATTGGAATTAAAACGTCGCCATCTGGTAATTTAACAGCAAATTCAACAACTTCTGCAGATCCTTCTTGAATATGGGCATTCTTAACAAATTGATCGGGAGAAAGCATTTGTTCCAATAAAGACCCCAGTTGAACTTCACCCCAAGTTCCACGAGTTTTCACATTGGTGAGAACGCGCTTTAATCCACCGACATCAGAAGCAAGTAGCTGCATTTCTCCTAAGCCTTGATGAACTTTTTCTAAGCGTTCTGAAACTTGGGAAAAAGATTCTCCTAGTCTTTTTTCAAGAGTGACATGCAATTTTTCATCAACGGTTTCGCGCATCTGATCTAATTTAACGGCATTTTCTGTTGTCATTTTTGTAAGTTGAGTTTCAACGGATTGGCGAATGGAATCATTAAATTGCAAAAGAGATTGAGCCAATTCTTGGCGAAGAGCTTTGGCATCTTCTCTACTTATTCGTTCTAAACGTTCAATCTCTGCACTTAAAGAAGAACTTTTTTTGTTGCTTGAAAAAACTTTAAGGCAGAGTGTTAAAATTAAAAGTGTTAAAATAATGCCGACAGCGCCAGCAAAATAAAGAAAAACCTGTGCTTGCATAAAAAATCCCCTTTACATTGTTTATTAAAATTATATATAGTGTATCAAAGAAGAGAAAAAAAACAATTCTTTTTTTATCAGGAGGAGCAATGAAAAGCGTAAGTCGTTTATTTGATTTGTTTTTTAATTTGATTAAATGGCCAATAGCAATTATAACACTGATCCTCTTTATTCCTTCATTTTATGCAGATTTAATTGCCATTCAAAAGTTAACAAATGCGGATGTTTTGCTTGAATTTTTTCTTCCTTTTGGCGCAACGGCCGTTTTATTTTTGTTTATGCCAATGTTAGCAGGTTCTTTTTTTGCGATTATGGAACATGAGTTAACGCATATGTTGTTTGCGGTTTTAACTTTTCATAAACCACGTGGGTTGGATGTAAACCAAGATGTGGGCGGTTCTTTTTCATTTGAAGGGAAGGGGAATTGGTTAATTGCTTTGGCGCCTTATTTCTTTCCAACATTTTGGTTTTTTATTGTTCTTTTGATGCCGATATATAAAGGAATTATGGGGCATCTGCCAGAATTTTATATTTCTTTACTGGGTGTTTTTTTAGGGTACAATTTTATTGTTACTTGTCTTTCTATTCACCCCAAACAAACGGATTTTAAAGTTGCGGGTTATCCTTTTACAGTTTGCTTTTTGCCAGGAATTACCTGTTTAAAATATGGGATTGTTTTTTGCTATTCCATTAAAGGCTGGGCAGGTGTTGAAGCATATATGAATCTTTTGATGCATCGCACGGAGCTCTTTTTAAACCCTATTTTATCATTAATTTAAAAAAAACGATAATAATCCTTGCTTTTTAGTGTGAAATTTTGTATTTTATCTCCTGCTAAATTGGTTTATTTAAAGGAGAAATATTTATGCACCAATACAGAACACATACATGTGGCGCGTTAAGAGCCGAAAATAAAGGTCAAACAGTTAGATTATCTGGTTGGATTCATCGTAAACGAGATCATGGAAATTTATTATTCGTTGACCTTCGAGATAATTACGGCATCACACAATGTGTTTTGGATACATCAAGTGATTGTTTCCCTGTTTTAGAAAAAGTTCGTCCAGAATCTGTTGTTAAAATTGATGGAACAGTTATTTTAAGAGAACCATCAACAATTAACCCAAAAATGTCAACTGGGGAAATTGAAGTTCAAGTTTTATCTGTTGAAGTTTTATCTGAAGCAGAAGTTTTGCCAATGCAAGTTGTTGCTGATACAGCTGATTTATCTGAAGAACAAAGATTAACATATCGTTTCTTGGATTTAAGACGCGAAAAACCTCATTCAAATATTTTGCTTAGAAATGCTTTTGTTCGTTCTGTAAGAGAAAGAATGTGGAAAGCTGGTTTCAGCGAATTTCAAACACCAATTTTAACGGCTTCTTCACCAGAAGGTGCTCGTGACTTCTTGGTGCCATCTCGTTTGCATCATGGAAAATTTTATGCTTTACCTCAAGCTCCGCAACAATTTAAACAATTGTTAATGGTTTCTGGTTTTGATCGTTATTTCCAAGTTGCCCCTTGTTTCAGAGATGAAGACGCAAGAGCCGATCGTTCTCCAGGGGAATTCTATCAATTAGATATTGAAATGTCTTTTGTAACGCAAGATGAAATTTTTGCAACGGTTGAACCAATTATTCAAGGTTTGTTTGAAGAATTTGCTCCAACTGCAGCAGTCACTCAAGCGCCATTTATCCATATTCCTTATTTGGAATCAATGTTAACATATGGAACAGATAAGCCAGATTTAAGAAACCCACTTGTTATTAAAGATGTTTCTGAAGTTTTTGCTGGATCAAGTTTTGGATTGTTTGCTTCAAAGGTTGCCGAAGGTGGCTTTGTTCGCGCAATCAAAACGCCAAATACAGCATCTCGTCCACGCAGTTGGTTTGATAAAATGAATGCTTTTGCAGCAGAAGCAGGTTTTGGTGGTTTGGGTTATATTTCATTTGCTGAAGATGGAAATAAAGGACCTATTGCCAAGAATTTAGATGAAGAACGCATTCAAAAATTAATTGAAATCACTGGCGCTCAAAAAGGAGATAGCGTTTTCTTTGTTTGTGGTAAAGGCGATAAAGTTGTTAAGTTTACTGGTCAAGTTCGAACAATGTTAGGTCAAGAGCTTGATTTAATTGAAAAAGGCGCATTCAAATTCTGTTGGATTGTTGATTTCCCAATGTATGAATTGAATGAAGAAACAGGTGCGGTTGAATTTTCACATAACCCATTCTCAATGCCACAAGGTGAAATGGACGCCTTGTTAAATAAAAATCCGCTTGAAATTATGGCATACCAATTTGATATGGTTTGTAACGGATATGAAATTTTATCAGGAGCCATTCGTAACCATAGACCAGATGTAATGTATAAAGCATTTGAAATTGCTGGATATGGTCCTGAAGTTGTGGAACAAAAATTTGCTGGCTTATTGAATGCATTTAAGTTTGGCGCTCCTCCACACGGTGGTTGTGCTTTTGGTATTGATAGATTGGTTATGTTATTAACAGATGAAGATTATATTAGAGAAGTTATTGCATTCCCGCTCACACAACAAGGGCTTGATTTATTGATGAAAGCTCCTGCTGAAGTTACAGAAAAGCAATTAAGAGAATTGCATATTAAAATCAGATAAGATTTGTGATAAAAGAAAATCCCCGTCTAACAGATGGGGATTTTTTGTATGCTAAAAGAATTATTTTTTTTATTAAACTTAGCCATCTTCTAAATGCAATAAAGCAGAAACGGATAGCAAAATTGCAATAACGGCGGGCCCCCATGCAGCTAAGAAAAAGGGCAGGTTTTGGCTTAACCCTGCAACGCCTGAAATTTGACCTAAAGAATAAAGCATAAACCCGCTTAAAACGGCTAAAACAATTCGAATCAATGTTTTTCCTTGTCGCATGGTGGCTGGAAGAGAAAAAACAGCCGCAATAAAAAGCATGGCAAGCATTGTAATCGGATAAGCAATCAATTGATGAAAATACATTTGGTGAACGGTTGTTGAAAAACCTGATTCTTTTAAAAACTCAATGAATTTTGGAAAGCGCCAGAAAGACATTGTTCTGGGCTCATCAAAACGTTCTAAAATTTGTGTTAATGAGATATTGGTTTTAAGGCTTTCAACTTGCTTTGAATAACTATCTTCCAAAATTGGATCAATAATAAATGCATTTGGAAGGGTTAATGTATTATTTGAAAGTAAGCCATTTTCTGCTTCAATTTGGCGTAAAAGTTGATCTTTTTCATCGAGCTCAAAAATGGAAATATTATCTAAAATAACGTGATCTTTTTCTTGACGAACACGAGAAGCGCGAACAACAACCGTTTGATTTTCTTGCGCATCTCTTAGCCAAAGGCCTTTTTCTGTCCATGAAAAAGGGGTTGATTTAGTTATGCCAACTCTTTCTTCAAGGCGTTCATATCTTTTGGCAGTTAAAGCTGAAAATGGGCTAAAAATCGTTACATCAAAAACGCCAACAAGCAAAACAAATGTAACAATAGGAACCATAAAATTCCAAGCAGAAAAACCAACGGCACGCATCACAGTAAGTTCAAGTGAAGCGCTGTATTTTAAAAAGAAGATAATCCCCGAGATTAAAACGATAAACGGGAAGATGATATGTATCATTTGAGGGGATTTTAAAAAGGCAAGAGCCAAAATATCCAAAAAAGCAATGTTTTCGCGTTTTGAAGCAATGCGCAATAATTCAACTGTATCAAATAACATAATGATAACAGCCAAAGAAAACAAGGTTGCGAAAAAAATCAATGAAAAATGTTTTAAGATATATCTAAATAAAATTAAATTCATTTTCTTAGCCTAAAAATAAATGATACTTGTTTCTTGTAACTTAATGAAAGAAATTTGTCAAGCCATTCAAGATTATTTGTTTGTCTTTTTGCAATAACCATTTACGCAAGATGACGATGGATTATCACATTCTTTATCTGATAAGCAAAGTTGTGGTTCTTGCATATGATAAAAAGGGGAATAGTTATAAATTTCAAAATAAAAACGAATATCATTATTTAATTTTTTAAAACAAATCGAGCTACTTGAGCCAAAAAATTTTTCTTCATTGTTTACAAAAAACCTCATTTGAAAAGGTTTTTGGTTTTTAATAATGAAATGACACAGAAGAGGGGATATATTTTTAAAAGTAACACCAGCAAAGTTATGGTATTGCAAAACATCTCTTCCTTTTGTTCTAAAATATGTAATTTGAAGAGGTAATGAATTGATTTTTTTGAGTATAACTGGATTTTCTTCAGCAAGGGTTGATACTTCCTTCACCCCTTTTTCAACTAAGGTTCTTGTTTCTTTAAGAATTTTATTTGATAAATTCTTATTGTATTGTAACCAGAATATGCCACAAAATGAAAATAGAAAAAAGATAAATGTTGTGATAAATATAAGCGTTTTATTCATAAGGACCTCTTTGTTTTTTCTGAGGGTATATAAAATAAGAATGAATGTCAAACGTTTTTTGTAAAACATAACTTGATGCTTTTTGTTTTTTATGATAAGTTTTTAGATAAGAGATTATCTATATATAATGGAGTGTTATGATGCTTGAAAAAATTCAACAATTAATCAAACAAAAAAAAGATTTGAATCAACCAGATGAAAATGGAGAATTGTTATTACATCAAGCAGTTAAAGCTCAAAATCTTCCAGCAGTATCTTTATTAATTGAGTCTGGAGTTGATGTTAATCAAAAAGACGAAATGGATATTTCAGCTTTGATGCAAGCGGCCTGGAGGGGATCAGATGATATTTTGAAATTATTAATTCAAAAAGGTGCTTTGGTTGATGAACAAAATAAAATGGGATACACTCCTTTAATTTGCGCAACATTTCAAGGAAATTTAAAAAGTGTTGAGTTGCTTCTTCAAGCGAATGCAGATGTAAAAAAAACAAATTATGAAGGGGAAACGGCTTTATTGTTAGCTGTGAAAAATAATGATTTGTCAATTGTTTCAAAATTATTAGAGGCGAATGCTGATATTCACCATCAAAATAATAATGGAATGGATTCTTTGATGTTGGCCTCTTTGTTGGGATATAAAGAAATGGCTCATTTACTTCTTGAAAAAGGAGCTGATACCACCCATGCGGATAAAGAGGGAAATACGGCACTAATGGTTGCCTCTTCTCAAGGGAATTTAGATATGGTTCGCTTGTTGGTTGAAAAAGGCGCCAGTATGTCCCAAACAAATAAAAAAGGGTTAAAGCCTGCTGAAATAGCGGTTGAACACTCGCATTTTGATATATTAAATTATTTCATTGATGTGATGGGAGAAGATGTTTTAGATCAAAAATATAAAAAATTACCTAAGCGTTTTTTGAATGCGGTTGTAAGTGGCAATTTAGAGATGGTTCAGGCAATGATTGAGTCTGGAATTGATGTGAATGCTTCGGATACGAAAGGGGTAACTCCTTTAATGGCTGCTTCATTTAAAGGGCATGAAAATTTGGTTCAATATTTTATTGATTTAGGAGCTGATTTAACCCAAAAAAGCAAAGAAGGGTTAACGGCAATGGATTATGCCATTCAAAAGGAAAAATATGAAATCGCAAGAATAATCAAAAAAGCCATTGAAAATGAACAAAAGAATCCTCGTATTTTTTCAATTATTGAAAAAGGAAACGTTCATCATTTAGAACGTTTTATTGAACATGGATTTAATATTAATATGGTCAATGAAGAAGGAGATAGCCCGTTAATGAAAGCTATTGAAAAATCGGATTTGGAAATGACAAAGATTTTGTTATCCGCTGGAGCCGATATGAAGATTCAAAACAAAAAAGGCGAGGGGATTTTGCATCAAATTGAAAAATCAGATGTAATAACATTTAAAAAAGTTCAAATGCTTGCCCTGTTAAAAGAATTTGGCTTTCCCGTTCATCAAGAACTAAAAAATCCTAAACGAACAATGTATGATGTTATTTTATCTGAAACGAAAGAAAAAGAAGAAAAGAAAATGATTCAAAAACTTTTAATCTCATTAGGGATTAAAAGTGCTCAACCAACTAAAAAATCAAAAACAAATGATAGAGATTAGCTTATTTTAATTAAAATTATATATTTTTCAAAAGGTTATATC
>JAZOOQ010000087.1:0-2652 GCA_045655105.1 Alphaproteobacteria bacterium | reverse complement strand
GATGATGTTTCGCTTCGTTTCCGTCCATCATATTTCCCATTTACGGAACCATCTTATGAAGCCGATGTGGGGTGCTCAAGAGAAAATGGCGAATTTAAAATTAAGTCTGGTGCTGGTTGGTGCGAATTACTTGGATGTGGAATGGTGCATCCAAATGTGCTTAAAAACTGTGGATTAGATCCAGATGAATATCAAGGATATGCTTTTGGATGTGGGATTGATAGATTTGCCATGTTAAAATATGGTATTCCAGATTTAAGAAGTTTCTTTGATGCAGATATGAGATGGATTAAACATTATGGTTTCTTGCCGCTTGATATTCCAACAAACACAAGCGGGTTGAGTTTGAACGGAGGATCAAAACGATGAAAGTTTCTTTAAGTGCTTTAAAAAAATATTTAAAAACAACAGCAAGTGTTTCTGAAATTTCAGATACATTAACTTCTATTGGTTTGGAAGTTGAAGAAGTCATCGATAAGGGTGCAGAATTAGAAGGATTTGTTATTGGTGAAATTAAAGCCGTTGAAAATCATCCTAATGCTGATAAGTTGCATATTTTGCGTGTATCAAATGGAAAAGAGATTATTCAAATTGTTTGCGGTGCACCAAATGTTTATGAAGGTATGAAATCTATTTTAGCTGTTCCTGGTGTGATGATTCCTTGTTATCAAGAACGTTTAGAAAAAGGGGTAATCCGCGGCGTTGAAAGTTTTGGTATGATGTGTTCTGAAAAAGAACTAAATTTAGGAACAGATCATTCTGGGATTTTGGATTTAAAAACAGATTTGCCAGCGGGAACACCTGCCAGTGAATTTTTTAATACTGATGTAATTTTTGATGTAAATGTTACTCCAAACAGAGGTGATTGTTTTGGGGTGAAGGGAATCGCAAGAGATTTATCTGCTACCGGTATTGGTGAATATATTTATGAAGAACCTCAAAAAATTCAAGGGACATTTAAATCACCGGTTAATGTTCATATTAAAGATGATAATTGTTTAGAATTTGCGGGTCGATATATTAAAAATGTTAAAAATGGTCCAAGTCCAAAATGGATGCAAGACTTTTTGATTTCAATGGGACTTCGTCCGATTTCAGCTTTGGTTGATATCACTAATTATTTGAATTTAGCAGAATGCCGTCCACTTCATGTATTTGATGCAGATAAATTAACTGGAGATTTGTATGTTCGCTCAGCTAAAGAAGGTGAAACATTAAAAGCTTTAGATGAAAAAGAGTATACTTTAAAAGAAGGAATGCTTGTGATTGCTGACGAAGCAAAAGCACAAAGTATTGCCGGTGTCATGGGTGGTGAAGAAACAGGTTGTTCTGAAGAAACAGTGAATGTTTTCTTAGAATCAGCATATTTTAACCCACTTTCAATTGCAAATACAGGTCGACTTTTAAATGCTGAATCTGATTCAAGAGCAAGATTTGAACGTGGTATTGATGCAGATTCTCAAATTAGTGGAAACGAACGTGCTACTCAGCTTATTTTAGATATTTGTGGCGGTGAAGCATCTGAGCTTATTGTTGTTGGTAAAGGTGTTAATTGGGCACATGAAATTGATTTTGATTTTAATGAAATTAAGCGCTTGTGCGGTTTTGATGTTGCCAGAGAAAAGGCGGTTCAAATTTTAGAAAGTTTAGGCTTTAAAGTTAATGGAAATAAAATTCAAGTTCCATCATGGCGCACAAATGACGTTCGTTTAAAAGCGGATATTGTTGAAGAAGTTGTTCGTATTTATGGGCTTGATGAATTGCCAGTAGCTCCATTGCGTCCTGAAGAATTAACAACCAGCATTTTGTTGCCACATCAAAAAAGAGAAATTGCCATTAGAAGAGCTTTAGCTGGAAGAGGTTTAAATCAAGCTATTACATGGTCTTTTATGGATTCAAAATTAGCTAAATATTTTGATTCTAAAGGTATTTTGATCGCTAATCCAATCGCTTCAGATTTAGATGAAATGAGACCAAGCTTGGTTCCAAATTTATTATCTGCGGTTAAACGCAATCAAGATAGAGGGATTAAAGATGTTCAATTATTTGAAGTTGGTCCAGAGTTTTATTCAACAACACCAAACGAACAACGTATGGTTGCTTGTGGGGTGAGAGCAGGGTCTTTTTATCCGCGTCACTTCTTAAGTGATAATAGAACAGTTGATGTTTTTGATGCAAAAGCAGATGCATTGGATGCCTTGGCTTCTATTGATGCACCTCAAAATCTTCAAGTTGCAAGAAGAGCTCCTTCTTGGTATCATCCAGGACGTTCAGGATCTTTGGTTTTGGGAAAAAATGTGATTGCTCATTTTGGTGAAATCCATCCCGCTATTTTAAAGGTTTTTGATATTAAAACGCCAGTTGTTGCTTTTGAAGTTTATATGGATAATGTGCCACAACCAAGAGCAAAATCAAAATCTCAAAAACTTTTGAAAATATCTAATTTAATGCCGTTTACAAGGGATTTTGCTTTTGTTATGGATAAAAATGTTGATGCATCAAAAGTGATTTTGGCAATTTCAGGTGTGGATAAAGAAAAAATCACTCATGTAACAGTTTTTGATGTTTATGAGGGTGATAAATTACCTGAAAATAAAAAGTCATTAGCTATTCAAGTGACGGTTTCTCCATTTGAAAAAACAATGACAGATA
>JAZOOQ010000086.1:0-30402 GCA_045655105.1 Alphaproteobacteria bacterium | reverse complement strand
CTGCAGGTGTAGGATTACAATTTGCAGTAGGTTATAGCATTTCATTCTTTGTATATCAAATTGGAACATTATTAGTTACTGGTCATTTAGGACAAGGATTTGTATTTGGATTAGCTGTAGTTATTGCTATTGTTGCTTATATTCTATATTTTTTATGTTTATTTTAGAGTATATTTATCATAGGCTATTTATAAATATATCTCTGACAAAATATTATTATATTTAATTTTATAAAAAAAAGAGCGATTAAATATCGCTCTTTTTAAGAATGTTTCACGTGAAACATTTTATTGTTCTGAAAGTTTCTTATCTAATAATTGATTTGCAAGGGCAGGGTTAACCTTACCTTGAGAAGCTTTCATGATTTGTCCAACAAACCAACCTTTTAATTTATCTTTTCCTGCTTTAATTTCAGCAACCTTATCTTGGTTAGCATTTAAGATATCAGCAATTAAAGATTCAATGGCGCCTGTATCAGATACTTGTTTTAAACCCTTTTCTTCAACAATTGTTGTTGGATCTTTTCCTGTTTCAGACATAATTTCAAAAACTTCTTTTGCAATTTTTCCTGAAATTGTTCCATCACTAATTAATCCAACTAATGCTCCAAGATTTTTTGCAGAAATTGGACTTTCAGAAATAGATAAACCAGATTTATTTAAATATGCAAATAAATCACCCATAATCCAGTTTGCAACTTTTTTAGCATCTTGTCCTTCACTTGCTGTTTCAAAGTATAAAGATGTCTCCTTATCGCTGACAAGAATGCCTGCATCATATGCAGGAAGGCCTAAAACCTCAATATAGCGCTTTTTCTTGGCTTCAGGGAGTTCTGGAAGGTTTTGTCTAATATTTTCAATATATTCATCTGTCAGTATGATTGGAAGCAAATCTGGATCAGGGAAATATCTGTAATCATTAGCATTTTCCTTTGATCGCATAGAGCGTGTTTCAAGGTTTACAGAGTCAAATAAGCGCGTCTCTTGCGAAAATGTTTTTCCATCTTCGTATAAATCCACCTGTCTTTGCGCCTCAATCTCTATTGCTTGCATAACAAAACGAACAGAATTGACGTTTTTAACTTCAACGCGTTGACGAAGTTCTGTTGATCCAACAGGACGAACAGAAATATTAACGTCGCATCTCATGGATCCTTCATCCATGTTTCCATCACATGTTTCAAGTGCACGAACAATTGCTCGAAGTTGTCTTAAATATTCTCCAGCCTCTTGTGGTGTTCTGATATCTGGTTTTGAAACGATTTCCATTAATCCAACACCAGATCTATTTAAATCTATATATGATTTACTTGGATGCATATCATGAATAGATTTTGCAGCATCTTGTTCTAAATGTAAACGTTCAACGCCAATTCTTTTTGTTCCATCATCAGTTGTAACTTCAATATACCCTTCACCAACAATTGGATAATATAATTGGCTAATTTGATATCCTTGAGGTAAGTCTGCATAGAAGTAATTTTTTCTATCAAAACGTGAATATTTATTAATAACTGCGTTGAGCCCCATCCCTGTTTTAACGCATTGTTCAATACATTTTTCATTTACAACAGGTAACATTCCTGGAAAAGCGGCATCAACAAATGAAACATTTGCATTTGGATTAGCCCCAAATTTTGCAGAAGCTCCTGAAAATACTTTTGAATTTGAAATAATTTGGCAATGAACTTCAAGACCAACAACAATTTCCCAATCACCTGTTTTACCTTTAATTGTATATGTCATTTTTTTTATCCTTTCACATGGTGTGGTTTTTTATCAAATCCAGCTAAAGATTCAAGAACACCTGAAACTTGGAATACTGTATTTTCATCAAAATGTTTACCAATCACTTGCAACCCAATTGGAAGCCCATTTTTAGCAATTGAAATTGGTAAAGCTAAAGATGGAACACCGGCAAGAGAAGCTGGTGTTGTGAAAACGTCTCCTAAATATGTGTCAACAGGGCTCATATTTTGCATTGCTTCATATGAAAGTGCTGTTGTTGGAGCTGCAGGTGCCAAAATGGCATCAACTTGTTCAAATGCTTTAACAAAATCATTATAAATAAGACGACGAACCCGTTGTGCTCTTGTATAATAAGCATCATAAAAACCAGCTGAAAGAACAAATGTTCCTAATAAAATACGACGAATAACTTCAGGACCAAATCCATCTGTTCTTGTATTTTCATACATTTCATCTAAAGAATTACCGTCAACTCTTGTTGTATAGCGAACACCATCATATCTTGCTAAGTTAGAAGATGCTTCTGCGCAAGCAATAATATAATATACAGGTAAAGCATATTTTGTATGTGGTAATGAAATTTCAATGATTTCTGCACCAGCATTTTGAAGCAATTCAATACCCTTTTTCCAAGCTTCTGCAATTTCTGGATTTAAATCTTTTGAATGGTATTCTTTGGGAATACCAATTTTTTTACCTTTTATATCTCCTGTTAATGCAGCTGTAAAATCTGGAACAGGAGTGTTAACAACGGTTGAATCTTTTATATCATATCCAGCCATCTCTCTTAATAATAACGCGCAATCTTCAACAGAACGTGCCATTGGGCCAGCCTGATCTAAAGATGAAGAGAATGCAACAATTCCATAACGAGAACAACGACCATATGTTGGTTTAATGCCAGTAATACCGCAAAATGAAGCTGGTTGGCGAATAGAACCACCAGTATCAGAACCAGTAGCGCCCATACAAAGTCCCGCACTAACCGCAGCGGCAGATCCACCTGATGAACCCCCTGGTACTAAGTTATATTCACCATTTTCATCTGCCCATGGGTTTTTTGTAACCCCATAATAACTTGTCATAGTTGAACCACCCATTGCAAATTGGTCTGTGTTCACTTTACCAAGCATAATGGTTCCTGCATCTTTTAATTGTTGCGTAACTGTTGATTCATATGGTGGAATAAAATTGGATAAAATTTTAGAAGCAGCAGTTGTTTTAACGCCTTTTGTGCAATATAAATCTTTATTTGCAATTGGAATACCTTCTAATCGGCCAATTTTTTCACCATTAGCTCTTTTTTTATCACTTTCTTGAGCTTGAGCTAAGGCTAACTCTGGTGTTTCTGTAATATAAGCATTTAAAAACCTTGCTTTTTCCATTTCCTCTAAATGAGCTTTTGTAAGTTCAACAGAAGAGATTTCTTTTTTTTCAAGCAGTGAAAGAGCTTCACTGATATGTAAATCTGTTAAATTTGTTGTCATAAAAATTACTCCACCATTTTAGGAACAGCATAAAATCCGTGACTTGCGTCAGGAGCGTTCATTAATAATTCTTTTTGCAAGTCACCTGTTGTAACTTCATCTTTTCTAAATACAGATTCTTGAAGAGATACACTGACTAATGGTTCAACACCATCAACATCAACTTCTTTTAATTCTTCAACCCAATTTAAAATGCTGTTGATATCTGCTGTAAATTTTTCTTCTTGATCGGCAGGAAATTTTAATCGTGCCAATGTTGCAATATTTTTAATTGTTGTTTCGTTAAAACTCATTTTTTTAACTCTCTTTAAAATTGTTTAACTTGTTGAAATTTTACGTCATTTACGATGGCTTTTTTTTTCGAAAAAGTCAAGAAAAATATAAGAAATCCGGTGAATTTTAAACATTTATGATATTTTTTATTATTTTCTGAAAAAAATAAAAAATAAAAGTTTTGTAATTAATTTTTTATAAAAAAGTGATTTTTTTCTGTTATTTATTTTTTTCATAGTATATAATAAAATAAAAGGGTTTATTTTAAAGGGGACAAGATAATGAAAGAACCAGTTTTAAAAGCTGTTGCAATGCCGCCACGTGTATTTTGGGCGCCCATGTATCCAGCAATTGTTAATTTTGCAATTCAAGCTGGTATCTTATTTGTTTGCATTACAGCTTTTGATATAAGTCCACTTTATTTTATTGTAACAATTGGTTTGGCTCATATTTTAATTGCGGCATATTCTTTTAAAGAACCCCATTTATCTAAAATGATGTTAACATATGGGCCAATGGCAACACCATCAAAAAATATTTATCCAGATAAAGGAAATAAACTTGCTCCATAAGGAACTTAAAACATGAATAATATTCAATTTGATATGAATGTATTTGATTTTTTGGCACAGGGGGCTTCCTCTTTTTCAACGCTTGTTGCGATTATAGGCGTCATTGCGGCGATGTTCATTATGTCTGTTTTTGTAACAAAACTAGGTGATATGATTTTGCCAAAACCAAAAGAAACGCGTGTTTCTGATTTTTTACCATTTAGTCGTTTAGATGAAGATGGGGCAACCATTCATTTAAGAAATGGATCATTAGCTCGTGTTTTTGAAATTACAGGTGCTGATACAACGTTATTAACTGCATCTGAACGATTTGCTTTAATGAATGCTCGTAAACAATGGGTTGACTCGATGGCATCATTAGAAATTGTTTCTCGGGTTATAACTATTAGAGAAAGAATTGTTTTAGGTGAAGAAGGTGAACATAGAGATTCAAAATTATTACGTCAAGTTTCCTTAAAGTGGTCTGAAAATATGAGTCGTGTGTTTAGAAATAAACATTATATTGTTTTATCTGTTAATGATCGAAAAACAGCTATGGATGATTTGCAACAAGCAACTATTGCATTAACATCTATTTTAGATGCATATCAACCAGTGTTGATTTCGGAAAAAACACCAATGAAACATCAAGATAAAAGTCCTTTTTGGCTTTTTTCTCAATTGGCAAGCCCATTATCTGTGCCAAGACCAAGAATTGGCTTAGAAGAAGGTGAATCCTTAAATGCTTTATTAACTGCTGATTATATTCATTTTACAAAAGATGAAGGTATCATAAAATTTTTTTCAGGTGATGTAGAAAAATATGCACTTTGCATTGGTATTAGAAAACCTGGAGATTTTATGGATGAGCAGATGATTGCAGATATTTTAAGCATCGACTGTGAAGTAACATTAGTTCATAATATTAAAGCTATTCCAATGGTTAAAGCTAATATGCTTTTAATGCAACAACGCAGAATGGCTTGGTTGACAACTTTTTCAACTAATGTGATGGCTCAATATAACACGGCATTAGAATGGATGGATCAATCTGATGCGGATGGCCAAACTTTAAATGAATATGCAATGACAATTTTTGTTTATGGATATTCTAAAAATGAGTTAAAATTTGGACAAGAAGAAATTGAAAAAATCTGTCGTTTATATAATGTAACACCTGTTCGTGAGGGATGGGCTGCCCAAGCAACGTTTTTTGCCCAATTCCCAACATATGATATTTATCCAAGAACATTTTTATATTTATCAAGGGTTGTGGCTTGTTCTATTTGTATTGATAAAACGGCAGAAGGGCGTCAAAAATCAGATTGGGGTCCAGTGCCTCTTTCATATTTTAGAACTATTTCAGGAACTGCTTATGCCTTTCAATTTCACGTTTCTGAAGAACCTTATGCTGTTGCGCACACAGCATTAATTGGTCCAACAGGACAAGGTAAAACAACATTATTTTCATTCTTAGCTGGTCAATCAATGCGTATTCCAGATTTAAGAACATACTTTTTTGACCGCAATAATGGTGCCAAAGTTTTTGCTTTGATGCAGGGTGCTCCTTATGTTCGTTTTGATGGAGGGGAAGAATCGGTTTCTTTAAATCCGTTTGCTGTTCCTGATTCGGCTGATACACGTGCTTTTTTAAGAACATGGATGCGCGATATTACAGGGGGAATAGATGCTGTTTCTGAACAAGAAATTGCCAGAGCTGTTACAACTGCATTTGAATATTTAAAACCAGATGAAAGATTATTAAAAAATCTTTATAAAAGCTGTTTTGCACCAAATGGTTTTATGCGTAGAGAGTTATTTAGATGGGTGAATGATGATCAATATGGTCGTGTTTTTAACTCATTAACAGATAATCTTGATTTATCTAGTCGATACATGGCATTTGATTTTACAACTATTTTCCAAGATAGTGTTTTGGCTCCTGCGGTAATTAGCTATGTTATGTATCGAATTCAAACACTTTCAACAATTATGGGAACGCCAAGTTTGATTATGATTGATGAAACCGCACCAATGCTTGAACATCCAATGTTTAAAGATAGCTTTATTGTTGGGCTGCGTGAAGGACGTAAAAAACGTCAAGCTTACTTATGTGCTTTCCAACAACCAAGATTTTTGGATGATAATGGATTAGGGGATGTGATTAGAGGTCAATGTCAAACTGTTATTTTCTTCAGAAATCCTCAAGCAAATCCATCAGACTATGCTACATGGAATTTAACGCCTCGAGAAATGAATTTTATCATGGGAAAAGAATTTGCAGAAAGAAAATATGCGATTTTAGTTTCCAGACCTGCTATTCATGAATCGGTTATTCTTGATGTAGACTTAAGCGGGTTGGGGCCACTTTTAAAGATATATTCTTCTGGTAATAAGAGTGTTATTTTAGCAGAACGTTTAGCAAAACAAATTCAAGATACAGATGCGTTAGTGCAAGCTTATTTAGAGCAAGCTTAAAAAAAAGACCCTTGTTTTTACAAGGGCCTTTTTTTAATCAATTCATTGATAATAATTTGTTTTCTCTAACAGAAAGAATAACTAACAAAATAGCACTTAATCCCACAAGAGAATAAATAAGTCTAGATAATAAGGTCATTGGACCAAAAATTGCAGCGACTAAATCGAAACCAAAAATTCCAATTAATCCCCAATTTAATGCACCAATTAAGCAAATAATGGCTAATATTTTAATAAGTATATTCATGTTTTTCTCCTTTTTTAAGCAACAAAGAAATAATTTTGCTCTGATAATTTTTCAAGAGAAATGGATTGTTAAAACAATAAAATATACTAAAGAGATTAAAAGATGAAAAAATTATTTTATCTCTGTATATTCGACATCAATAATATTTTCTTTTTTATGTGTTTTTTCTTCTTTTTTTCTAATATTAATTTCTGGTGTTATTTTAAAAGAAAAGATTTTTCCAGATCTTTTAATCAGATAGACAATTAAACAAATAACAAGAAATGGAAGAGCAATATATGCTGCAAAATAAAGCATCAAAACAAAGAATAAAACAAACAATAAAAAAGTAAAAATGCTATATCCTGATACAAATAATGCGGCAATTAAATTTATTAAAAATGGGGGCATGTTATTCCTCTGTCATTTTTTTAAGTTGATATAATTGATTTAAAGCTTCTCTTGGTGTCAGCATATCGAGATCAAGTGATTTAAGAGCTTCTAATGCAGGAGATTCCTTTTCTTTAGATATTTGCTTAAATGTTTGAGAAAACAAGGGTAGATCATCAAATAAAGGTTTTTGTTCTTGTTTTTTTTCTTCTAATTGATTAAGGATATTTTCAGCTCTATGAACAACTGATTCGGGTAATCCTGCCAATTTTCCCACATGAATACCATAAGATCTATCTGTTGCGCCCTTCATGATCTCATGAAGAAAAACGATATCTCCTTGCCACTCTTTAACTCGCATCGTGTATAATGCAATTTTATCCATTCTATTTGCAAGAGCTGTTAATTCATGATAATGAGTTGCAAACAGTGATCGACACTTATTTTGATCATGTAAATATTCGATAACAGACCATGCGATTGAAAGACCATCGTATGTGGCTGTTCCACGGCCAACTTCATCTAAAATAACCAATGAATGAGGTGTGGCGCCATTTAAAATGCTAGCAACTTCAACCATTTCAACCATAAATGTTGATCGTCCTCTGGCTAAATCATCGCTTGCACCAACACGGGAATAAAGTTTATCCACAATGCCGATTTTTGCGCTTTCTGCGGGAACAAACATCCCAATTTGGGCTAGGATAGCAATAACGGCATTTTGTCTTAAGAAGGTGCTTTTCCCCGCCATATTTGGGCCAGTTAAAATCCAAAGAAGGTCTTTATCTTCTCCCATTTCACAATCATTTGGAATAAAGGTGATTCTTTCTTTTTGCAACGCTTTTTCAACAACTGGGTGACGGCCAGCTTTGATTTCAAAGGTCGTATCATTTGTTAAAATAGGTCTACAACATTGATATTTGCTTGCATATTCTGCGTGTGAACAGGAAATATCTATATTTGAAAGAGCCAAACAGGTTCGAACTAAATTATCATTTTCTTTGCAAACAAGTTGAACTAATTTATTGAATATTTCAATTTCCATTTCAACAGACATCTCTTTTGCATGAATAAGTTTATTTTCAAATTCAATTAATTCATCTGTTGTGAAACGGATAACATTTAACATGGTTTGTTTGTGAATAAATCCAAGAGATTTATCATTTAACATATTTTCTGCAGATTTTGTGGGAACTTCAATATAATAACCAATTAAATTATTAAATGATATTTTTAAATTAGAAATGCCTGTTTGTTCAATATATTTTAGTTGCAAATCTCGCATCATGTATTTGGTGTTATCACCTAAATCAATTAGTTCATCTAAAGGAGCATAGTATCCTTTATTAATGAACCCACCTGTTTTTGCTAGATGAGGTACATCTTTTTCATTAATAGCTGCAATAACTTCTTTAACTATTTCTGAATATTCATTTAAATGCAATAAGTCATTTTGAAGCGCTTGAGGTATTTCTGCTTTATAAATTTGAGCCCGAATAAAAGGTATTTGTTGCAAGCCTTTGGCAATAGACAAAAGTTCTTTTGGTCCACTATTGCCTAACATAATTCTTGAAAGGCCTCGTTCGATATCTGGTATTTTTTTTAAAATATCGTGCACATTTTCACGAATTGTTGGGTTATTGATAAAAAATTCAACTTTATCTAAACGATTGTTGATTTCATCTTTATCCAAAAGAGGGGTAGCAAGTTGAGAGGCAAGAGTTCTTGCTCCAATGGCTGTTTTTGTATAATCAATTGTTTTTAAAACACTTGTTTCATTCTTATTATTAGCTAAAGATGTTGTTAATTCAAGACTTTGTCTTGTTGAAATATCAATCTCCATAAACTTTGATGAAATGGTTTTTTCTGGAAGTCTTAAAGAAGGCTTTGAACCTTTTAATGAATTTAAAATATATGATAATAATATACCACAAGCAATAATTTCATGTCTTTCAAAAACATTTAAATCTGGTTTTTTGAAAAAAGCATTTAATTCATCTTGGCTTTTTATAAAAGAGAAATTTTCAGATTTAAGAAAAGAATATCGATCATCTTGTTCTTTTAAAACATTTTTATTTTCATCAAAAAAGTTTTCAGATAATAAAATTTCAGCTGCATCAATACGAGATAAAATAGAATAAACATCTTCTTTTTTTGCTGTTTGAGTGTAAAATGCACCAGTAGACATATCAACCCATGCTAAAGCATAATCTTCAAATCCAGCAACAACAGTTGCTAGAAAGTTATTTTTTTTCGCATCTAATAAATCGTCTTCAACAAGGGTTCCAGCTGTAACAATTCGCACAACTTCGCGTTTAACAATAGCAGCTGAACCTCTTTTTTTTGCCTCAGCAGGATCTTCTGTTTGTTCACAAATTGCAACTTTAAATCCACCTTTAACTAAACGAGTTAAATAGTTATGGTATGCATGAAAGGGAATGCCACACATAGGAACTGGTTCTTCGTTGTTTTTGTTGCGACTGGTAAGAACCAATCCTAAAAAAGAAGAAGCTATTTTAGCATCTTCAAAAAATAACTCATAAAAGTCACCTAAACGATAAAATAACAAGCATTCTGGGTATTGATTTTTTATCTCAAGATATTGCGCCATCATCGGCGTTAATTTCTTCTCTTTCATTTTATTCTTTCCTTTTCTTTGGTTTTCTATTATACTGTATGAATGATAAAAAGAAAAGTTAAAAAAACACCATTTTATTTTTTTAGATTTATTGCCCGCATTCTTGTTTTAAATTTGCCGGTTGTTGTTGCATTGTTTTTTTTAATTTTTTTAGGAAACGTTAGTTTATTAACTGCATTTTATTTCTTTATTTCATTTTTTATTCTTTCTGTTTTTTGGACAATTTATGTTTTTCATGAACAAGAGCAATTTATTAATTATTTGAAAGATTTATCTCAAGGTAGAGATGTGGATTTGCCTCATGTTCATAAAGGTATTTTTGGATCTTTTCGTTTGGCAGATGCTTTTTTGTCGGTTAAACATCGTTGGTCAAATCAAACAATTTCAGCAGATAGAATTTTAGAAAATTTACCTCATCCGCTTTTTTTAATTAATGAAAATGAACATATTGTTTTTGCAAATAAAATGGGTCGAAATTTTTTTGGAGATGAAATTTTGCATCAGTCAATGCGGTCTTTTTTTAAAGAATCGAATTTTATTTCAACATTTGAACAGTTAATTAATGATAAAAGCAAACAAGAATGGTTTGAGTGGGATTTTGAAGATGATGGATTTTATTCTTTTCAAGTCCGTCTTGAAAAATTGCCTGCTCCTGCTCGAAATGGTGGCATTGTTGTGATGGTTATGCATGATATCACGCAGTTGAAATTATTTAAACAGCAACAAGCAGATTTTTTTGCAAATGCAAGTCATGAATTAAAAACACCTCTTTCTGTTTTGTCTGGGTTTATTGAAACTTTGCAAGGGGCTGCAAAAGATGACGAATCAGCACGTGAAAAGTTTTTAAATTTAATGGCAGAGCAAACAGATAGAATGACAAATTTGGTGCAAGATTTGTTGATGCTTTCAAAATTGCAGATGACCGAGAGAAGTAATCAAAAAGATGTTATTTTAATATGGGATTTACTGCAAAGTGTGATTGATTCTTTGGAATTAAAAGCGGCGGCTCGTTCTAAAAAAATAGAGTTAAAACTTGTTCATGATATTCCAAGATTAATTGGAAATAAAACGGATTTAATTCATGTTTTTCAAAATTTAATTGATAACGCGATTAAATATGGTGAAGATAATTCTGTTATCACGGTTAAAGCTGAATTAAAAGCGGGGTTTCCACGTAAATCAGATAAGTATTTTAGTGATATAAGACAAGTTGTTTTAATTAGTGTACATAATATAGGCAATCCAATTGCTCCTCAAAATATTACAAGGCTTTTTGAGAGGTTTTATCGTGTTGATAACTTTAAAAGTAGGGGGGTTGAAGGAACTGGTTTAGGACTTGGTATTGCACAACAAATTGTGAATGCCCATGATGGGTTAATCACTGTTCAAAGTTCCTTGAAAAAAGGAACGAGCTTTAATGTTTATTTGCCAATAGATTTTTAATTATTATCCCTTCTTAAAACATCAGCTAAAACCATATATAAACGACCGATATCAGATCCAATTAATATACTCATTAAAAGTTTGTTTTCATCTTCATTTTGAACCATTTTAGTCATATCTTCAAATTCTGTCATATATCTTGTAATAGCTTGATTAAATTCTTCATTATTAAGATATAAATCTTTAATCTGCTTATGTTGAGTTTCATTAATCATTCTGGTGATATATCTCATGAAAACAGCTTTGTCGCCGTCATAATATTTTTTCCATAACATATCTTCAGCTTTTGGAGTGAAGATATGTGCCATATCAATAGAAAATGTTTGTAATTTATCCAAAATAACAGATGCATTTTGAAGAAAGTCAACAGGAGCCTTAACTGTTGAAGTATGCTCTGGTTCAACAACTATTTCTGATGGGGCTTGAATATTTTTAGAAAGAGTTTTTGATTCCTTTATTTCATCATTTAGCGTTTTTACTTTTAAAAGAGCTTCTTCAGATTTTTTCAAAACAATATCATAATTTTTATGAATATTTTCTTCAATATTTTTAACTTGTTCATTTGTTTTTATGAATGTTTTTTCAAGATTTTTTTGATGTGTTTTTAACGTATTTTCAGATTGATTCAAAGCATTTTCTTGGTCTGATAAATATTTTTTTATTTCTTCAACAAAAGAGGATTGATTTTTGGTTAATGTATTTGTTTGTTCAAAAGCTTTTGTTTGCAAATTTAAAATGGATTGAGTTTGTTCAAGTCTGTTTTTTAAAATAAAATCATGTTTTTCCGCTTGCTCGTTATATGTTTTAATAACGCTTTCAATCTCTTTGATTTTCAATCCAATTTCGCTAGCTGATTTTTGGG
Source organism: Alphaproteobacteria bacterium (assembly GCA_045655105.1). Lineage (GTDB taxonomy): Bacteria > Pseudomonadota > Alphaproteobacteria > CAAHEQ01 > UBA3637 > RGIG4140. Next base: position 18,306 of record JAZOOQ010000086.1, on the reverse strand, counting down.
TGTTTTCTAAAACAGTTTTTGATTTTTCATCTGAGTGCTTAAAGATGTCTTCGATTTTTTTAATTTCATTTCCATATTTATTTAAGTCTGAAAGTAATGGATTGAATGATTGAGTGATTTCTTTAATAGTGTTTTGTAATAAAATGGTTTTTTCGCTAAATATATCAGAGCTTTGCATAACTTTTGAGCCAGCTTCTAATGAATATTTATTTAAATCATTAACGCTTTTTGAAAGAGCTTTAAGACTACTTTTTGTTTTTTCATCTAATTCTTGAGATGAATTTTTTAAACCATCAATCCAAGAATAAATTTCTTGATTTAAATTTTTTGTTAAATTTAAAATATCTTGGTGAATTTTTCTAAATTCTTTTATTTGATCTTTGAGAGCTCCGGTTAAGCTTTTTGTATAAACAGCATTACTATTTGTTGGATAGATTAATTCATTTAAATAAGATCGAATTGTTTGAGCTTCATATGATATTTGATTTGTTCTATCAAAATAAGAACTAACCATAAAAGAAATTAAAATTGGAAAAAATAATCCAGAAATTCCCCCAATAAATTCAGCTGGAGAAAGTGTGTGTCTTTCATTCCACCAACCAGATGAAAATAAAAAATCACAAATAACAGCAAGCCAGATAACAGAAAAAATACTTGCTGCAATAAATCCTTTTTTTTCCCACCATATTTGTTTTTCAGGTTGTTCAATTGAAAGATTTATTTCATCAGATTGTGATACATTATTAGTTGGTGTATACATAACAAACTCCTTGCTTTGAAACGGATTTAAAAAAAGTATAACATTCTTTATTTTTCAAATCAAGAGGTTAATCTGATTGCTAAAAATGGTTTTTTAAAACATCATCTATTTGCTCTGGAGTAAATGTTATTTTGTTATCAAATTGATTTTTAAACCATGTGATTTGTCGTTTAGCATAATGTCTTGTTTCTTTACAGGCTTCTTCAATCATTTCTTTATTTGAAATTTCGCCATTTATCCATTTGGTTATTTGTTTAACCCCAATAGCTTTTGTAACACCTCCAGTTGCTTGAATCTCAATAAGATGTTTAACTTCTTCTATCGCGCCTTGGGTTAACATTTGAATAAATCGATTATCGCATCTTTCATAAAGAAGTTTTCTAGGAGGATTTAAAAAGAAAATTTTAAATTCTTTATCAATTATTTTAATTTTTTCTAAACTTTGAAAATAAGAAAATGGCTTTCCTGTGGATAATTCAACCTCAAGTGCGCGTCTTAATCTTTGAGGGTCTGTAGCCAAGGAGTCTTTAACTTTAGATTTAACCTCTTCAATATCCATATTTCGCACTTTTTCTCTAATTTCTTCAGGAATATCTGGCATAGGAGAAATCCCTTCGGTGAGTGCTTTGATATAAAGTCCAGTGCCACCAATAAAAATGGGATTTTTAATTTGATTTATGATATTTTTAACATTATTTAACCATCCCATAACAGAGCATGTTTCATTGGCCGTCATATATCCATATAAGTGGTGAGGGATTCCATTTTGTTCTATTTGAGAAGGTCTTGCTGATAGTATTTGAAGATCTTTGTAAACTTGCAAAGAATCGGCATTAATAATTTCACCATCAATGCGTTTAGCAACTTTTAATGAGAATATGGATTTTCCACTGGCTGTTGGACCAACAATAACCGGAATTGTTTTTTGCATGCGATTTATAAATTTTCCTTGTTTTTTGAAATAAAAAAATATAATATAAGTATATAATATTTTAACTAAAAAATCAAATAAAAAGGCGTGTTAGGCCTATTTATGAATATGAGGCAATATGTTTTTGAAGAAAATTCTCATTGGTTCTTTTTTTCTGTTAGCAAGTTGTGGTTTTTCTCCACTCTATGTAACTGATGAAAAAACAGGATTATTAGAAACAGAGCAAATTGAGGTAGCTCCTATCCAAGATTATAATGGGTATGTTTTAAAACAAGGATTAGATAATGCATTGAATCCTAAAAAAGTTCGTGGACCTAAAAAATATATTTTAAAAGTTCAAATGAAAAATCCTCATCTGTCAAGCCAAAGTATTCAAGGGGATAATTTTGCAAGCCGAAAAAAAGTTTCTCTTTCAGCTTCGTTTCAGTTGATTGATAAAGAAACAAAAAAAGAATTGTTGAGATCTTCAACAACTGCAATTGGTGCTTTTAACGTTTTTTATGAGCCATATACAACCTATCAAGCAGAAAAAAGACAGATTGAAGATTTAGTTCAAATTCTTGTAACAAATATTTCAACTCGAGTAGCCGCTTATTTTAAGCAAGAAGAGGTTTTTGATGAAGGCCAAACCCTCTCAGATTGATGCATTATCAAAGCAAATCTGTTCAACATTTAAAATAGCTTTAATCCATGGTGCTGATTTTGGAATTGTGGAAGATTGTGCCCAAAAAATCATAAAAATGATTTTGTCTCAAAAGGATGAATTTTCATTTATTAAAATAACAAAACAACAGATTAAAGAAAATCCTGCCTGTTTATTAGATGAAGGAAATTCTATTTCTTTTTTAGGAGGAAGAAAACTTATTTGGTTAAAAGAGGCTGATAATTTAATTGCTTCTGCAGTGGAAGATTATTTAAATTACATTCAGTCTGATACTTTTTTGTTGATTACCGCTGATGCGCTTCAAAAATCATCTGTGTTAAGAAATTTAGCTGAAAATGCCCCAGATGCATTGGAAATCGCTTGTTATAATGATGAAGAAAAAGATATTCGTTTGTCAATCTCATCTGCATTAAGAGAAAAAGGTTTTGTTGTTGATAATGATGTTTTAAATTTATTATCTGAACGTTTAACGGAAAATAGAATCACAACATTATCAGAACTTGAAAAGTTATCAATTTATATTGGAAATAAAAAAAATATATCCATTCAAGACGTTGAAGCTATTATTTCAAAACCTCAAAGCGCAACCTTTGATGATTTATGTCATCAAACAGCACTGGGTAAGCAAAATGAAGCAGATCGAATTTTAAAGAATTTATTAGTTAATGGAGAACAACCTGTTACAATTGTTCGGATTTTGATTGCGCATTTTAATAAGTTATTAATGGCTGTTGATTTATCTGAAAATGGAGTGCCTAAAGAAGAAATATTGAAAAAAGTTTTAAGAGCCAATCAGTTTAAACAAAAAGATATGATGGCAACTGAAATTTATTTATGGAAAAAGAATTTTTTGATTAAAGTTCTTCAATTATTATTAGAGGCAGAAAAGCAAACAAAAACAACAGAATTGCCATCAGAATTAATTATTGAACGATTGATTACAACGATTGCTGGAATTCCTAAAAAGATAAGAAGAATTTAATCTTCTTTAACAAAACTTGCATTAAAAATAGAATAAATTTGATTATTTCCAACAATAAAATGATCAATTAATTTAACCCCCAAAGTTGAAAGTTGATCTTTAAGCATCTTGCTAGAAACAATATCTTCTTTTGAGGGGTAAAAATTACCTGATGGATGATTGTGTGCCAAAATAACAAAGGAAGCTTTTAAAGAGACACATCGGCCAATAATTTTTGGAATAGGGATATTTACACTTGAGGGCATCCCATCAGTAAATAGCTCATATTTTATTAACCTTTTTGTTGGTGTTAAAAACAAACAAAGAAGTGCTTCTTCATGAAGGTGCGATAAATGCATTCTTATAAAATCAAAAATAAGTGGCCATTCATCTAAATATATCACTTTTTTTGTTGAAGGAGATAACATTTGAAAGCAAATTCCTTCAACCAATTTAAAAAGAGCAATACTTGATTCTTTAATCCCTTTTGTATCCATTAATTCAGCAGGGTCTGCCGCTAAAACATTTCTTAAACTTGAAAAACGGCGTAATAAATTTTTTGCCAGAGGTTTAACATCTTTTCTAGGAAGAGAGTAGGTGAGCAAAGCCTCTAATAAATCGGTTTCGGTAAGAGATGAGGCTCCTTTTGATAAAATACGTTCCTTGATGCGTTTCCTGTGACCGATATAATCTGGCTGTGAGGGTTCTGGTAATATCTGTTTTTGCTTCATTATTACTCTTCATATGGTGGGAAAGTAAATCCCTTAGGTGATAAGGTGAAAATTTCGAAACCATTCTCTGTGATCCCTAAAGTATGTTCAAATTGAGCAGAAAGGGATCGATCTTTTGTTATAGCTGTCCATCCATCAGAAAGAATTGTTGTTTGATGAGTGCCAATATTGACCATTGGCTCAACAGTAAATATCATACCTGGAACTAATTTGGTTCCAGTTCCTGGAGTGCCATAATTTAAAATGTTTGGTGCATCATGAAATACACGTCCAATCCCGTGACCGCAAAAATCAAGAACAACCGAATAATTTTCTTTTGAAGCAAGTTTTTGCATTGCATGGCCAATATCACCTGTTGTTTTTCCAGGAAGACATTGTTCAATTCCAGCCATCATTGTTGCATATGTTGTTTCAACAAGTCTACGTGCTTTTACAGATGGTTTTCCTACATAATACATACGAGATGTATCTCCATACCATCCATCAACAATAACGGTGATATCAATGTTAATAATATCTCCGTTTTGAAGAATTTTTTTATCGGATGGAATTCCATGGCAAACAACGTGATTTGGTGAGATGCAACTGGCTTTTGGATATCCATTATATCCAATACAAGCAGGAATACCACCATGATCGCGCATAAATGCTTCTAATAAACTGTCTAGATATCCTGTTGAAACCCCAGGTTTTACAAAGGGTGTAATATAATCTAATGTTTCGGCGGCGAGTCGGCCTGCTTTTCGCATACCTTCAAAATCATTTAATGAATAAACTGTTACTTTTTTAATCATTCTAAACTCTTCATTTTTAAAAACTTTTAAATATAAAATACTTCTTTTTTTGTTTTTTTTCAAGAAAAATATTGTTGATTTTCAAATAAATGTTATACTCTGTAAAGACTTGTTTTATTATTTGGTTTAAGAGGTGTGAAAATGTTTTCACTGCAAAAATGTTTAATGGCGGGAATTATTGTTTTTTTTATTGTGTATTACATGTTGAAAAACTCACCAATTTTTAATTAAATTTTAAAAAATATTTAATCTTGTTTTGATTTTATTGACAGGGGCATTTTCTTTTGCTATAGTTAGTTTACCTCATAAAGGGTGGGTCTTGTCTCTTAGTAGAGAGACCAAAGTTATATTGCTTTTTGAAAGGATATAAAAAATGGCGCAATCGCAAGCAAATGTATTATCTTTGTTATATTCGAGTAACTCTTTAACATTATATTTATCTCAAGTTAATAAATTCCCGATGCTAGATGCAGATCAGGAATATATGTTAGCAAAAAGATTCCATGAAGATAATGATGTTGAAGCCGCTCACCAACTTACAACATCTCATTTAAGATTAGCTGCAAAAGTTGCTTTATCTTTTAGGCACTATGGTCTTTCTTTGGCTGATTTAATTTCTGAAGCTAATATTGGGCTTATGCAAGCAATTAAACGGTTTGATCCAGATAAAGGATTTCGTTTGGCAACCTATGCAATTTGGTGGATTAAAGCTTCTATTTCTGAATTTATTTTAAAATCATGGTCATTAGTTAAAATTGGAACTGTTGCTACCCAAAAGCGCCTTTTTTATAATTTACATAAAATTAAGTCTCGTTTAGGACTATATGATGAAACAAGTTTGAATGATGAAACAGCTGAACAAATTTCAAAAATGTTGGGTGTTGCGAAAAAAGATGTTATTGAAATGGAACAACGTTTAAGTGGTGATTCATCATTAAATGCAACTTTATCATCAGATACAGGAACAAATCATCAAGATATGCTTGTGGATAACTCTGTTTCCATTGAAGAAGATTTGGGTAATAAAGAAGATTTGGCTGTTAAAAAAAGATTGTTAGAAAAGGCAATTGATTTGTTGTCTGACAGGGAAAAAACAATTATTCAAAAACGTTTTTTAACAGATGAGCCTGTTACATTGGAAGATTTGGGTATTGAATTTAATATTAGTAGAGAGCGTATTCGTCAAATTGAAAATAAAGCGTTTGAAAAAATTTCAAAATATGTAAAGGCGGAAGCTGTCGGCTTAACTATTTAATTTGAAATTTCTAAAGTTTTAATATTTTAAATCCCTCATCAAATTTACTTGATGGGGGATTTATTGTATATAGAAAACCACCAGCTAGCGATGGATTTCTTTCTTATTTATTTTGCCGATAAAACATTTGAAATTTCTATTGCAAGTTCATCAATATTATAGCTTTGGGCTTCAGCATATGATTCATAAGAGTTATCCACAGATGATTCAAAATTGGATTTTTTTCTTGTTATAATTTTGTCATTTTTATCTTTTAATGTCCACCAACAAGAAAAAGTAGCAACATCATCTTTTTCACCGATAAATGATTCAACTTCAATGAGCAAAGTATAATCAAATTTTCCACTTGTATCATAGTTATCGGGTTTAATAAAAGCATTAGGGAAATATTCATTTAGGTTAGCAATAAGAGTTTGGCGAATCATATTCGGAAGGGGTTCGCTCCATCTATTAAATTCAGAAACAGAAACCTCAAGACTATCTTTTTCTTTTAAAACAATTTGAGGTTTATCAACTAAAGCAGGTACTTTAATTTTTTCAACAAGAATAGAAATATTTTTAGTTGATTTATGTTGAGAAGCCATTTCTTCAAATAAGTAAAATTTTGGATTAGGGCTTCTTCCCGAAAAACAAGCACTTAAAAATATTGATAATATACAAACAAACGTAAGTCTTTTCATTTATTTAGCCTTTCCCTTTAAAATAGCTTCTGGATGTTGCTCTAAATAATCTGTTAAATTTTTCATAGATTTTGCTGCTGCACTAATATCAGATAGAGTTGAATTCATGTTATTCAATGTTCTGTCAGTATTAATTATAACTTTTTTACTAGATGGTAATAATTGTTCCATTTTTATTGCAACAGCAGTCATTGTTGTTAAAAGCTCATTAATTTTTGGTAAGGTATAGGGTAAATTTTCTTCTAATGAAAACAAAATTTTATTTGTTCGATCAATCATTTCTTTTAAAGGAAGTTTTTGAATACCTTGAGAAAGTTCTTTTATTGTTGATAGCGTTGTTGGGATTTCTAAAACACCAGTGTTGTTTTTTCGTTTTAAAACAATTGGTGTATCAGGTAAAAAAACAAGTTCAATCATTAATTGGCCAGTCAGATAACTTTGTGTTGCCAATTTTGCTCTGAGCCCATTATTAATAAGTTCTTGTAATTTATTTCTTTTTTGTGTTGCTGTTATGAATGATGAATCATTAATATCTTTTAGTTTTTGAAATTTAACATAAACTGGGATGCTAAATTCCATAGGATTATGTCCTGTAATTAATTCGATCGTCACAACTTTTCCAACTTCAACTCCTTCTAAAACAACTGGAGAACCAACAGTTAATCCTTTAACTGATTCTTGAAAATACATTACAACTAAATCACCATGTGATGAGGTTAATTTAGTCCACATGAAATTTCCGATAATACCAAAAAGCAATAAAAATCCGATAAGAACAAAAAGTCCAACGGCTTTTGTGTTTGGTTTTTTAGACATATTCTGTTTTTCCTCTCGTTAAAAAGTTGTAAACCGTTTCATTTGGTGGATTTTTGAGTAATTCTTTAGGATTTCCTTGCGCAATGATTCGTTTTGTTTCAGCATCTAAGAAAATTGAATTTGTTCCGATTGCGAAGATAGAACTTAATTCATGAGTGACAATCACCATTGTTGTCCCTAAAGATTGATTTATGTTTAAAATTAAATCATCTAGTAATTTGGAACTTATTGGATCAAGTCCTGCAGAAGGTTCATCAAAGTAAACAATTTCTGGATCTAATGCTAAAGCTCTCGCGAGTCCTGCTCTTTTTTTCATGCCACCACTAATTTCTGAAGGATAAAAATTTTCGAATCCTGCAAGTCCTACAAGTGCTAATTTTAAAGAAACAATTTCGTTAATTGTATCTTTAGAATGAGTTGTATATTGAGTTAATGGAAGGGCAACGTTTTCAGCTAAAGTCATCGAACTAAACAAAGCCCCGCTTTGATACAAGATTCCCACCTTTTTCATTACTTCTTTTTGAGTGGTTTCATTTGCGTTAGTGAAATTTTTTCCATTGATTAAAACATCTCCTTTTAAGGGAGGAACCAATCCTGTTAAAACTTTTAATAAAGAACTTTTACCACAGCCGCTACCACCCATAATAATAAAAATATCGCCTTTGTTTACGGAAAAATTCATATTTTTTTGCAGGATAAAATCACCATATCCCATGGTCAAGTTTTGAACGATGATTTTTTTATTTTCTAGTGTTTTCTTCATATTATATTCCCATAATAGAAAATGCCCAAGTAATAATACCTGTTAGAATAATCATCCAAACAATGGCAGAAACAACGGCTTTTGTTGTTGCTAAGCCAACACTATCTGCATTTTTCCCAGAATTAATACCATAATAACAACCACATAAAGAAATAACAAAACCAAATATAAATCCATGAAAAATACCAACAAGAAAATTTGTTAGGCCAAAGGCATTTATAGCATATTTCATATATTCAGCTGCTGGAATATTTAATAAAACAACTCCAACAAATGTTCCTCCTAAAATTCCCATAAAATCAGCGAGCATAACTAAAATTGGCATAGATATTACCAATGAAAGAAGCCGAGGTAAAACCAAAAAGTCCATAGCGGGAATTCCCATTGTTTTAAGAGCATCTAGTTCTTCATTAACTTGCATTGTTCCAATTGTTGCAGCATAGGAAGCACCTGTTCGCCCTGCCATGATAATTCCAGCCATAATAGCGCCCATGATTCTAATCATTCCTATGGTAACAAGGCTTGCAACATAAATTTCTGCACCGAATAGTTTGAGTTGGATTGATCCAACAAAAGCTAAAATTAACCCAACCATAAAACTGATTAAAGAAACAATTAGAATGGCTTTTGGACCACAATCATTCATCACGGATATAAAGTCAACAAAACGGGTAATGGCTTTTCCTTTAAATAATCTTCCAATTGATAAAAAAGATTCCGCAACAAAAGATGTTCCTTTTGAAATGGTTTGAATAAGAGAGATTGTTTTTTCTCCAATATCATCTAAAAAGGATATTTTTTTAGCTAAAGGATATGTTGGATTTCGATCAATAGCTAGTGCTAAATTTAATTGGTTTTTTAATTGGATTGGAATATTTTTATATTTAACTTCAATTTGTTTTTCTTGAGAAAGCTTAATTGTTTTATATAAAAACGCTGTTAATGTTGTGTCCCACAATTTTAATTTTTCAGCTTGAATTATTAATGTTTTGAATGTTGATTCTTTAATAGCATTTAAAATCTTGTTTTTAAGATTTATGTCTTCAAAGGAAAAACAATTATCACTCAGTTCAATGTATAACTCATTTTTTTGAGTATTTTGAAGTAACAATGCCATTCTTAACCCCTATCGTTGGGATTCATTATAAAACAAAACATCTTTTAACATTCTTATTTTTGCCATTTCTTTTTCGGCAATTGGTTTTTTTTCACCATTTTGATAAGAAAAACCATTTTCAATGATTCCTTCATTAAAAATAAGTTCAGTAATAATATCTCCCGTGATCGAATAACTTTTTGCTATTCCATGAAGTTGATTATTTTGAAATGAAACTTCTTTAGTTAATTGCCCATTTTCATTGTAAACCTTTGCAACACCTTGTTTTTGATTATTAACATAAGGTATTTCACTGTGAATTTTTCCAGATTTAAAATATTCTTTTAAAATGCCGTTAATTTTCCCATTATCATATGTCATTTCAATTAAGGTTGTGCCATTTTTATCAAAAGCTTTTGCTAAACCGTGTTTTAATCCATTTTGATAAGTATATGCGGCAATTTTTTTGCCATCAATATCATATTCGGTGGCAATTCCTTCAATTTTTCCATTCACATAGGGAAATTCAGCTTGCAATCCCTTTGTGTCGTAATACATTTTTAATGTTCCATTAATGGTGTTATTTACATAAGGGACTTGTGTTTTTAAAGCACCAGATTTTGAATAAGTTAAACTGAGACCTTCTAATTTATCTTCTTTGTAAGTATAAACCTCTTTAAGTTGGCCAGTTTCATAATAAAGTTTTTCCTCTCCGTCTCGAAGACCTTTTTGATAGGGAGTTTCTTGTTTTAAAATTCCAGAAGGATAAAATTCTTTTGCTGTTTGCGTTAACAAGTCATTCAAGTAGTGTTCTTCATATTTTAATACACCTGTATCATAATATTCTTTTAATACACCTTCTGTCATATCATTATGGCGCATATATTCCACCATTAATGTTCCATTTTGAAAATATTGCTTAAAAAGACCATCAATGCGATCATCTTTATAGGGAATTTCAAGTCGCAATGTTCCATTTTCATAATAATAACGGGCAATGCCGTTCTTTTTTTTATTAACATATGTGATTTCGGATTGAATATGTCCATTACTAAAAAATGTTTTTTTTGTTTTTATTGCGTCTTTAAAAAAATAAAAATAAGCGCCACAACTAACAAGTGATAAAATAAAAATGGATAATAATATTTTCTTTATCATTTTAACCCTCAACAAGAAATATATACTCAAAGTATAAAGCACTTATCAAAATTGTCAACAAAATATCACTTTTATGTGTTTAAAAATGAATGATTTCAGCTTGATTTTCATTTTTAATCTTGTTAAACTAAAAAAAAGAATTTTGATAATATATAGGGGTTGATATGACGAAAAAAAAGATTGCTGGAATTATATTTGTTATTTTAATGGTAATTGCTGGTGGTGTTTTTTGGAAAATATCAGCCAAGGAAGAAGGTTCTTCTAAAGTTTTATTAACAGAATTAGAAAGCACTAAAAAATTGCATTTGCGTATTTTAACGGGAATGATTTACCGTCATCTTATTGGATATAAAATGGTTTGCCAAGAAGAAGGAATAGAATTAAAAAAATATCCGGATTATTTCTCAGAGAAATATAAAGAAGGTATTCAAAAAGTTGATGCAGTTTGGCAAAAAGATGGCACCTCTTTGAAAGATGTTTTGCTTCATTTTGATCCAAAGTTATTTGATAATGTTTCAAAAGATATAAAAAAAGAATTAATTGATATTGAAAGAATGGCAGCCAAATATGTGATTGCACATCAAAATAATATCCCTCTTGAAGAATTAAAATGGACCAGCGAATTTGAAAAAAAACTTAATTTGAAAGATGCTTGTTTTTTGTTGGATGAAGAAGCTATGTTGTTTTTAGATAATTCCGCATTTAGTAAAGAGTTTTTTGATCGTGTGAAAGAATTAAAATAGAAGTATCAAAAAAGCGATTCGTCCCATCTTTTTTAGATTCGTATCCGATTCTTGTTGTTTTTTTAATTTTTCTTTATTTTAGATGGTGGAAAAAAGAAAAAAAGTATACAAAATAAGGCGTTTAAACACAATATATTGAACGTGTAAAACAATATATTGGGTCAAGAAATTTATTTATGAAAATAAACAAAAAGTTAATTGCTATTTAAAAATATTTTTTTAAGATAAGAATCAGAAAATCAAATAATCAAGGAAGATAAAATGGCTGAACAATGTTCGCAAACACTTAACCATGAATGGCAAAAGGTTTGTTCCTATCTTGAAAAAGAGCAGGGGAACAAGCTTGCGTTGCGTCTTTTAAAGCGTGTTGCTGTGAAAGGCATGGAAGCCAATGAGGTTTGTTTAAGTGTGCCAACAACATGTATTCACGAGTTTATCAAACAAAACTATGCTGATCAGCTATTAACTTTGTGGAAACAAGAAAATCCTTCGGTCGAAAAGTTAAAATTTAAATTAGCAAGTCAGTTGAATACATCATTTCAAGTGGAACAAAAACAGGAAGTTTTGCCACTTGAAGTTAAAGAAAAAGAAGAGCCATTTTTTAAAGAAACGCAACCTTCTGTGTTATCATCGGTTGATAAACCATTATTAAGAACGTTAACTGAATTGCAAAAATGTAAACCCATCATTGTTGATCAACAAGTTTCAAAACCAATCGTGAGTGAGTTGCAACTTTCGATGGATGGAGAAACCGTTCCTTGTATTTTAAATCCTGCAAATACATTTGAAACGTTTGTAGTTGGTAAGTCAAATGAGTTTGCTTATGCTGCGGCAAGAAAAGTAGCCGAAGATGATTCTGTTTCATTTAATCCGCTTTATATTCATGCTCCGGCAGGTCTTGGAAAAACGCATTTAATGCATGCGACAGCTTGGCGTATCAAGGAGCTTTATCCAGAAAAAACAGTTTTATATTTGTCATCGGAGCAATTTTTTCAACATTTTGTGAAAGCCCTTCGATATAACAATACTGAATCATTTCATAATTTATTTAGAAATGTTGATGTGTTGATGGTAGATGATATTCAATTTATCTTTGGGAAAAAAGCAACCCAAGAAGAGTTTTTTCATACGTTTAATGCGCTTGTAACAAAAGGTAAAAAAGTTATTTTATCTTCAGATACGAATCCACTTGATTTACAAATTGATGATCGCTTAAAAACAAGAATTGCTCAAGGTTTGGTTGTGAATATTCAACCGACATCATTTGAATTACGATTAGGTATTTTAAATGAAAAAATCAAAACAATTAAAACGAGTGTTCCTTCAGATGTTTTAGAGTTTTTGTCCCAAAATATTACAGCAAGTGTTCGTGAGCTTGAGGGTGCATTAAAACGCGTTGTTGCTAGAGCAGAATTAATTGGAACACCAATTAATGTTGAAACAACGAGAGAAATTTTGCGTGACATTTTGCAAATTTATGAAAAGCAAATTACAATTGCCGATATTTTAGAAGTAACAGCAGATTATTATGGCTTAAAAATAAGTGACTTGAAATCTGTTCGTAGAGAAAGACGCATTGCACGACCACGTCAAATGGCAATGTATCTATCAAAATTATTAACATCATTATCATTACCTGATATTGGAATGCATTTTGAAAGAGATCATACAACGATTTTACATGCAATTCGAACCATTGAAGATTTAGTTGCTAAAGATGAGCAATTGCAAGATGATTTAGAACGATTACGTGTTCATTTAAAAGAGGGGAATAATGTCTAACATCAATTCTTTCAATAATCCATTTTTATTGGGATTTGAAGAATTTGAAAATATGTTACTCCAAATCTCAAAAGGTGCAGAAAATTTTCCACCATATAACATTGAACAGTTAGATGAAGATCATTTACGATTATCATTAGCTGTTGCTGGTTATAAAGAAGATGATTTAGAGGTGAGTTTAGAAGAAAAACAACTCACTATCAAAGGGCGTCAAACAAATGATCCGAATCGCCATTTTTTACATAAAGGAATTTCTTCTCGTTCTTTTATTAAAGCGTTCGTTTTAGCAGATGGTTTGGAAATTAAAGGGGCTAGTATTGAAAATGGCCTTCTTAACATTGATTTAAAGAAAAAGATTTTACAAAAAAAGATTCAAAAAATAACTATTAAAACTCAAAAATCTGGCTGTGATTGTTTAGTTTTACCGACAAAAGGAGAGATAGATGAGTAAAAAAATTAAAATCGGTCTCAATGAAGAAATATTATCCTTAGTGAATCCGCTTCAATTAAATTTGGATACGGCATATATTAAGCAAGAAACATTGAATATTGATTTAGATTGGTCTTATTACAATGAACAAGGTGAAAAACTTGGGTATGCTGCATCAAGAGAAGTTGCATTTGCCGTTGTGATGCAAAACGAATTTATTGGATTAAGTGTGCATTAATTTATTTTATCACTTGAAAAAGTTTTTGAAGATTCCTATACTGTTTAAGTCATCAAAAGTCTTAATACGGGGGCAGATAAAAAAGCATCGATCTTTCAACGGTTAAGGTGAAAAAAATAGGAAAAAGATGATGTTACTTAAATTTTATTAATGGAGTTAAAAAAATGCATACAGGTAAAGTAAAATGGTTTAACTATAAAAAGGGGTATGGTTTTATCACACCGGATGAAGGGGAAAAAGATGTGTTTGTTCACATTACCGCTTTACATGCCTCCCATTTGCGCGTATTAGAAGACAATCAACCTATTTCATATGATTTAAAAGAAGAAAATGGTAAAATTTGTGCCACAAATTTGATTTTGGGTTAACCTTCTTTTGCAAAAAAGAAAAGCGCCAAGAAATTGGCGCTTTTTTATATAAAAATCCATCAAGTTTATTGATGGATTTTAACTATTCTTGCACAGAAAACGTTTTTATGATAAAATGAAAGAAATAAGGAGGCAAAAATGAATAAAAAATCCCCGTCTCATTTACCAAATATGCAAGAATTAATGGATTATTTAAATGCACAAACTGGTGTTATTTCCAAACGAAATATTGCTAGGGATTTTAAAATTAAAGGGGATGATAGAAAAGCCTTAAAGAAAATGCTTAAAACATTAAAAGAAGAAGGTGTTCTTGAGAAAAAATCAGATATTAGGAAAAATCGACTTCATGTGGTTGGTAAACTTTCTGAATATGAGCAAATTGAAATCACAGGTATAGATTCGATGGGTGATTTAATTGCTCGTCCACTGGATTGGAAAACATCTAAAGAAGTTCCTCAAATTTTAATTACAAAAAATAATATTAATCCACCAGCTGGCGTGGGGGATATTGTTCAAGCGCGTTTAAAACAGTTAAAAAAACTTTTTTATGAAGGAGAAATTATTCGCAGGATTACAGCGAATCAAAATCAAATGGTTGGGGTTTATGAAAACAATAGAGTTTATTCTGTTGATAGACGATTAAAACAATCATTTATGCTTCTAGATGTTCCTCGTTCGGTAAAAAATAAAGATATTTTATTGGTTGAGATTCCTCTTGTAAGAAGCAAAGATCCTATTGCAAAATTCATTCAAAAAATTGGTTCATGGGAAGATCCATTTGCTGCAACAATTTTAGCTATTTATATGCATAAATTACCAGTTATGTTTTTAAAACAAACAGAAAAAGAAGTTAAAAATCTTACGGTTCCTCCTGTGGATAAATTTAGAATTGATTTAAGAAACATTCCATTTGTAACAATTGATGGTGCTGATGCAAAAGATTTTGATGATGCTGTTTGGGCTGAGCCAGATCAAGATGAAAAAAATAAAGGTGGTTTTCATATTATGATTGCCATTGCAGACGTGAGTTGGTATGTCAGATGTGAAACTGCTCTAGATAGTGATGCAAAATTAAGAGGAAACTCTGTTTATTTTCCTGATCGTGTTCTTCCAATGTTACCATTTGAGTTATCAAATGGTGTTTGTTCTTTAAACCCAAATGAAGAAAGAGCGGCTCTTGTTTGTGAAGTATGGATTGATAAAAACGGAGTAAAGAAAAAGCATCAATTTCATCGTGCATTAGTTAAATCTGTTCGTCGTTTGACATATCCTGAAGTTGAAGATGCTATTAAGAATATCACGCCAATTAATGGGCTGGAAAAAGAAATTGAATCTTTGAAAAACGCATATGGCCTTCTAAAAAAACAAAGGATTAAAAGAGGTGTTATTGAAATTGATGTTCCAGAGCAACAAGTTCAGTTAGATAATAAAGGAAATATTCTTTCCATTCATCCAAGACAAATGCTTTCAAGCATGCATTTAATTGAAGAGTTGATGATTCTGGCGAATGTATCAGCTGCTGAAACATTAGAGGAAAAAAGAAGTCTTGTAATGTATCGTGTTCATGATAAACCATCTAATGAAAAATTAGAAGTTTTGAATAATTTTTTAGGATCACTTCATATTATTAAAAAACCTTTAGGCGAAACGGTTGAACCAAAAGATTTTAATGATATTTTAACTAAAACAAGAACGAAAGATATTAGTTTTGCAATTAATGAATTTGTTCTGAGGAGTCAATCGCAAGCAAAATATAGTCCTGAAAATATTGGTCACTTTGGACTGGCACTTTTAAGATATGCTCATTTTACTTCTCCGATTCGAAGATATGCAGATTTAATGGTTCATCGCGCTTTGGTTGATGCATTGAAATTAGGTGAGGGCGGTCTTTCAAAAGAAGCTGCCGATAACTTTGAAAAAACAGCCATCCATATTTCACAAACAGAGCGCCAAGCAGCATCTGCTGAACAAGATGCTATTGATCGATATATTGCTTCATATCTTAAAAATAAAGAACAAAAATCATTTAATGTCAGAATTTCATCTATCACTGATTTTGGTGTTTTTGTTCGTGTTGAACAATATGGAACAGATGGCTTTGTTCCAATGCGTTATTTGAAAGGTGATTTTTATGATTATGATGAAAAATCGCAAACTTTACTTGGGAGAAGCACTGGAAAAATATATAAGGTTGGGGATAAAGTGAAAGCTATTTTAAAAGAAGTTTCACCAATAACGGGAGGATTGCTCTTTAAGCTTAAAAATTAATCCAAACACGATTCTTTATATTGAGCTTGAATAATTTCTTCGATAAACGATTTTTTCCAAACCAAAGGCTGTTTTTTTAAATCAGATGTATGATTGCCAGAGAAAAGGCCTACAAAAGAAAATGCATTTTCATTTAAATCAGTTTTTTTGAAAACGGCAGCACCAAATAAACCGATTCGATTAATATGTTCTATGTTGCAAATATTTGTACCATTATGGATGATTTTACCTATTTCATAAACAGGATTGGTTTTATCATCTGATTCATTCGGGATAAGTGGATAACCAACAACAATAATCTCATCTTCGTTAATTGATTTGAGTGTGTCAAAATCATTTAAAGCAATTAAATCTTTTCCTTTTGCATCAATTGGAAAAACAGCAATATCTACTTCTTTTTTATAGGTTGGATGAATATAAAAATTCGGTTCAAAATCCTCGTTATAAATAGAAATATTAATGGATAAATTCCATTTATTGATAGAAACAAGATCGTTTTGGAATGTTGAAAATTTAGTTTCAAAATGAGAAGGAATTTTTTTATTATTTAATTTAAATTTTCCTTCAGGAATTATTTTTCCTAAAACACTTCCTAAAGAAGTAATAAAATAAAAGTTTTGCTGTTTTCGGTATAAAAAACCACTGGAAATATATAACAGATTATCATTTTCCATGGCTAGAACCGGATAAATAAATGATGAAAGTAAAAGATTATTCATGTTAAAATAAAAAAAAGAAACCGTCGCGGGAGAAGACGGCGGTTTCTTTTAACTTTATGTTTTATTCAACAACCCCATCATCTCCATCTGCCATCATCATTTGGCGGGATAAATCAGTGGCATTTGAACGAATTGTTTTTTCAATTTCATCTGCAATTTCTGGGTGAGCTTTTAAATAGGATCTAGCAGCTTCTCTACCTTGACCGATTCGTTCTCCCTTGCAAGAAAACCATGAACCAGCCTTTTCAATGATGCCTGCTTTAACCCCTAAATCTAATAATTCACCAGTTTTTGAAATGCCTTCACCATAAAGGATATCAAAATCAACAGTTTTAAATGGAGGAGCAACTTTGTTTTTAACGATTTTAACACGGGTTTGGTTTCCAACAGTGTTTTCTTTATCTTTTACAGCACCAATTCTGCGAATATCTAAACGAACAGAGGCATAAAATTTAAGAGCATTACCGCCAGTTGTTGTTTCCGGATTACCGAACATAACACCGATTTTCATACGAATTTGGTTGATGAAAATAACCAATGTGTTGGCTCTTGAGACAGAAGCGGTAATTTTTCTGAGGGCTTGGCTCATCAATCTTGCTTGAAGACCCATATGAGAATCGCCCATTTCACCTTCAAGTTCTGCTTTTGGAACAAGAGCAGCTACTGAGTCAACAACCAAAACATCAATTGTACCAGAGCGAACCAATGTGTCGGCAATTTCAAGAGCTTGTTCGCCAGTATCTGGTTGTGAAATCAATAATTGATTGATATCAACACCAAGCTTTGAAGCATAAATTGGATCCATGGCATGTTCAGCATCAATATAAGCGCAAGTTCCGCCCGCTTTTTGCGCTTCAGCAACAACATGAAGCGCTAAAGTTGTTTTACCTGAGCTTTCAGGGCCATAAACTTCAATGATTCTTCCTTTTGGAAGGCCACCAATACCAAGAGCTAAGTCAAGACCTAAAGATCCTGTTGAAATAGATGGAATTTCAACAGCATTTCCTTTTTGTCCTAAACGCATAATTGAACCTTTTCCAAATGCGCGTTCAATTTGGCTGAGTGCTGCCTCTAGTGCTTTATCTTTTTCCATAAAAGTTCTCCTTATGTTCTGTTTATGTTCTAACTCATTTTATCGAGTTTTAATAA
>JAZOOQ010000085.1:0-4452 GCA_045655105.1 Alphaproteobacteria bacterium | reverse complement strand
ATATTCAAATTTTTTAAACGTTGCATTTTCTTTACCATTTGTTGTTCTTTTAATGAATAGTTAATCATTTGAACATCTGTTTTATATTTTGCATTCATCAAATTTAAAATTAAAGAACAGTCGTGAACTCGTCTTTCTTGTTTAATAACTACCAAAGGCTTGTTAGGTTCTATTTCCCATTTTTTTGTTTCAATATTATAATAAACATTTCCAAGTGAAGAAACATTTTCTTTTTCTATTTTATAATGTTTAATAAATAAATTATGAGTCATCACACCTTGAAAATTTGGATGAGTTTGAAAATCATGCCAAACACGAGCAATATATCCCTTAATCTTCGGGTGATCGGTATAAAAAATAACAAATCGCATTTTATTTTTTTTCGTGAATAATTAAATAAAATAATAAACAAAGAGCTGGAAGCATTAAAACGCCCGTAAATAAAAAGAAGAAAAACCAACCCATTTCTTCTGCCCAAACACCACTATAAACAGAAATAACACTAACAGCCAACATCATTAAACTGGTCAATAAAGCATATTGTGTTGCTGAATATTTTTTAGAACAAAGACCTGATAAAAAGGCAATAAAAACTGCGCCCCCCATACCTCCAACAATATTATCAAATAAAATCACAATTAAAAACATAATTGTTGAATGTGTAAAATATGAAAATAAGGCAAAAACAACTGAAGTTAAAATTTCAACAATTCCCAATGCCATTAAAAGTTTTAAAATTTTATACCTCATAACAAAAACACCACCAATGGCAACACCCATTAATGTGATCCATGGTCCAATTGTTCCTGAAATAAGAGCGATTTCACCTTTTGAAAAACCTAAATCTTTATAAAAAGGAAGCGCCATTCGGCCTAAAACAGCATTACATAACTTATACAAAATAATAAAAACAAGCAAAAGTGCCCATTGATGGTGTTTCATAAAATCTTTAAATGGAGCAATAACCATATCGTAAAAAAGATGATTATTCTCTCCCTTTTGAACTTCATTTTTTGCTTCTTTCACAAAAAGACTTGCAAAAACACTTCCTGTTAAAATAAACCCAATACCAGCATAGGCCATTTGCCAACCAATGAGTGCTGAAAGCGCAACAACTCCAGCACCAGCAGTGAGCATTCCCATGCGATATCCCAATTGATACATTCCCGCACCTTCACCCATCTCTTCTTTTTCAAGCGTATCAATTCTTAAAGAATCAACAACAATATCTTGACTTGCAGCAAAAAAACCAACTAAAAAAGAAAACAAATATGTTTGAAGTGGAATAATCACAATGCCTTTATTGGTTTTCATTTCATGCATCCAATTATTTTTATCTGGGGCATAATATGAAAGAGCTAAAACACTTAAAATTAAGCCTATTTGAAACAAAATTAACCATGCTTTTTTGGCTCCAACTTTTTCACTTATAAAAGGTATCTTAATTTTATCAATAAAGGGGGCCCATAAAAATTTAAAATTATATGGCAACAAAACAAGCGCAAAAAAACCAATCACACTGAGAGAAATACCTGAATCTGCCAACCAAAGAGAAAGAGAATAACCAATTAAACTATATGGAAGACCACAAGAAAGCCCTAAAAAAAAGAAAATAAAAACAGCTGGTTTTAAATATCCTTTAAGTGCTTGACCCCATGTATGCATTCTTATCTCCAAAAGTTAAAAGAGCAAACCTTTATAGGGTTCACTCTTTTTTGATTAATCTTCTTTTCTGCGTTCGAATTTTCTTCTTTCATTACTATCAAGATATTTTTTACGTAACCGAATATTTTCAGGAGTTACTTCAACCAATTCATCATCTTCAATATATGAAAGAGCAACTTCTAAACTCATCATGCGTGGCGGATAAAGAAGAACGTTATCATCTTTCCCTGCAGCACGCATATTCGTTAATTTTTTACCTTTAATAGGGTTCACTTCAATATCTCCAGGTTTAGCATTTGCGCCAATAATCATCCCAGCATATACAGTCACCCCTGCTGGAATAAAGAGCGGTCCACGTTCTTGAATATTAAACAATGCATATGGAACAGCTTTTCCTTGTTCTGTTGAAATTAAAACACCATTTCTACGCCCTGTAATTTGACCTTTATATGGCGCATAAGAGTGAAACAAGCGATTCATCACGCCTGTACCACATGTATCTGTTAAAAATTCACTATAATAACCAATCAAACCTCTAGATGGAGCAATAAATGTTAATCTTGTTTTACCACCACCACTTGGCAGCATTTCTGTCATTTCAGCTTTACGAAGGCTCATTTTTTCAACAACAACACCCGTATAAGCGTCATCTACATCAATAACAACCTCTTCCATCGGTTCTAATTTTTTGCCTTCCTCATCTTCTTTAAAAACAACACGAGGACGAGAAACAGACAATTCATATCCTTCACGACGCATTGTTTCAATTAAAACACCTAATTGTAACTCACCACGACCAGCTACTTCAAATGCATCTGTTGTATCTGTTCTAGTTACACGCAAAGCAATATTTCCTTCGGCTTCTTTTTGCAAACGATCCCAAATCATACGAGATGTAACTTTATCACCTTCAGTTCCAGCCAATGGAGATGTGTTAATTGAAAAAGTCATTGCTAAAGTTGGTGGATCAATTGGCTCTGCTTGAATTGGTTCTGTAACTGAAGCATCACAAAGTGTATCAGAAACAGTTGCATCCGTCATCCCAGCAATACTCACAATATCCCCTGCAACACCTTCATCAATGGGTTGGCGTTTCAGCCCACGGAATGCCAAAATCTTACTAGCTCTTGCATTTTCAACTGGTTTTCCTTCACGTGTTATTGCTTTAATCATTTGGTTTGTTTTAATTTTACCAGACAAAATACGACCCGTTAAAATACGACCAACAAAAGGATCTGCTTCTAATGTTGTTACAAGCATTTTAAATGGACCATTTTCATCGCATTGAGGTGCTGGCACATGTTCAACAATTTTTTTAAACAAAGGCATAATATCTTTACGCTCGTCATTTAAATCATTCACAGCCCATCCTTCTCTACCTGAGGCAAAAAGTGTTGGGAAATCGAGCTGTTCTTCTGTTGCACCCAAATTATCAAACAAATCAAAAACTTCATTATGCACTTCATCAGGACGAGCATCAGCACGGTCAATTTTATTAATAACAACAATTGGGCGAAGACCTAATTTCAATGCTTTAGAAAGAACAAATTTTGTTTGAGGCAATGGACCTTCAGCTGAATCAACAAGCAAAATAACCCCATCAACCATTGATAAAATGCGTTCTACTTCTCCACCAAAATCAGCGTGCCCTGGTGTATCCACAATATTAATGCGAATATCATTCCATTCAACAGATGTGCATTTGGCAAAAATAGTGATTCCACGTTCTCTTTCCAGATCGTTTGAATCCATTGCACAGGTTACAACCTGTTGATTTTCACGATAAGCACCACTTTGTTTTAAAAACGCGTCAACAAATGTTGTTTTACCATGGTCAACGTGTGCAATAATTGCGATATTTCTCATTTCTTGTGTCATTTTTGCCTCTTATAATGTAAAAAACAACCGCTCTTTTAAACTTAACAAATAAGATTCAAAAGAACAATCGTTTTGTTTATTTTAATAATCTTGTTTAATTTTTAGGGGATTATACTCTTTTTTTTATAAAAAGTCCAGTAAAATCTAATCCCTTACAACCAAAAATTCATTATCTTCTTTCAAAAGCAAAATACGTGAAGGTTGATGCGTTGCATTTTCTTCAAATTTTTCAGGAACAATATAATCAACAGCTTGCTTAATTTCTTTTTCAATTTCCTTAAAAAAAGAAGGTGCTTTTTTCCCAGAAATATTTGCTGAAGTTGAAACAAGTGGTGTTTTTAAATTTCTTATTAATTCTTTGCAAAAAAAAGTTTTAGGGATTCTAAATGCGGCTGATCCATTTTGATTAACAACGCCCATAATCATATTCTTACCTTGAGGCACAATCACAGTTGTTGGTTTTTCATTTTCAAAGAAAACTTTCGCTTTTTCATCTAAACCATCAGCATAGTTTTGAATCATATCAAAACTATCCACAAGCGAGATCATACTTTTATCTTCCATTCTTTTTTTGATGCAAAAAACTTTTTGAACAGCCTTCTCATTCGTTGCATCACAACCCAATCCCCAAACAGTATCTGTGGGATATAAAATCACACCGCCATTTTTCAAAATTGACGTTATTTTTTTAATTTCTTTTTGCATTTTAAAACGCCCGATATTTCCCTTTTAAACAATAAGAATCTAAAATATGCCCATCCATTGCTTTTAAAAGAGCTTCATATGAAAACCCTTGTTCTAAAGAAAGCTCTGTATCCAAAGCATAAACCGTTAAATCATAAATATGATCTTTATCTGGAGGCGCCATTCCACCATAAAGATTTTGATTCCAACTATTCGAACCTTGAA
>JAZOOQ010000084.1:0-2819 GCA_045655105.1 Alphaproteobacteria bacterium | reverse complement strand
TTGCATTCGCGGATTACTCTATACGCTTTGCTTTCCTTACATCTGAGGACATCTTGAACATCGTTCACATCATAAAAAACTGGGGTCATTGTAGTACATTTCTCCTTTGAAATAATTGTACTACAATAATGATTTTTTAGGGTTTGCTTGTGCACAAGGGGTATTGCTCGTACCGCATTCGTACCGGATTTTTTCTTGGCATCAAAAAACCTTAGAGCCACAAGGGTTTTTCAATTCCCATAACCGTCCGGTGGACTTTTTTCTGGGACCGACACTCAAAATGGAACCGGTCTAAAAACCTGATTTTCTTTGCTAATCATACATATTTTGAAAAAACATCAACATAACGAGATGCAAACGTGACTGAAGTGATCTGCGAAAAAGGAATTTCGTAACATTCATCCTGCCAAATTCCATTGGCATCAAAATGTTTAAAAATCACTTTTGATTTTAATACCTTTTCAATTTTTCCAATTGCAAATTCACATTCATCATCAACTAAGCTTTCCCTTTCAACAATTATATTAAAGTTAACCTTTGAAAGTGATAAAAACACGCTATACCAATCGGTAATATCAATTTGTGGAGTTTGCATTTTTTCTAAAATGCCCTCTGCCTTTATAATCTCCAAACATTTGTCATTTTTAATTTCAGCCTTTTTAACATCGCGAAAGCGCCTTATTGAAAATCCGTCAAGAATAAAGTCATCTTCATTCGCGCCAAGAAATAACTTGTCACTAGTAATCAAAGGAAAATAGTATCGATAATTTACATCATACTTGAAAAACACACGACAAAGATTTTTTGGCTCTATCGTAGAAGAAACCAAAGTTTTTATTTCGGACTTTTTCATTTTTATCACCGCCTTTGTGTATTATAGCATAAAAGCAGCAACAAATCAATGCGAAGCATTATATTTGTAATTCGTGGCGAAGCCACACCTTTTCTTTTATCTCTTCTCTCTAATCTTTTATCCAGAAAAGTCACACGTATTTTAGAGAAGAGTGAAAAGTGAATAAAGAATAGTGAAAAGTACAAAAAAAAAGCCACACTATCGTGTGACTTTTCGTTTTGTCTCTCGTGTCCAAAAAAGAACTGGGTGAAAACCAAGAATTTTTTAAAATACAGTTTTCGAATTATCAACTTCAAATTTCTCAAAAAAAGAAAAATCTTTACTTTCCTTATAATACAATTTACCCTTTTCTTCCTCAACTAAAAACGAATATTGTTTGTTAGTTACCTCGAATTGTTTTCTTTCTCCCGACTCTAATTCAAACGCCACATAAAAATTAGTAATCGTATTTCTTCTTGTGATTTTTGTGTGTTTAGAAATTACTTTGGCATTATCCGTTATCATAGGCAGTGTTTTTTGTTGCTTCTCCTTAATCAATTGTGTTCCAAAAAAGCCAAGCACCGAAACAAATAAAAACAAAAAGAAGATAATGCCTATTATGTATAAAATAAATACAAAAAAGCCTGAAACGCCTGAAAAGCTTTTGCTTGATAAAAACTCAACAAAATCTAATATTAAATTAATTGCAGGCAATGCACTTATTATTGTAAAAATAAAATATATAAATTTCATTATCAACATCTCCTCTATTGTATTATAGCATAAAATCGGCGAAAAATCAATGCGGAGCATTGTATGTAATCCGCAATTTGTTGCGGTATGTAATCATCACGAAGTGATGTATGTAATCAATCCGAAGAAAATACACCTGCGGTGATGCCATACACGCTACGCGTGATTACATACGCCTGACGGCGATTACATACCAATCCCTCGGATTGGATAAAAATAAAGCACTTCCGAAGAAGTGCTTTATTTTTTGAGAGTTTTGAACTTAATGACACGAATGAAATGTGCCTGAAAACTGAGGATTTTTAAATAACTTCAATAATTGTCGAAAATAATTCTTCAACCTGTAATAAACCGAACAAAAAAATTATAACCAACAAAACTATGGATAAAATAATCAAAAACTTCTTCTTTTGTTTTAGAGCAAGCAAAATCTCATTAATAAACACAAATATAATTTCTACAACAAGCAATATTAACGAAAATAAAACAGGGAGTTTTGTATTTAAAGTGTCAACGAAAATATGCAGATATCTAACCTCAAATTCAAAAGGGGAAACTTGAATCTCAGGAACCAAAAACCGAAAGACTGGTATAGATAAAATCACAAACACGTTAAATAAATACAAAACAGCACCTGAATATGTCATTTTGTTGAAATCAGAACTGGAACGTTTTTTAACACCACGCTGCCAACCGGCAGTTTTAGGTAATAAGATTTTTGCAATTTCTTTGTTCTGCAAAACAAAATACTTTCTATCATTATATTTATTATCATAACCAGATATGGTTCTAGCAATGAATAACGTTGCAAATATTATAAATAGAATCATAATCATATCATCACCGCCTTTTTATATTATAGCATAAAAGCGGAAATTAATCAATGCGGAGCATTGTATATCATCAATTCCGTAGGAATTGGATATCATCAAAACAAAGTTTTGTATATCATCAAGCCGACAGAAATACACACCTTAGGTGTGATGAGATACAACACGGCAACGCCGTGTTGATGATATACACGCTGACGCGTGATGATATGCCAAGCCTGTCGGCTTGGATAAAAAAATCCAAGTCCCAAAAGGACTTGGATTTTTTGGCGCCTCAAACAGGGCTCGAACCTGTGACACCGCGGTTAACAGCCGCGTGCTCTACCGACTGAGCTATTGAGGCAAATATGTTGGCACCTACCTATTTTCCCGGGCGGCTGCCCGCCAAGTATTTTCGGCGCAAG
>JAZOOQ010000083.1:0-2484 GCA_045655105.1 Alphaproteobacteria bacterium | reverse complement strand
AAAAATGACAATTGTGACAAATTAAACCCCTTCATACCTCTCTTTTAATTGCCCTTTATAAACTTTCTTGACAGGAAATGAAAAACATTTTATCCTTTCTTTATAAGGAGAAATAAGCATGAAAAAAGGATTTGTTTTTGGCATTATGTTGATGACTTTGATTGGCGGGAGTTATCCCGTTTTAGCAGATGGAATGGATCCAGAGTTAGAGATTTTTGAAGATCCGGCGTATGTGAAAAAATATTATGATACACTTGTAAAAGTCAACAATATTGACACTTCTTTTAAATTTAAACAACCGGCTCTTAATGGCGTTTTATTGGGATTATATGGGAATGTTGAAAAATCATATATGGTTGTTACAAAAGATAAAATTTTTAGTGGCTATTATGAATATGATTCTGAAGAAGAATTAAAAGGATCTATTGGAAAAAATTGCGATATTTTAAAAGATGAGATTAATTATACTCTTATCAGATGCCCTTCATATAATGATTTTGAATTTTTTGAATTTGAAAATTCAGAAAAAGATGGTTCTGGATATACTTGCAATAAAATGAAAGAATTTGATACGCCTGTATTTGATAAAGAAAATTTTGATACGAGCTGTGATAAATATGCCTCTTATGAGATGGAATAACAGCACTAAAAATATTATATTTTCAGTGCTGTTATAAAAAGATTATTTAAAATGGACTTACAACTGGTAAATTAAATCTTTTTTGATAATAATCATAATTATCTTTGCTAATTCGCCCACGTTTTTGTTTGCCTTGTTTTTCCGCAAGGTTGTCTTCGATAGCCAATTGATCTGCAATTTTTATGATATCAGCATCAGATAAATATCCATGATCTTGCATTCCTCTTAAAAAGAGATAATTGTTGCGAGAATCTTGAACATTTCGATAAATTTCCGATAATGCTTTATAATAATTGCCTTCTGCCAAATAATCACCCAATTTGTTCCAATATGATTTTTCGGTAAATGATCCATCTTTGTTTTTGATTTTGATATAAAGAGGGCTTGACACACCGGCATTATAGGCGATATCTAACAATATTTCTTGCATCCCGTCCGGAAGTTTGGAATAATCAATGTTCTTATATTTTAAAAACTTTCTTAATTTATCAAAGGCTTCTTCTTGATAATGCTTTTGAACAAATCTATTCTTTTGTTCATCACTCATATTATATTGATAAATATAAGAAATTGCGCCTTTTTCCGCAGGACGAAGCTCAAGTTCTGGAACATCCTCCCCATTTGCAATTCTTTCAAAAAGATCTTGTTGTGCTTTATAATTATAATATTTCTTTTTCATCTTACCGCTTTTGAACAAATCTTCGGTTAATGTTAAAGCCGTAATCAATTTTTCTTTTTCGGACTCCGGAATATATTCTTCAAAAAATCCTTCACGAACTCGATGAGGCATCAGCCTTGTGCCAATACCAATTGTTGCATAATTATTTGAATCAATATAGATTTTACCTTTTTCTCCTTCATACGCTTTAAGAGCCGGAATATGCCGACTTAATGCTTTTGAAAGCTCTTCATCTGAAGGCAAGGAAACACCTGTTGGTTCGTTATTAATGCCTTGAGAGGAAAGCGTTGCGCCAAAAGCTGGTTTTGAACCAAAAAGAGAATTAAACCAACTTTCATCTGTTGAAGATGAAGGCTCATATTGCGAAGAGTTATAACTGTCACTTGAAAACAAACCCATTGAACCTGTTGCGTCACCTGATAAAGAGTTATAAGGCGTTTCTCTTGCTTTTAAGGTGGCGGCCATTCGTTCGGTTAAAGTGCCTCCCTGAGAGCCAAAGGCGTTTGGATAAGAAAAATTGTTTAAGCTTGACCCAAAAGCATTTGGGTTTAATCCGCCTCCTGTTAAGCTTGTCGTCACAGGCGCTTGAACGGAAGATTGCATCAAACTTTGCGGGGTGCTTGAAGCTAATGAATTGTAGTTTGATGTTGGATAACTTGTTGATTCTTCAAGAAAGTTATTTGAACTGTCATCCTCTGGTAACAAACTTTGGTATCCAACTGGCGTATCAAAAAGACTACCAGTTTGTTGAGGCTCTTTAATAAGGGATTGATCCAAAAAGCTAGTGGATGAAGAAGGTGGAGTCATAAATTGTTTGCGTAAGTGTTCAATATTTTCAGAAATATTTGAACTTCCAAATCCAAAATTATTTTCACTTGGCGTTCCCCAAAAGTTATGGCCATACTGCGTAAAATTATCGGTAACTCCGTTTTGTTGTTCTTGATCCATCAACAGATTTTCACGCTCTTGGCGCGCGAATTGATATTCAAGCTCATCTCTTGTTGTAAAACCCGAATGGTCAACGCCATAAGAATCAAAAGAGCTGTTTGTTAAATTTTGATACCCCAATGGGGATTTCATTTTTCGATACAAAGGCATTTTGCCTCCTTTTTAGTTAAACGTTAAAAAAAAGCCCTTTCCTTTAAAAAAAAAAGAAAAGTCAGGC
>JAZOOQ010000082.1:0-3162 GCA_045655105.1 Alphaproteobacteria bacterium | reverse complement strand
ATATTATAGCATATTTTTTTATTTTTTTTCAAAAAATTTTATATCTTATTGAATATTAAGCATTTTTTTAACAATTCAATATTTATTCTTCCATACTTTTAATTAAAAATAACAACTCATCTGAACGAAAAGCTTTTCATTCATCTTTGGTTCCAATTTTGCCCAACATTTAAAGCTTATTTTCATTTTCCTTAATGGGGCTCATTGCCTATTCTTTAAAAAAAAGAAAGTCGTTGCTTTTTTTCTCAAGAACGCAACGATAATTCCTTTTTTCATGCTCTTTTTCTTTTTTTTACCAATACACACCTTGGAAATTTATCTTCTTTCGGCCTATAGTCTGAACAAGCTTATAAGAGTAAATTAATGGCGGATATGTTTCAGGCAAATTTCCTCTGTTAAAACTTGAGCGCACCATTCATTTTGAATGGGTTTATCCTCTGACCCACGCCAAAACAACAATAAAGAAAGAATAAGCCCTGCCAAAATTCCAAAACAAAAGAGATGAAAAAAATGTTTAGCCAAATGCAACATATAATTCAAATTTTTTTTCATTTTACATCCTTTTAATATAAACTGCCAAGACAAGAGCGAAACCCTCTTCCCGATTTAACACACTCTTCCATAAACTGGTGATGTTCTTGAACTGAAAGATCAAAAAAGGATCCTCCAATTAAAATCAATGTCAACAAAAATCCCATTAAAAACAAAAAACACCCCAAAAGTATTCTAACGGCTTGGAAGATATTTTTTTTATTCAGCATACATAAGCTCCTTTTCATTTCACTCACCCTCGCCCATGTGACAAGCCCAATATAAGTTACCCTCATCAACGCACTTTTCCATATATTTAAAATAAGCCCCATTATTTTTTATGCTTTGAAAAAAAAGATAACTTTGAAGTGTTATAAACAAAAAGAACAAGACGGAAAATAAATAAAAAATAAAAAGATAAATTATTTTCAAACTTTTTTTAACAAAGAAATTTATCCTCATTTTTCTTACCTTTTTATTTTTTTGTTTCTGTTTTGTTCTATTTTATTCAAATTTAATAAAAAAGTCAAGTATTTTAATAATATTTTTTAATATATTTCTCTAAAAGCGCCTCACAATCGGCCTCAGGATTATTACTTCCCACTAACCGACCACTTAAATTTGCATAATTATCAGCGCTTAAATCCCCCGTTTCCCATGGCTTAAGGGTTTTCTCTTGTAAAGGCGTGTTCGCCGTTCATTGCCTTTTCCATGGCAATTCTTAAGGGAGATTTATAGTTCATGTAGAGTCCTTTCAGTTAAGCATTAAAAAAAACTCTGAAAAAAAATTTTCAGAGCTAAAAAATTTATAAAACTTCGATTTTATCTTACTTTACCCCCCAAAATAAAAAAACGCAACAAGGAAAAAAGACAAAAGTGACAAAATGAAAAAGCCTTAAAAAACAGGAATTTTTTTGGTCAGCTCTATTAATTCTTGAGAAGAAACCTTTCTTTGTTTGATGTATCCCTCTATTGCCTTTCCATTTTCAAAAACAATACGAACCGCCTCTTCTTTTTGCTCATATAAAATCAATAAACCATTTAATTTATTGTTTTCATACTCTGCAGTTAAAACAAGCTCTCCCTTTTCATCATACACCTTTTTTATTCCTGTTAATAAAGAGTTCAAATAATTTTCTTCAAACATAAGAGATCCGTTTTCATTATAAAAAATGGCTATTCCTTCTTTTAGCCCTTTATGGAAAGAAACTGTGTTTCGAAGTTGTCCGTTTTTGTAATATGCTTTTTCAATCCCCTCGGCAACACCATTTTCAAAATGTTTTTCAAGTTGTACTTCTTGTGTCTCATAAAAAACTTTCAAGACACCATCCAACTTTGAGCTTTTAAAAGGGGCTATCATATGAATTGATTCGTTTGGATAATACCCCTTTACTTCCCCTTCTATTAACCCTTCTTTATAAGGAACCTCTGAAAACAATATACCGTCTTTATAATAATTTTTTACTACACCCGTCAATTTGTTTCCATTTAAGTCGCAAATAAATTCTTTTTCAGCACAATTTTTCACTTCGCTGTTTTCATAATACTTTGAAAAAGCAGAAAAACTTAAAAAGAAAAAACATATAATTGCTACAAAAAATATTTTGTTATTCATATTCATTTGTCTCCTATTTTTATTCAGTGTAACTTTATTTCATGTTCTTGTCTAGAATAAAATACTATTTTTTAATATATTGTTTTAAAAGTTCTTCACAATCAATATTTGGATATTTTCTTCCCAACAATCGTCCAATTTTATTGGCATAGTTATCCGCCTGACTTGCAGGAACTGTATTTTTAAGCGTTAAAATATCAAATCCTTCTTTTAACCCTGATATGGCTGCAACAGCATCAGCAGCCCCATCTCCAAGTTGTGAAACTTCACAATTAATCAGTGCATGTTTGAATTTATCCGTCATTTTCTGATTCCACAATTCAGAAGCTAATTTTGCTGTTTTCATCGCACCTAGAGAATATAATCCCATATAAGTTGGGTCAAAAAATGATCCCTTATTTTCAGAGCCTTCCTTTTGCAAAACATCTTGATAGATTTCTTCCCCTTCTTCAGGCGTTTCCCAATACTTTGGATATGAAGAATTTAAACTATCAGAACTTGACTCTCTCATTGAAGGCATTGAATTTGATGATAAATTCTCATCATCACTTAACAAACTTCCTGATGATTTTGGTTGTTCAACAACTGGTTGAATAGGCGGTGTCATAAATGTTTTTTGCAATCGCTCAATATTTTCAGAAATATTTGAACTTCCAAATCCATAGTTGTTTTCTTGTGGTGTGCCCCAAAAATTATGGCCATACTGCGTAAAATGATCCGTAACTCCGTTTTGTTTTTCTTGATCCATGATCATGATTCAATTCCAACTAACAACTCATCTGAACGAAAAGCTTTTCATTCATCTTCGTTGAGTTTCATTGCCTTTCCTCATAAAAACAAGAAATTGTTCTTGTTTTTATTTCGCGGTCTCACGGTCTTGGCGCGCGAATTGATATTCAAGCTCATCTCTAGTGGTAAACCCAGAATGATCCACTCCATAAGAATCAAAAGAACTGTTTGTTAAATTTTGATATCCCAATGGGGATTTCATTTTTCGATATAATGGCATTTTGCCT
>JAZOOQ010000081.1:0-17747 GCA_045655105.1 Alphaproteobacteria bacterium | reverse complement strand
AAAAATAATCAGTGTTGATTCATCACCCATATTTAAAATCCTGAAAGCAGATTCCTCTAATTGATCCATATCAAGTGATTTTGGAGAAAGAGCATTTACTTTAGATTGTAAAAGATTTTTTTCTTTTAAAAGATTTTTATGAATGGATTCTGCAGTTTGAATTTCTTTTTTAACTTCATTCATTCGGTGGATTCCATGATTTCCAGCAATCCCATGATAAAAGAAATAAATGCTGATTAAAATACAAATGAACGGAAAAAATAAATTTCGACCGATTTCACTCTTCATAAATGTCTCCTTTTGATTTTATAGGTAAAACATTAGCTTAAATTCATCTTCTTTTCAAGATAAAACCATAAAAAAATATATAAAAATGAGTTGATTGTCTGTTTTTATAAAAAAAACGAAAAAAATTAAAAAAATGGGGTTGAAAAATACAATGTTATGACCTATATAAGTTTCATCAAAAAAAAGATATATATAAAGGAGAAGATAGATGTCTAAAATTTTAGGAATTGACTTAGGAACAACAAACTCATGTATGGCCATTATGGATGGTAAAGATGGTAAAGTGCTCGAAAATAGAGAAGGAGCTAGAACCACTCCATCTATGATTGCATTCACATCAAAAGGTGAACGTTTAGTTGGTCAAGCTGCCAAACGTCAAGCAGTAACGAATCCAGGCGGAACATTATTTTCAATTAAACGTTTAATCGGTCGTCGCTTTAACGACAAGATGGTTGAAAGAGATAAAGGATTAGTTCCTTATAAAATTGTTGAAGGAGATAATGGGGATGCTTGGGTTGATGTAAACGATAAGAAATATGCCCCAAGTCAAATTTCTGCTTTCGTTCTTCAAAAATTAAAAGAAGATGCTGAAAGTTATTTAGGTGAAAAAATCACACAAGCGATTATCACTGTTCCAGCTTACTTTGATGATTCACAACGCCAAGCAACAAAAGATGCTGGTAAAATTGCAGGTCTTGAAGTTCTTCGTATCATTAATGAACCAACAGCAGCTGCTTTGGCTTATGGTATGGATCAAAAAAAATCTGGTATGATTGCTGTATATGACTTAGGTGGTGGTACATTTGACGTTTCAATTTTGGAAATCGGTGATGGCGTATTTGAAGTTAAAGCCACAAATGGGGATACATTCTTAGGTGGTGAAGATTTTGATGCTCGCATCATGGATTATTTGGCAGATGAATTCAAAAAAGAAAACGATATTGATTTAAGAAAAGACCGTATGGCATTGCAACGTTTAAAAGAAGCAGCCGAAAAAGCTAAAATCGAACTTTCATCTGCAACTCAAACAGATATTAACTTGCCATTTATTACAGCTGATGCCACTGGTCCAAAACACTTAAATGTTTCATTAACACGTGCAAAACTTGAAAGTTTGGTTGAAGATTTGCTTGAAAGAACAAAAGGTCCAATGGAAAAAGCATTGAAAGATGCTGGTCTTTCTCGTTCAAATATTGATGAAGTTATTTTGGTTGGTGGTATGACCCGTATGCCAAAAGTTCAAGAAATAGTGAAAGATTTCTTTGGAAAAGAACCTCATAAAGGTGTGAACCCAGATGAAGTTGTTGCAATGGGTGCTGCTATTCAAGGTGGTGTTTTAAAAGGAGATGTAAAAGATGTGTTGTTACTTGATGTAACTCCATTATCTCTTGGTATTGAAACATTGGGCGGTGTATTCACTCGTTTGATTGATAGAAACACAACTATTCCAACAAAGAAAAGCCAAGTTTTCTCAACAGCAGAAGATGGTCAAACAGCTGTGACAATTCGTGTCCACCAAGGTGAACGTGAAATGGCTCGTGATAACAAATTGCTTGGTCAATTTGATTTAATTGGTATTCCACCAGCACCACGTGGTATGCCTCAAATTGAAGTAACATTTGATATTGATGCTAATGGTATCGTTAATGTTTCAGCTAAAGATAAAGCCACAGGAAAAGAGCAAAATATTCGTATTCAAGCATCTGGTGGTTTAAAAGATGATGATATTGAAAAAATGATTAAAGAAGCTGAACAACATGCTGAAGAAGATAAAAAAATTAAAGAAGCAATTGAAGCAAGAAACCATGCTGATGCTATGATCCATGAAACAGAAAAACAACTTAAAGAACATGGAGATAAAATAGGCGCTTCTGAAAAAGAAGGAATTGAAAAAGCTGTTCAAGAGTTAAAAGATGTTTTAGATAGCAATGATGCAGAACGCATTAAAGAAAAAACAAATGCTTTAACTCAAGCTTCTTTAAAATTAGGTGAAGCCATGTATAAAGCAAGCCAATCTCAAGGTGCTGAAGGAGCTCAAGGTGCTGATGCAGGCGCTGAACAAAAAGCTGATGACACAGTTGTGGATGCAGATTTTGAAGAAGTGAAAAAATAAGATTTTTCAACTTAACAAAAGGGGGTGTTGAGTTTTACTCAACGCCTCTTTTTTCTTTATAAAAGGCAAGGGAGGGGTCTTGCAAAATTAAGCATAAAATGATATGCTTATGAAAAGTAAACTTAAAAAAAGGTAAAGCTAGTGACAACACAAAATTATTATGATTTATTGGGCGTTGAAAAATCCGCCTCTTTTGATGAAATTAAAAGAGCTTTTCGTGTAAAAGCTAAAGAATGTCACCCTGATTATCATCCAGGGGATACAGCTGCAGAAGCAAAATTTAAAGAAATTAATGAAGCTTATGAAGTGTTGAAAGATGATCAAAAGCGAGCTGCTTATGATCGATATGGTCACCAAGCTTATACAAGTGGAATGGGAGGTGCTGGAGGCGCTTCAGGTTTCGGAGGGTTTGATTTTTCAGGCACAGGATTTGAAAGCATTTTTGAAGAAATGTTTTCTGGATTTGCCGGAAGAGCTCGTTCAGGTGGTGAGCCAAGAGCAAATCGAGGCTCAGATTTGAGATATGATTTAGAAATATCTTTGCAAGAAGCTTATGATGGAATTAAAAAATCAATTGATGTTGAAACATATGTTTCATGTGATGATTGTTCAGGTAAAGGTGGTAAAAGTTTAGATCAATGTGATACATGTGGTGGATATGGGCATATTCGTCAACGTCAGGGCTTTTTTGTTGTAGATACTGAATGTCCAACTTGTAACGGAACGGGTAAAAAAGTTAAAGATCCTTGTTCAAAATGTAAAGGAACAGGGCGTGTTCGTAAAAAAAGAACTTTAGAAGTTAATGTTCCGAAGGGAATTGATTCTGGAATTAGAATGCGTTTATCTGGTGAAGGTCATGTGGGGCAAAATGGTGGAACGGCTGGCGATTTATATGTTTTCTTAACAGTTAAACCTCATGAAATTTTTGAACGTGAAGGTGCAAATCTTTATTGCGAAATTCCTATTCCGATGACAACTGCGGCTTTAGGGGGAATGATTGATGTTCCAACAATGAGTGGAAAAACGGAAAAACTTGAAATTAAAGCTGGCACTCAATCAGGGCACCAAGTTAAATTAAAAGGGAAGGGCATGCCAATTTTAAAAAGCGCTTCTTTTGGTGATTTGTATGTTTCTTTAAAGGTTGAAACGCCCAAACATTTAACTCAAAAGCAAAAAGAATTACTTAAAGAGTTTGCAAAAGAATCAAAAGAAGAAACACAAGAAGCATGCACTGACTTTTTATCGCAAATAAAAAAATTATGGGATAATATTTAATTTTTTTTAAAATGCTAAATCAAATTTCTTTAGGGTATCGTGATTTATCAGTTCCTTTGACACATTGGCAAGAGGAAAAGGATTTTTCATTTCCTAAAACAGGGAATATTGTTTTGATTTTTCCTGGCGGTATGGTTGATACCCCTTATCATGCGAATGGATGTGCAAAAAGATTTTTAATGACAATGGGGAAAAATCTTCCTCAAGATACAAAAGTTTTATGTGCTTATTATAATGATGCAGGCGTGCCAACACATCGTTTAAAAAGTTTAAAAAAAGCAAAGTTATTAACAGATTTAAAAGCATCTATACCTATGACAGATTTTCCACAAGATGCTGATTTCTCATCTTTCTTTGATTCATTTTTTATGCCAATACTTTTTAATGAAATTGGGGAACAAAAAAGTGCTTTTGAAATTTGTTCAATACTGAATCGATTATTGATTGTTACTTTTTGCTATGGCGGTTTTGTTGCGTATGATATGGCTGAGCGATTTGAAAAAAAATTAAAAACAATGGATTTTTCTTCAAAAGAAAAGGAGTTAATTTTAAGTTCATTTACAACACTTGCAACATCAAGTCGTTTCTTTATGCAAAAATCAAAAACAAGTATTGTGCATCTTGTTTCATATTCTGATAAACAAAAAGAAGTGAATTGGCATCATAAAAATTTTCATGCATTTATTAATACGAAAAAAAGAAATCAAGCCCAAGGGGCTATTACTTTTTTAAGGGAAAATGAAATGGTCCTTTCTGCTGAAAAGATGTTGTCAGTTGAAACTGATGATCATCATTTTAGGGGATATTTTTGTGATGCATCACCCGAGTTTCAAAAAACGCCAGAGGGATCTTTTATTACTTCATTTATTGTTGAATTCGTGCAACTTTATTTTAAATTTAATGGGAGAAAAAAATTAAAAGATTTGCTCCCTTTGTTCTCAGATCAAAAAAGCATTAAGGCAAAACAAGAAGCTGGATATAATTTACTTAACGAGTATAAAAAACATGTTTTAACTAATGTTAAAAATTTTTCAATTCAAGAAAAATTAGTTCGTTTAAAAGATGTTAATGGTATGAAAGAATTGATTAATCGTGGTGATGAGATTTTATCTTTTAAGAATAAAGAGGGCGATTTCTTAATTCATATTGCTATTCAAAATGATGATAAGGAAATGGTTGATTTGTTAACAAAGCAAAATCCATTTTGGTTCCAAGCTTATAATAAAAAGAAAGAAAATCCAATTTTATTGGCACTTCGAAAAAGAAATTTACCTATCGCAAAATTATTATGGGATAAATTATCCACATTAACCTTACCTCCATTTGAAAGTCATCGTATTTTAAGGAATATTAGAAGAGATACGTTTAAAAATGTTTTATATTATATTCAAAGAACATCTCTTGCTGCAAAATTAATGGATTTTATGTTAAATCACAGAGGTTTTTTGCCAATTCAAAAAGAAGATTTTTCAATTATTGCTCGTCAATTTAATAAAATAAAGAAAAAACGAAATAAGGTTTCTCGTTTCACAATGGAGGTTCTTGGAAAGTGTTTTGCTCGAGGAATGGATGAAACTGGGCTTTCTTTTCAAGAGGCATTAACTCATCAACAACGATCATTCATCCCAATTCGAATTGTTAAACAATTAGAACGAGAATAATTATTTTTTAATTGAAAAAAAAGAGCGGATTATTTCCGCCCTTTTTTTGTTGATTTAATTTGTTTTTTGCTTGGCTTTGAATTACTTTCAGCTTCTTGAGATTTTTTGAAAAAATCGTTTAAGCGTTTGGCAATAATTCCATTAATGCTTTTAGGTGGGTATAGACCATTTTTGCCAATATTACCAGCTGGTAATCCAGTTAAAATTTCCATACCTTCATCAACTGTATTGACGGCATAAATATGGAATTTACCTTCTTTAACAGCGCTAACAACTTCAGGTTTAAGCATTAGGTTATGAACAATTGACCGAGGTATAATAACACCTTGTTCACCAGTTAATCCTTTTTGTTTGCAAACGGTAAAATATCCTTCAATTTTTTCATTTACTGCTCCAACTGCTTGAATATGTCCTAATTGATTAACAGAACCTGTAGCAGCAATTGATTGATTAATTGGGATATCGCCAACAGCAGAAAGCAAACAATAAAGTTCTGTTGAAGAGGCTGAATCTCCATCTAATTCTGAATAAGATTGTTCAAAAACCAAAGAAGCATCAAGAGACAATGGTTCTCCTTTTGAAAAACGACCCGCCAAGAATGATGATAAAATCAAAACACCTTTTGAGTGTAATGAACCACCGAGTTCGGCTTCGCGTTCAACGTCAATTAAGTCTCCGTGGCCCAAACGAACTTGACAGGTTACTTTGTTTGGTCTTCCAAATGAAAAAGAACCATAATCATGCACAACAAGAGCGTTTAATTGGCCAACATTTTTGCCTGTTGTGGAAATAGAAATGGTTCCTTTTTTTATCATTTCCACCATTTCTTTTTGCATATACCCTGATCGACTTCTTTTTGCTTCAAGTGCTTTGCTAATATGCGTTACTTCAACTTGTTTGGCTCTAGCTTGTAATGCAAAAAAGTTTGCTTCACGCATCAAGTCGTTTACATGTGTCATAAATGTGCTTAAATAAGTGTTATCACCAGATAAACGGGAAGTATATTCCATAATGCGGCGCATTGCATTTGCCGAAAAAGGTTTTAATTTTTCATTTCTTGCAAAATTTGTTAAAATTTGAGCATAAATTTTTTCATTTTCTTTTGTGCGTTCTAATTTTTCGGCGAATCTAGATTGGATTTTAAATAATTCACCAAATTCATCATCTCTATCCATTAAAAGATAATATAATTCTGTTTCTCCAATTAAAACAACTTTGATTGAAAGTGGAATGATGGCAGGTGTTAATGAAACAATGGTGAAAACAGAATTATCATCTGTGCCAGATTCAATTTTAATTTGTTTTGAAAATAAAGCCCGTTTTAAAGCATTCCATGTGTGTTCATTTTGTAATAATTCTCGTGCTTCAATCACAAGGAACCCACCATTTGCCAAATGTAATGCTCCTGGGCGGATAAGAGAAAAGTCGGTTGTTAAAGAGCCTAAATGTTGTTGACGCTCAATTTTTCCAACTAAATTAGAAAGAGTTGGATGGTTTAAATGAATAACTGGAGCGCCTGAATCTGGTTTATGTGAAACAAAAAGATTAACCGCATATCTTGCAAACATATCATTGATCTGTTCTGTGATCATTTCAATGTTTGTTTCGCTGCTTTGTGCTGCTAATAAAGCAATGTTATCTAAAATATCAACACGAATAGATTCTAAATAAATTTGAATTTGATTATTTTTTTGATAAGTTTTTTTAACTGGATTGATGATTGCATTTAAAACTTTTGATGCCATATCCAGATGAAGCTGTTCTAAAGCCATTTGCATGGCGGTATCCCAATTAGGCGTATCTTGAATTGTTGCTTCTAATTTTTTTTGAGCAGCTTTTAATTGCTCTAAAATAGATTTTCTTTCTTCTTTTGGTAATTTATTAAAAGCGGCTGGCGTTAAGATTTTCCCTTTTTTAACTGGTGCAACTGTAACTCCCGTTGGAACGCGCATTAATGTAACATTTTTATCTTCAACCGCTTTTTGAAGAACGGAAAAATAATTTTCTTTTTCTTTTGCGCATTGATGTTCAAGATGAGCAACTTGAATTTTATATGATTCATCAGTAAATAATGATGTTAAATGCATCCGAAGTGCGTTAGACATTTTTTTGATGTCACGCACAAATGTTTTGCCTTGTCCAGCTTGAAAGTTAAGTGCAATTGGTTGGTGCGGTGTTTCAAAATTATGAATAAAACACCAATCGTCAGGCGTTTTTTGTGTGGAGGCAAAGTTTTTAAGTGTTTGAAGTGTTAAAACAGTTCTTCCAACGCCTTTTGGTCCTGTGCAAAAAACATTATATCCGCTGGCCTTTATTTTGGCCCCAAAATTGATGGCTTCTAATGCTTGATCTTGCCCTAAAATGGGACTATCTTTTGGAAAATCTTTTAAATCTTCGTCACTTAATTGACTTTCTCTATAAATTTCTTGAGCTGATAATTCATATTTTTTCATTTTCTGTCTCCCATACTTGTTTTTATTCTTATAACCTTTTTTTATTCTAAAAAAAAGATGTTTGTGAAAAAATATGAAAAAAGTTTTAAAAATGTGTTTTTTTTGTGTCTTTTTTTGAAAAAATATTTTATAGTAATCTTAGCTGTTTTATTTATTTTTAATAACGGTATTTAAATCAACAAATTTAAGAAAAAGAGGAAGTTTAAAATGATTAAATTAACCATTGAACGGGGGCTTTTATTGAAGGCTCTTTCTCACATTCAAAGTGTGGTTGAAAGACGCCAGACTATTCCTGTTCTTTCAAATGTTTTAGTTGAAGCTGGAGCTGATGAAGTGTTGCTTAGGGCAACAGATAATGAAATTGAAATTATGGAACGAATTCCAGCGGCAGTGGAAAGTCAAGGCGCAGTTACAATTCCAGCTCACAAACTTTATGATATTGTTAAAAAATTATCAGAAGGTTCTCAAGTTCAACTTTCATATTTGGAAGAAAGCTCTCAAGTTTTGCTTGTTTCCGGTCGTTCTAAATTTGTTTTGGCCAGTTTGCCAGCTGATGGGTTTCCTTCAATGGCACAAGAAAATATGCCTTTTACATTCAAATTGATGGCATCTGATTTGGTGGGGCTTATTGCTAAAACAGGTTTTGCTGTTTCAATGGAAGAAACAAGATATAATTTAAATGGGATTTATATGCATGAAAAAACAGGTGAAGAATCTCATTTGACAGCTGTTGCAACAGATGGTCACCGTTTGGCCTGTTCTGGTATTCGTTTGCCTGAAGGCGCTCAAGGAATGCCAGGGATTATTATTCCACGTAAAACAATTAATGAATTGTCAAAATTAGCAACAGAATCAAATGGTGAAGTTGAAGTTTCTCTTTCAGCCAATCAGATTCGTTTTGTTTTGGATGATGTTGTTTTATCTTCTCGTTTAATTGATGGAACATATCCTGAATATGAAAAAGTTATTCCTGTGAATAATGATAAAGTATTGCAAGCAGATGTTAAAACATTAACAAATGTGATTGAACGTGTTGCAGTAGTTTCTGAAAAATCAAGAGGAATTAAATTATCTATTTCAAACGGATTATTGCAAGTTTTTGCAGCTTCTGCCGATGAAGGATCTGCTGAAGATGAAATGGATGCTGTGTATGATAATGAATCTCTTGAAATTGGATTTAATTACCGTTATTTGCTTGATATTTTGGGTCAAGTTAAAGGTGATTGTGTTCGAATGAAATTGCAAGATGGAACCAGTCCTGTGATTTTGCAAGATGAAACAGATAGCGCCTCTTTATTTGTTTTAATGCCAATGCGTGTTTAAGATATAAGGTTTAAGATGAGCTTGAAATCTGGTATTGAACAGTTGCGATTAACAAACTTTCGCTCATATTCTTTCATGAATATGAATTTAAGCTCATCTTTTGAACCGGTTATTTTAACGGGGCATAATGGTGCCGGGAAAACGAATATTTTAGAAGCCATTTCTTTTTTAATTCCAGGAAAGGGATTACGTTCAGCGCGTTTAAGTGATGTTGCAAAACGAGATCCAGGTGATTTTTTTAATCACCTAGAAGTTACTCAGTTGCCAAATAGGTGGAGTATTTCTGCTAATATTAATATGAATGGACTTGCAACGAAAGTTGGAACAGGAACTATTGATGGATCAGATCGGCGTCAAGTTAGAATTGATGGAAAAAACACAACAAAACAAAGTGATTTAGCAAAAGTTTTTAAGTGTTTGTGGTTAACTCCAGCTCAAGATCGACTTTTTTGTGGCGATCCACAAGCTAGACGTAGATTTTTGGATCGTTTGGTTCAGGCTTTTGATGAAACGCATGCTGTTAGATTAAGTGAATACAATGCTGTATTTAAGCAATGGAGTTGTTTGCTTCGTGAAGGACGTTTTGATAAAGCATGGCTAAATGGTCTTGAAGAGCAATTGGTTTCGTTTGGTGTTGCAATTGCGGCTTCTAGATTAGATGTAATTGAACGGATGAGTCAAAATTTAAAACATCCAGTTGCAGACATTTTCCCAACAGCAGAAATTATATTAACAGGTTTTGTTGAGCAGTTATTATTGGAAAAAAGCGCTGTTCAAGCTGAAGAAATCTTTTTAGATAAACTTCAAAAAACAAGAAAAATTTATGCAGATGGAGGTTCAATTTCTGGTCCTCATACTGCTGATTTTAAAGTGATTCATTCACAAAAGCGTATGGATGCTTCTTTGTGTTCAACAGGGGAGCAAAAAGCGCTTCTTCTTTCAATTATATTAGCGGAAATGAACACTCAAATGCAAGAGCAAGGTGTTTGTCCGTTGTTGTTATTAGATGAGGCAATTGCTCATTTAGATATAAAACGGAGACATATTCTTTTTGATGTATTAACCAACTTGCCTGCGCAAGTTTGGATGACAGGCATCGATTCTGAAAATTTTGATTACTTAAACGGACGTGCACAATTTTACAACGTTCAAGAATCAAATTTAAGTTTAAAAAATGTAGCATAAAGGAAAACAAATGACTGATTTAGATATTCAAACAGCCACACAAGAATATAATGCAGATTCTATTAAAGTATTAAAAGGGCTTGATGCTGTTCGCAAACGTCCAGGTATGTATATTGGGGATACGGATGATGGAACTGGGTTGCATCATATGGTTTATGAAGTTTTGGATAACTCAATTGACGAAGCTTTGGCGGGTTACTGTTCAAAAGTTGAAGTGGTTTTAAATGCTGATGAATCTGTTACGATCATTGATGATGGTCGCGGAATGCCTGTAGATATGCATAAAACAGAAGGGATTTCTGCTGCTGAAGTTATTATGACTCAATTACATGCCGGTGGCAAATTTGATAATAATTCATATAAGGTTTCAGGTGGGTTACATGGCGTTGGTGTTTCTGTTGTGAATGCTTTATCTGATTGGTTGGAATTAAGAATTTGGAGAAACGATAAAGAACATTTTGTTCGTTTTGAAAATGGATCTTCTGTTGCACCATTAAAAGTTGTTGGTGATACGCCAGGAAAACATGGAACAATGGTAACATTCCATCCATCAAATGAAACATTTACAAGCACAACTTTTAGTTTTGAAACATTAGAACACCGTATTCGCGAATTGGCCTTTTTAAATTCAGGTGTTTGTATTCATTTAACAGATAACAGAGGCAGTGAACCAAGATCTTCTGTTTTGCATTATGAAGGTGGTATTTTAGAGTTTGTTAAATATTTGAATCGTTCAAAAAATACACTTCATGATGCCCCATTTGATTTAAGTGGTGAAAAAGATGGAATCACTGTTGAAGCTGCTTTTGAATGGACAGATGGTTATCATGAAACATGCCTTTGTTTCACAAATAATATTCCACAACGAGATGGTGGAACGCACTTAGCTGGATTAAGAGCTGCGTTAACAAGAACCATTAATGCATATGCTAATAATTCTGGATTAACAAAGAAAGAAAAAGTTGAATTATCTGGTGAAGATATGCGTGAAGGGTTAACAGTTGTTTTATCTGTTAAAGTGCCAGATCCAAAATTTTCATCTCAAACAAAAGATAAACTTGTTTCTTCTGAGGTTCGTCCCGTTGTTGAAGGAATTGTTGGCGATAAATTGGAACAATGGTTTGAAGAACATCCTGCTGAAGCAAGAAAAATTATTAGCAAAGTTGTTGAAGCTGCTGCTGCCCGCGAAGCTGCTCGTAAAGCAAGAGAATTAACGCGCAGAAAAGGAGCTTTAGATATGGCTTCATTGCCAGGAAAATTGGCTGATTGTCAAAGTAAAGATCCTGCAGATTCTGAAGTATTCATCGTTGAAGGGGACTCTGCTGGTGGTTCAGCAAAGCAAGGTCGTGATAGAGCTCACCAAGCAATTTTGCCATTAAGAGGTAAAATTTTGAATGTTGAACGAGCTCGCTTTGATAAGATGCTTTCTTCTGCTGAAATTGGAACCATTGTAACAGCTCTTGGAACAGGGATTGGACGTGATGATTTTAATGTGGATAAGATTCGCTATCATAAAATCATTATCATGACCGATGCTGATGTTGATGGTGCCCATATTAGAACTTTATTATTAACTTTCTTCTTTAGACAAATGCCTGAAATTATTGAAAAAGGTTACCTCTATATTGCTCAACCACCTCTTTATAGGGCAAAACGTGGTAATTCTGAAATTTATTTAAAAGATGACAAAGCAATGGAAGAATATTTGATTCAAGTGGGAACGAATGATGCCGTTT
The DNA here is from genome assembly GCA_045655105.1 of Alphaproteobacteria bacterium. Classification (GTDB taxonomy): domain Bacteria; phylum Pseudomonadota; class Alphaproteobacteria; order CAAHEQ01; family UBA3637; genus RGIG4140. The sequence goes on along the minus strand of JAZOOQ010000081.1, from coordinate 5,713 downwards.
TGGTTTTAGAAGATGGAACTCAAATTGCAGGTGCTGATTTAGTTGCTCGAGTTGAACAAGCAAGAGTTGCACGTAACCTTATTTTAGCTATGTCAAACCGCATTCCTTCTCGTGTGATTGGTCAAATGGCTATTTTGGGTCTTTTCAATGCAGAAAGTTTAAGAAATGGTGGTTTAGCTGCAAAATTAGATATGATTGAACCAGAATATGAACGTGGTTGGAAAGAAAGTTTAACGCTTGATAATGAATTGGTTTTAGAAAGAACTCTTCGTGGTGTAACTGAAACAATTAAAATTGATCACGCTCTTATTTCTTGCGCAGAAGCAAGAAAGCTTTCAGAAATGAGTGATGAACTTAAAGAGTTTTATTTGAAACCTGCAGTTTTAAAAACAAAAGATGGTGAAACGGTTATCCATGATCCAGTTTCATTAGCTGAAGCAGTTTTCAAAGTTGCTCGTAAGGGTATTGCAATTAACCGATATAAAGGATTAGGTGAAATGAATCCTGAACAATTGTGGGAAACAACATTAGATCCAAATGCTCGTCGTTTATTGCAAGTTAAAATTACTCATCAAGATGAAGCTGAACAAGTTTTCTCATGTTTGATGGGAGATGTTGTTGAGCCAAGAAGAGAGTTTATTCAACAAAATGCATTAGATGTTGCAAATTTAGACATTTAGTGATATAATATATGTCAAGAATTTCTTTAAAAGGCGAGATGTTCTCGCCTTTTTTTATTATAAAAAGAAGAAGGTTTTTATGGCAAAGAAAAATGGTTGTTTATCTATTTTAAAGTGGGTTGCAATATATTGTGCAGTAATGGGTGGTCTTCAGTATTTGGCAAAAGAAGGTATCACCAATCTTGTTGAAGCTGCAGAAAATCATCGCCTAATGAAAGAACAGAAACGTGCAGAAAAGGAAAACAAGAAAGATTCGAATAAATTACCTCCTAATGTTCAGCAACTTAATCAAGAATTTATTCATAGAGTTTATCAAAATAAACAATATTTTGATCAAAAAGTTAGGGATTAGTTCCATAAAAAAAAGAGGCTTTCAAGCCTCTTTTTTTTATAAATATTATTTCTAATAATATGTTGTGACGCGAGATCTAATTCTTGTTACGCCATTGGCTGTTGTGATCCAAACATTATCTCCTGGACGCAATGCAAGTTCATTCGTTTGAACTACAGAAACATAAGAACCGTTTGTTTTTTGAATGATAAATTCATAGGCGTTTGTGCTTGTAATAGCACTTTCTGTTGCAGAACCAATCATACCTCCAAGTAATGCGCCACCTACGCCACCAATAATATTAACAGCTGTGTTTCCGCCAATCATTGAGCCGGCTGCTGCACCAGCAATGGCCCCAGATGTTGTTCCAATTCCATCAGAACCAGTTGTTTTAACAGGCATCATTTGAACGATTTTTCCCATTTGAACAGATCCTTGTGTTCCAATATCATAGTTTGAATAAGAAGTGTTAGCATAATTATCAGCGCATCCAGTTAAACCAATTGAAAACAAAATTAAAAATAGAATTTTTTTCATTGCTTTTCCTTTCTAAAGAAGATATGTTGAATGAAGTTTATTCAAGTATAATCAACAACAAAAGGAAAGTCAATAATGTTAAAATTATGGAATAAAATGATGAAAAGCACATATGATTGGTGTATGGGGCTTGTGGGTGGAAAATGGGCATTGCCAGCCTTATGTGCAATTTCTTTTATTGAAAGTTCATTTTTTCCAATTCCACCAGATTTATTTTTAATTCCTCTTATTTTAACAGCTAGAACAAAAGCTTTTAAAATTGCATTATATACAACATTATCAAGTGTTTTAGGTGGTTTTTTTGGTTATGCTATTGGATATTTCTTATATGATACAATTGGGTTGCCTATCTTAGAATTTTATGGGGCTGTGGATAAGTTTGAAACATTTAAAACTTATTATAATAATTATGGATCTTGGATTGTTTTTGGTGCGGGAATCACTCCATTCCCCTATAAGATTATCACGATTGCAAGCGGTGTAACAGGATTAAATTTGCTTGTTTTTGGTATTGCATCTGTTTTAGCAAGAGGGATCCGATTCTTTTTAATTGCATGGTTGCTTTATAAGTGGGGAGAACCAATGAAAAATTATATTGAAAAAAACTTAGGGTGGCTTTCAATACTTTTCTTTGTTTTACTGATAGGTGGTTTTGCGCTTTTAAAATTATTTTAAAATTAAAAAAGGAATTCCAATTTGGAATTCCTTTTTTTTTAACTTTGCTTCAATTCTTCAAATTTTTGTTTCATTGTTGGGTTATTTCTTGTTAATCGTTTAACAGTCAAATCCTGAGCTCTGTTATTTGCAAGCCTTAAATTATTTTCAGAAGAAAGGAGCGCTTCTTTTGTTTTTTGAAGATGATCAATTGTTTTATCAATTTCATCAATGGCTTTTTTAAATTTATCGCTGGCTAATTGGTAATTTCTTGAAAACTTTTCCTTAAATTCATTAATGTCATCTTCAAAATGAGAAATATCAATATTTTGATTTTTAAATTCAACTACTTGTTTTTTATATTCAACACTGTTCAGTGCGGCATTTCTGAGCAAAGAAATAATCGGGATAAAAAATTGAGGGCGGATGACATACATTTTTGAATATTTATGAGAAACATCAACAATGCCTGTGTTATAAAGTTCGTTTTCTGATTCTAGAAGTGAAACCAAAACAGCGTATTCGCATCCTTTTTCTGTTCTATCCTTATCAAGTTCTTTGAAAAAATCTTCATTTTTATGTTTGGTTGCAGTTGTATCCATTTCATTTTTCATTTCAAACATAATGGATATGAATTCAACACCATCTTGAGTTGCTTCTTTAAAAATATAGTCGCCTTTGCTACCAGTTTTGGCATCATTATCTTTTTCAAAATAAGCATTTGGAAAAGCAGTTGCGCGTAATTTATTAAATTCAATTTCGCAATGTTGTTCTAAAGTTTCGCCCACCATTTTAGTGGACATTTTTGTTTTTAAATCTTTATAAAAAGAAATTGTTTCATCTTTTGCGCGCAGTTGAATTTCAAAATTTTCCTTTAAAGATTTTTCTTTTAATAAAGCATCTTTATTAGCTTCAGAAAGAGCGCTTTTTAATTTTAAAATTTCTTGTTCTTTTAAAGTGAGTTCATCTTTTTGAATGGAAAGAGCTTGAGTAAGAGCCAGAGCTTTTTCTTGATCAAAAGCAGAAACTTTTGCCTTTAATTTTTCTGATTCTTGTAAAATAGTAAACAGCTCTTTTTCTTTTTCATTTTTTAATTTTGCTTCTAAAAGAGCTAGTTCATTATTTTTTTCTTTAAGAAGTTGTAATTCTTTTTCTTTTAACTCTTTTTGAAATTCATTCGTTCTAATTTGGCTTGCAATTAATTCATAATCTGATTCATTAACAGTGAAAATATTTTGGCATTTGGGGCATTTTATTTCTGGCATTTTTTTCTCCTTTTACTAAAAAAATAATATCAAAAAAAAGTGAAAAAGTCAAATAATGCACCAGAAGAAACAGGATGCTTGACTTTTTTTATTTATAAAGACAATATTAAAAAAAGTTTTATTTTTTATAGGTGAGGATGATGAACAAAAAACTTTTATTTGGTGTTGGAGCCGCTTTATTTTTTTGCATTTCAAGTGCTGCATATTTTTATTTTTCAAAACCAACGGTTTCTGTTATTATGGCAACATATAATAGGGCTAATTTATTGCCAAGATCCATTAAATCAATTTTAAATCAAACATATAAAGATTTTGAATTTATTATTGTTGATGATGGGTCAACAGATCATACCGAAGAAGTTTTATTGGGCTTCTCAAAGAAAGATAGCAGAATTAAATTGATTAAAAATGAAAAGAACGAAGGACTTATTGCTTCAAGAAATAAATCATTAAAAATGGCAAGAGGAAAATATATTGCTATTATGGATTCAGATGATCAAGCTTTTCCAAACAGATTAGAAAAGTCTTTAAAAGTTTTTGAAGAAAATAATGATGTTCAAGCTGTAAGCGGGGCGACTTATAATATTGATAAAGATTTAAATCCTGATGTTTTTTTAAAGTGGAATGAGTATCATAAAATTAATAACGATTTTTCAATTTCCATGATGTTTAAAAACACATTTCCAAATCCATCAGCAATGTTTAGATCGGATTTCATAAAAAAGCATAACATTAAATATAATGAAGATTATGAAGCGGCAGAAGATTATGATTTTTGGAAGCAGATTATTTTAAATGGTGGAAAAATTATCACTATTTATGAACCATTAACATTGATTCGCAGACATAACACAAATAAACCAGAATATTATGAAAAAATGGCTGAAACTTCTAAAAAAATTCATGCTGAATTTATTTCAAGATTTTATGAGCCTGAAGAAAATGAAATAATGGCACATTATCCACCTGTTGAACAATGCAAAATTCTTGAAAAGATTATTGAGGCGAATAAAGAAAAAAAGATTGTTGAGCAAACAGAACTTGAAGTATTTCGATTGAAGAATTGTCCAGAAAATATTGCTGATGCTTATTATTTAAAACATTATGATTGGGAAGATTTTATTGCAAAAGAAGGTGATAAATATGTTCGCCGTTTAACCAATGAAAAAGTTCAAATTGATTTGAAAGATGATATTTTAATGGTTCAATTTGAAAATCAAAAACCAATGAAATTTAAATTTAATCCAGAAAATGAAAAGTATCATTTATATGGTGATGATTTAATTGTTTTAAAACATAAGAATTGGGAAGATGAAATGTTTATGGTTAATAAAGCTAAAAATGAATATTGCAGATTTTTGGTTCACGATTGTGGAAAAATTATTCAAAAAGGAAATGGGGATATTGATATAAAGTGGAATAATCCTCATTATCCAATTGAAAAGTTTTCTTTTGATAAAAAAACAAATAAATATATTCAAAAATAAAAAAAAGCGCTCAAAAAGAGCGCTTTTTCTTTTTGTTAAAAACTGAGCCTTAAACCAACAGACCATTGAATTGGATTTGTTAAATCCGTTCCCTTACTGGTTGCAAACTCGCCATAAAGAGCCGTGTTTTTATTCAGTTTATAAGTACCCCCAACGGCAAACTCTGTCCAGGCACCGCCCATATCTTCTCTTGTTTTTGTTTCTTGAGATTGATAGGTGAAAGATGTTTTTGTTTTGCCTGCAAAATCGTTAAGGATAGAAACATTTGCATAAATAGATCCTTTTTCTTTAAAGGTTTTGCCTGCACTTAAGCCCGCTCTTCCGATTAAAGATTCAAATGCTTCTTGCTCAACTTTAACACCGGCAGATGTTGTGTAATCAATGCCTTGCACTCGGCCATACATCACTTCTGCTTGCGGTTCAACAAAGAATCCACAAGGTAATTGCATGCGTTTACCGGCTTCTAAAGAAACGCTGGTTCCCCAGGTTTTATAACTTCCTCTTGAAACTTCGCCCGTTGTATATTGAGCTTTAAATTTATTTTGAAGATGCATTTGTTTGGCTGTGGCATCCACATACCAACCATTATCCATCATGTATCCAGCATAAACGCCCATACCATAGGTTTTATCTTCGCCTGTGCCTCTGTTCATTTTGGAATCGCCTTCGGTGAGGCTTGCCATCACGCCAAAATAAGCATTGCCTTTCTTAAAGTCGGCGCCAGCTTGAATAGTGTTATATTTATTCTTAAGGCCCATA
>JAZOOQ010000080.1:0-3419 GCA_045655105.1 Alphaproteobacteria bacterium | reverse complement strand
TTGTTGTTTCCTCTGTTAAAATAGGAAAAGCTAATCCCCCTTCTAAAAAATAAGATCCTGTTTCATCAATATATGATGCCTTTGAAAAAGAAAGACATTTATAAAGTTCTTCCCTTTTTTCTTTTGAGGAATCAACTAAATATGCAGCAAAAGATTTAAATGTATCTACCCCTGAACAAATAACCTCACCTTTAAAAAAGTTTCCCATACGATCCTGGGCAGAAAATTTATTTTCTAAATTAAAAACGCCTTCATAACCCGTTGAAGAAAAAGTATCTATTAAATGCCCCTCTTTTAAATAAGCATATAACTTTTCGCGATTATGAAATGCCTCTAATTTTCCATCTGAAACAGAAGATAATTCATCTATTTTCACTTGTTGTTCATTCACACGATAAACCACAAAAGGCTCATCTATAGATTGATGTCTTGTTTGCGAAAATGATTGAAAAGAAATTAAAAAACAAACACTTGATAATAAAAAAATATTTTTTTTCATTTAATTTTCCTTTGCCTTTTTATTCATAGTTGCAAAAAGAAAATAAAAAGTCAATCAAAACAAAAATTATTTTAATGAGTGAATTCCTTGGAACAAAATTGTTTGCATCCCTAGTGCTTTAGCACTCTCAATATTTTCAATAGAATCATCAATTAAACACATATTTTGAAACGGTGTTTTAACAATATTTTTTGCATAAATAAAAAAAGATTCATCAGGTTTTGCAACACCTAATCGTGCAGAAGTGAACACATGCTCAAAAACTTGTTGCCATTCTGGTAAATTTTCCCATAAATAATCCATACGTATATGCGGTTGATTAGAGGCAATATGAAAAGAATGCCCTTCTTCTTTTTTATTTAAAATCCACTGCCACACATCTTCTTTTACTAGCATATCTCGACTAAGCCAATACTCCAAAAATTCTTCAGCAGTCATTTTAATTTTATATTTTTCCAAAAACGGAACGATAAATCTTGTTAAATTTCTAGAGCGCTGTAAAGAAATTAAAAACGCACCTTGAAAAAGATCATTTAAAACAGAGGTGGGCAACTGAAAATCCTTTTCAAAATCTTGTGTCCAACGAAAACAATGTTTGCCATTTTCATCGGTATAATAAGTATCTAACAATGTATTATCCAAATCCATCAAATAATGCATTTTTCTTTACTCCTTTTATGAAAAGTATAAAGGAAAAACAGCATATCTGTCAATAAATTAAAATATATCAAGCTCTTTCTTTATGCTTTCAATTTTGCTTTTTTTAATAATTTGATATTTAATTTTTTTCTGTTCTAATTTTTTAATAAACAAAGGTAATTTACGATACCGATATTTCACATTCCATTTTAATAATCTTAGTAAAGATAAAAAACTACCTGATTTTTTGTTTGAAAAAATTTTAACAATATCCCTTTTAATACACCGCCATTCCGTCAATAAAAAACAAGGCATTAAAATAATCACTTTATCGGCCTGTTGAAGAACTTGAGAAATCCATTCTTTATCATACACACCATCAATCACCCATCCATTTGGATGGTCCGATAAAAATTTAGCTAAAAGAGCATCTCTTTCTTCAAAATTTCGTTTGATATTATAAGCTTTTTCTTGATCATTATCCCAATAAATATCATCTAATTCTAAATGAGGTAAAGAAAAATCTTTTGCCAAAGCTGAGGCTAAAGTTGTTTTCCCTGATCCGCCATTTCCAATAATATATATTTTTTTCATTTCTTATCCCGATAATCAACAACAATATAATTTTCATTTCGTTCATAAGCTTTTAATACTTCAAAGATATGACTCATTAACTTATCTGGCAACATTTTTAAATCAAAAAATTCAAGGCGTTTTATTTTATCTGGTTCTTTATTTTCAATTTTACCTTCATATTTATCGGTAAAAACAAAATAATTAATAATATCTGCTCGGCCACCTTTATAAAAAGCATCTAAAAGATGAGCAATTACACTGATTTTTAAATCTTCTTTTTTTAAAATAATTCCAGCTTCTTCCTTTGCTTCTCTAATTAAAGCATCAATAACTCCCTCACCTTTATCTACATGCCCAGAAACTGGAGTAAAAATTCCATCTGTAAATCCCCCTTTTCGTTCTTGCAAAAGAATTTTATTATCTTTAATAAGCATTAAATGAACGCCAATATATGGCGTTTGATGAATATCTTTCATTATCCCTCCCTTAACTTATTAATAAGCTAAACACTCAGTTCCTTCAAATTTCCATTGACGAATATATCCTTCATCAATCACAAAAATCGTTGTGCAACCTTTAGAAACTGTTGCTGTTTTTTCATCAAAGAATGATTGTTCTAAAGCCATTCTTGGCATCCGTGTAATCACGTTACCATCAGCAACTTTTTTCATTTTATTTTTAATGTAAACAACATAATTAATCCCCTCTTTTTGATAATCATAAGAAGGATTTCCCCAAACGGAAATTAAATCTTTTTTTTCTTTTTTTAGCCAAAGATTTAAAACATCCTGATATTTTTTTGAATCAGCACTTTCTTGAACAGGTTTCGTCGCACAAGAAACCAACATTAAACTCATTAAAATAACAGATAAAAATTTCATAGCTTATATCTCCTATTCTTCATTTTTCATTTTTTTATTTTTTTTGCAAGAAAAATTTGTTTTTCTTTTCGATTTCGATTAATCTAAAATAAAAAGAAAGGAGAATATCATGAAAAAAACATTATTAACTTTAACGGCCGCATTATCACTTTCCGCTTGTACTTCAAATCCTTATGCCTTAGACAACTCTGTTTATCACTATCAGTTAAATGGAACCCCAATTTCTATTTCATTTGATGATAAAGAACATCGTTTTTCGGGAAAAGTTGTTAATAACTATTTTGGAACATATGAGCAATCAGGTGAATTAATTACCATGCATCCATTAGGAGCCACAATGATGATGGGGCCAGAAACTGCTATGCAAGCTGAACAGCTTTGGATTCAAGCTCTCACAAAAGTTAAAACCATTCAAAAAACAGAAAATGGCCTTATTTTAACATTAAATAACAATCAAAAACTCATCTTATCAAAATAAAAAAAACAAACAATATAAAGATAAAACCGCAAAGTATCTTCTTAGCGGTTTTATTTTTAATTAACATTTCTTGAGGTTATTAAATAAACTTTAGTAACGTAAAAAAAATGGTCAAAAGGGAAAGACTATCACCCTATCTAAAGGTGCAGTGTATATTTGCTGGCATACATAAGCATTTATTTCATTTTTAGCGTTTTTTTTGCTGGAACTAAATGCGGAAGATAAACAGATATCAAAATATCTTTTTTCAGAAGATTTTCACTACTTCATGTGATGGGTTAAAATAAGGGAGATAAGACAGATAATAAAGATGAAACCGACAAGTGCCGTGTATAGGTTATACATA
>JAZOOQ010000079.1:0-30649 GCA_045655105.1 Alphaproteobacteria bacterium | reverse complement strand
TCTTAAAATTATTAACAAAAGGATTACGCTCATGTAAACATTTTTCATTTTATTTTTAAGGAGGCACACCATGTTTCATTCGTCACGCACCACGCTTAAAGAGCTTAAAAAACGTTATTTAAATATTCTTAAAAAATGCCTCCTAGCAAATTTGATGATGTTTAGCATGGTTGTGCTTTCTAGTCCTGCAATTTCAAGTGAACAAAGATTGGAATTAGAAAGCGGAGAGACAAAAAAATATACAACAGATACATTATTTAAGAATTTAGAGCATAAAAGTTCTACAGGCAACTCCCAAGGTGGAGCTATTAATAATAGTGGATCCATTACATTTACTGGACGTGCAACGTTTGAGAAAAATTCAGCAACGGCCAAAGGTGTCAACTCCTATGGTGGTGCTATTAGTAATAATGGCTCTATCACATTTGGTGGGGATGCCATTTTTACTGGGAACACAACATCAGGTAAAACTTCTTGGAATGAACGCACTGGAGGTGGTGCAATTTATAATATTGGGAGTATTACTTTTAATGGAAAAGCTTTATTTACACAAAATGCCCTAATTGATGGATATTATACATATGGTGGGGCAATTTCTAATGATGATACAAATGCAACAATGATATTCAATGGAGAAGTAATTTTTGATGATAACAAAATATCGTCTACAACTGGTTATTCAAGAGGTATTTTTTATAATAAAGGTGAGGTTATTTTTAATGATACTGTTTCATTTAAAAATAATAAGGTTGATGGTAAAAATGCTGGTTTTGGCGCTTTTGTTCATGAGAATATTTCAAAAGCAGAATTTCAACAGTATGTAATTTTTGAAAATAATTACTCGACCTCATCAGATTTGAATGTTGCTGCCGCAGGTGTTGAGGGGCGAGGTTTCATTTCTTTTACAACAGCAGATTTTATAAACAATATATCATTTGCGCCAACAGCCGCTTCAACAGGTTCAGCTATGCATACAGGTGGAGTGGATACAAGAATTGTTTTTTCAGGCTTATCACGATTTATAAATAATTCAGCGACTGGGTTAAAAGGTCTAGGTGGTGCCGTTAATATAGAAAATGGAACTGTAGAATTTGATGAAGTTCAATTTATAAATAATAAAGCGGATGCCAAAGGTGAAACAGGTAGAGCAGACGGTGGTGCATTAGCTGTATTTGGTAATGCAATATTTCATAAACCCGTTGTTTTTAAAGATAACACTGCAAAAACGGATGGTGGTTATTTTAGCCGAGGTGGAGCGATTTTTAATCAAGGAACTACAACATTTAAAAATGGTTTTTATTTTGAGGGGAACAAAGAGATAGAGGTTAAAACAGCAGAAGATGGAACAGCAACCAAAACAGAACGGTTAAATGATATTTATATGGCAAATGGCATAATCAATATAGAGGGCTCAAATGCTGATGCAGAAGAATACATCGGAGGTGGTATCAGAGGATCTGAGGGGAAAGGAACCATCAATAAATCAAGTGTAGCCACATTTGTGTTTGGTGAAGAATCAGATAGCTCTGGATATACAGGCATTTTCAATCAAACAGCAGGTAAAACCGTGGCCAAATCAGAAACCTTTTTAGGTGGCACAAACAATATTTTAGGAGGCGAACTTGAAACGCATGGATCTGAGATTTTATACACAGCCGTTGTTGGGCAAAATAAAGATGAAACAACGGGCGAAGTTTTATCTTCAGGCACATTAACTCATTTAGCACTCGGTTCAGCGCTAGTTGAAATTAAAGGTTTATCTTTTAAAGAAGAAGGAACAAATCTTTCAATGACCTTTAAGAGCGGCACTTCAGAGCGCGCTCGTTATCAAATTAATGAAGATATTATGAATGCCACGGGGAATAAACTTGCTTTTGAAAACAGCGAATTAGCTTTGGCTGATAACATAAAAGTTTCTGGCACCATTGAAGCAAAAAACAGCGATATTGATGTTGGGACAAGGGAAATTTCAGTTGATGAAATTGCTTTAAAAGAGAATGCTGTTTTAAAAATGACTGTTAATTCTTTAGATGAGCATGGAAAAGTTAATGGCGTTATCACAGGAACAGATACTTCAAAAATTGCTTTGCAATTAGGAGTGGAAACCGAAAGAGGCATCTATCAACTTTTTGATAGAGATAATGAAGTGAAAACAGTGGGCAATCCCCTTTTTAACATTCAAGACCTTGAAGACGGCTCTTTTGAAATTGGCAAAAAAACGTCAGAAGAATTAAGCTCTTCATTAAGTGTTGGCAAAAATGAAGGAAAGGCTTTATCTGCCATGATGATGCGTTCAGCGCCTAACAAGGAATTTAAAGTTGTTCAAGATGAAGTTCTTGAAGCCTTGCAATCAGAAGATGAAAGCAAACAAGAAAATGCAAAAGAAGCTTTAACAGCATTAAGTGGCCGAAGCACATCACTTTATCAATCGCAAGCAACGGCAGGGTTCACGCAACTTCATAACGTTGTTTCACAAATGTTGATGAACACTGCAGCGCCTGTGTTTGGGCATAATGGTGGCGAAGAACCAGCAAGAGCAAGCGTTTACGTCAAAGGGCTTTATGATCGGGTGAACTCACTCACGGGAGATGGCTTTCGCATGCGCAGTAAAGGAGCCGTGCTTGGTGTTCAATCTGCATTAACAGAAGATTTAACCATCGGGGTTGGTTATGCGGGAGTTGACACAACGGCAAAAGAACCACTTCGCAGAACAGAAGTTAAAACCAACACTGGGTTTATCTCAGCGCAATATCAACCAAACAATTGGTGGGTGAGCGGTGTGGTTACCTATTCAAGAAGCCAATATGATGAAGAAAAACAAGTTCTTTCATCAACAGGCAAAGCCAATTATGATGTTGATTCTCTTGGGGCTCAAATCACAACGGGTTATAACATCAAAAAAGGCAAGGTGATTGTAACGCCAGAAATCGGTATCCGTTACTTAAATGCCAAACAAGAAGGATACACGGATACGTTGGGAACAACGGTTCAAGGAACGAATTCTGACTTTGTGACCACGATGGCGGGATTTAAGGTTGGAGCTGATTTGGGCTGGATTCGTCCATTGGCGGGTGTGATGGTTGGGTATGATGTGATCACCGATGATGTGGCATCAGTCAACACGTTGGCAAACGGAGCAACATATACCATCAATGGCAAAGCGCTTGATAGATTGAGCACAACAGTTGTTGCTGGGTTTGGGATGGATATAGGCGAAAATGCCACACTTAAACTTGAATATAACGGCAACTATCGAAAAGAATATCTTGATCATTCAGGTATAATCCGTTTAGAAACAAATTTTTAAGTGGAAGGGAATAACAAAAAGCCCTCAAGAAAGAGGGCTTTTTGTTAATGCATCAGTTTAAGAATTTTTATTAACATATTAATATAATTTATATAAGTTTTTTTAAACAATTATGCCACCACAGACAACACAATCATCTTGATAGCAAACAACGGATTGGCCTTTGGTCAGTGAGCTTTGTTCTTCATCAAAAATAACCTCAATTTCCGAATCGGAAAGGCGCGTTAAAGTTGCTGGAACTGCTTTGCCTGCAGAACGGTATTTTGCCATAACGGGTAAGGGGGAGTTTTCTTTCACTTCAATTCCGCCCCAAACAACTTCATTTGCTTTGCATTTTTTTGAAAATGTCGCTTCTTTTGGCGCCACGATAACTTCATTATGTTCGGCATCTAATTCAACAACAAATAATGGAACGGGATGCGCAATGCCAAGGCCTTTTCGTTGCCCAATTGTATAGTTGAAAAAACCTTCATGAGAGCCTAAAACAGTTCCATTAATATGTCTGATAACGCCTTTTTTAGGGGCTTGCTCTAATAAGTCTTTATAATCCCCGCTATAAAAATCTTGGCTATCCTTTTTTTCAGCAACAGGGATATTTCTTTCAAGCGCCATTTTGCGGACTTCTTCTTTTGTGAAGTTGCCGAGAGGAAAGATGATTTTTGAAAGCTGGTTTTGTGAAAGGCGATATAAGAAATAACTTTGATCTTTTTTTTCATCTTTGCCTTTTTTAAGGATATATTTCCCCTCTTTTTTTTCAACGTTAGCGTAATGACCTGTTGCAAAATAATCAAAGTTAACGCCTTCTTTTTTTGCGCGCTCAAGCAATAAACCAAATTTCATTTCAGCATTGCACTTGATGCAAGGGTTTGGTGTTGTTCCACTTAAATAGGCTTCTTTAAAATATTTTAAAACAGTTTGTTTATATTCTTCTGAACAATCAAGAATAACGGTTTCAATTCCATGAGATTTTGCCCATTCTTGCGCTTTTTTATAATCTTCTTTTTCTGTTGGGCCGTAACAAGAATTGATGGATTCTTTTAAGTTGGGAATATCTTTATTATAGATTGACATGCTGATGCCAACAACATGATATCCTTGTTCTTTAAGTAATAAAGCTGCTAAAGTTGAATCAACTCCCCCACTTAAACCAATTGCAACCGTTTTCATTCACATCTCCTTAAAATAAATACCAGATATATCCTGCGTATGCGATTAAAAAGAGCAAACCAATTGTTCTTGAAAATTCTTTTTTCCAAAAGGCAATACCTGTTAAAACAAAGGCAACTAATAACATGATTAAGGAATCAATTCTCATCGTTTCATCAACTTTAATTGGCAAAATTAAAGCAACCATACCTAAAATGAATAAGGCATTATAAATATTGCTTCCAACAACATTACCAAAAGCAACGCCATTTTCTTTTTTAAATGAAGCAGCCATTGAAGCGGCAAGTTCGGGTAGAGACGTGCCAACGGCAACAATAGTAAGCCCGATAACAGCTTCTGAAACGCCCCACATACGGGCAAGAATAATGGCATTATCAATTAAGAATTTTGCGCCAAGCATTGTTAAAGCAATCCCAATAATGCTGATGCTTAATGCTTTAATAAGAGAAATATTTGCTTTTTCTTCTTGTTTATTTTCAGTATGATTTTTTTTATCTGTTTTATAGCAATAAAAAACATATCCGATTAAACCTGAAACAAAAATAAATCCAATTAAACGAGAAATAACACCCAAATAAACGGCGCAGACAACACCGATACTGGCTAACATTAAAACAAGGCCATCTCGTTTAAAATCTTTAATGTCAATTTTAACAGGGTGAACAACGGCTGCGGCCCCTAAAACCAATAAAATATTGGCAATATTTGATCCGATAACATTTCCAACGGCAATTCCATTTGATCCTTTTAAAACAGAGATTAATGAGGCCAATAATTCAGGTGTTGATGTGCCGAAACCAACCAATACTAACCCGATCACTAATGAAGAAAGGCCAATTCGTTTGGCAACTTGAACAGAGCCGTCAACCAGTAAATTTCCGCCATAGACTAATAATGAAAGACCAATAATTAACATTAAATAAACCATGATTTTCCTCTTTTTTAGTTATTAAAGTGAACATATTTTAACCGATTTTATTTTTTTTTGCAATTTGAAAAATATTTGATTTTGAATATTATTCTATGTGACAAAATTATGACATAATAAATACATATTTGTTACATTTTGTTTTAAATTGTCATATTTATTTTCCTTTTCATAAAAAGTTATGTATGAACAAAATGTCTTTTAAATAATTTAAGGAGAGAAATATGAAAAAATTATTAGTGCCGGCTGTTGCTTTAGGAGCCATGATTGCTTCAACAGGAGCTGAAGCTGCCGGATACCATTTGTCAGAATACACAACAACCGGTCTTGGTCGTTCATTCGCTGGTGTTGGTGTTATGGGGGATGACTATTCTGCAATTGGTTTTAACCCAGCTGGTATGCAATATAATGCAAAAAGCGGTGGTCAAACAGGTTTAACAATGGTGAGCTTGCACACAGATTACAAGGGTAGTGTTGGTCCTGTAGCTGAATATGATTCTAATGGTATGCCTACAGGTCAAGGAGTTAGAACAGGTAGAGGTCATACACGTCCAACACGTGTTTTGCCAAATATCTTTGCGCAACATAAAATGAATGATCGTATGACATTTGGTATTGGTGCTTATGTTCCATATGGTTTGGCAACAGATTATGATAATGGTTGGTTTGGTGAAACTCATGCTGGTTTATCAGAAGTTTCAGCAGTGAATGTAAGCCCAGCTTTATCATATCAAGTAACAGATACTGTTTCTTTGGGTGCTGCTCTTAACATTCAACATATTTCTGCTCGTTTAACAGGTGCTGTTGAAAAAAGTGGTATTGCATTTGATGGAGCAACCAATAATTTAGAAGGGGATGATGTTGGTGTTGGTTACACAATTGGTGCAACATTCACTCCAAGAAAAGATGTTCGTTTAGGTGTTTCATACCGTTCAAAAATCAAACATAAATTAGAAGGTGATGTTAAATTAACAGGACTTCCCGGTTCTTTTTATCACCCGGCAGCAGGGGGCATGGTTTCAAACCCATCAACAAATGGTAACCAAGATATTTTCACAAAAATCACAACACCTGAAGTTGTTTTATTCTCAGGAGCTTGGGATTTCAACAAATGTTTCACTTTAACAGGTACTGCTCGTTGGACTCGTTGGAGCCAATTTGATGATTTGGATATTTACAGCAAAAAAACAGGTGCAGGTATTTCAAAAACAAATGAAAACTGGAAAAACACATGGTATTATGCTGTTGGTTTAGATTATAGACGCAACCAAAACTGGACATTCAGAACTGGTATCGGTTATGATGAAACAGTTATTAAATCTCCAGAATACCGCACAGCTCGTATTCCAGATGGTCGTCGTGTGTTAACATCTTTGGGTGTTTCATATAAGAAAAATAATTGGCAAATTGATGCGGGTTATATGCATATCTTTATCCATGGATCACATGCTTATGGCAAATCAGCTGGAGCATCTGATATTGATATGAAATATAATTCAAGTGCAGATTTGTTGAGCTTTGGTGTTCAATATAAATTCTAATTTCTTATTGAAAAATTAGGTTTAAAAAATAAGAGGAAGGATAAAATCGACCTCTTATTTTTTTTGATTTCTTTAAGATAATTTTATTGACTTTTATATGGTTAAGAAAGTATAACAAAAAATAGGTTCATAAAAAAAAGGAGATATAAATGACAAAAAAAACAAAAAATCATCATGCACCAAAAAAAATAGAAGAAAAACGTTGTGAAAAACAAGCATGTTGTTGCGAAAAAGAACCAGTTGTAGCTTGTGAAGCTCCATGTAAATGCGAAACAAGTTGCTGTGAAACAGCTGAAAAATGCAATTGCTGTGCTGATTGCAACTGTCATTCTAAATCCTCTGGAAAAACATTTGCAAAATGTTTAACAATGATTGCGTCTTCTGCTTTGATTTCTGCTTCAATTTTATTTGTTGGATTAGAATTAACAAAACCTCAAATTTCTCCAAAAATCAGCGGATCTATCGATATTGAAATAGGTAATTATTTGCGCAAAAATGCCGCTTTTGTTTCCCAAATTATTGAAGAACAACAAGAAAAAATTAAAGAAGCACGCGCCGCTGAAGCAGAACGTCTTCGCTTAGAAGAAGAACAAAAACAAGCTGAAAAATTAAAAACTTATGTTGATCAATTAACAAAAGATTCAAATTATTATTCTTTAGGCAATAAAGATGGAAAATATGTGATTGTTGAATTTTTTGATTACCGTTGCGGTTGGTGCAAAAAAACAAATTCAGCTCTTTGGGCAGAAATTGATGGAGGAAAAGCTCCAAATATTCGTTGGATTCCAGTTGATGCACCAATCTTTGGAGAAGGAAGTGCATTGATTTCCCGTTATGTTTTAGCTGCTGGAAAACAAGGTAAATATTCTGAAATGCATCATGAAGTTGCAATGGCAACAGGTACTTTAGATAAAGTTGCATTAGAAGAATTAGCTAAAAAAATTGGTTTAAATATGGATCAATTGGCTAAAGATGTTGATTCTGAAGATATCAGAAATCAATTGGCAAATAATATGAAAATGGCCCAAGAAATTGGAGTTCAAGGTGTTCCATTTATGATTGTTAATGGCAGACCGCATGGTGGTGCTTTATTGAATGAATCTTTGGCTCAAGCAGTTAAAGAATCAAATGAAATGAAATAAGTTTGATTAAACTCAAATAAAAGGAGCGATTTTCATCGCTCCTTTTATTATTTGTCATGTTGTTTCTCGTTTTTTCGATAGAATGCTGAATAAGGAATTTTTTTCCAATTAAATGGGCGATGTCCATAAACGGCTTCAATATCAACATATGGTACGTTACCCATATTTTGCTTTGGATGAGCGAATATAAGTTTGTTAAAATCTTTTGAATAAATATCAACATTTTCTGGAGCACATAAGGAAAAGGCTGCTGTTGAATAAAAAGTGCAAACTTTTTTTGGCTTAACCATCATTGCAAGCAATTCTGCTGGTACTTGTTGGGGAATAATAGGGGTATTTGGAAAAATAGAACTCCAGTTTGTTTTTTCTCTTGGATGTGGTTTAATTACAACGTTATTAAGATCATAATTATTTAAAATGCTTTTATAGAGAGTAATTTTTTCTTCCTCTGAGATAATATTATCTTCACTTAATGGTTGTGTGATTAAAATAACAGATTTTGTTTCAAGTAATTCTAATGTTTCAGGAGTTACATTAAAAATATTTGCGATTTTATTTTTTTCAGTTTTTGTTTTGTTATCCCAAAGATTTTCTAAATCATGAACAACTAGCTTTGGATGATTTATTTTTTCAATCTCATGACCTAATTTTGTTGTATAGCATTTTAAAATGTTTGGGTTTTTTAAATGTTTTGCCACCATATGGGAATCACTTGCCCCATCAGAAAGTGAATAAAAAGGATATTTTTGGCTTAATTCGTTGGCATAAGGCGTTATTAAGTTGCCATAAAAAGGAAATTTAAATCCTTCTAGCTCGCTTTCAATTTTATCTAAAAAAGACTGAATATATTCATCAAGCATTTCTTTTTGAGGTAATTTAATGATAGCTTTTGATTTTAAATAGCTGTTTTGGATTGCGGGACCCAATAAAAAGAATGTCTCATCAATCTTATCTGTGAATGCTAGAGCATATTGTAACAATGAATAAGTTGAATTCGCAATAAAAAATCTAGAAATCATCTATATATCCTTATATTTTACTTTTACCACTATAAGAATATCATAAAAATAGATTTTTTTCAATTTGTTTGATAAATTTAGCTTTCTCGTTGCATAACAGCAACAAATAATCCATCAGTATTGCTTCTGTAGGGTGAAAATTGTTTATGAGTAATTAATTTAAATTGCGAATTTGTTTTTAGAAATTTTCTCACTTGCAAAATATTTTCATCTTCTGTTAAAGAGCAAGTCATATAAGATAAGAATGCTCCTTTTTCAACATAAGTAGAAGCTTTTTTTAAAATCATTTGTTGTTTTTTTAATAAACTGGAGAATTCGTCTTCTGTTAATTTCCATCTTGCATCTGGACATCTTCTCCATGTCCCAGTGCCAGAGCAGGGGGCGTCTACAACAACATGTGAAAATTTTATTTGAGGATTATTCTTTAAATAAGCAGGTAAATTTGTTGTTGTTTCAATAATATGAGTATGCGCTCTATCTGCTCGTTTTTTTAATTCTAATAAACTTTGTTTTGAAATATCATGAGAAATAATTTGCCCTTGTTCTTGCATCATTTGTGCAAAAATTAAAGATTTTCCACCAGCACCTGCACAATAGTCTAAAACCATATCTCCTGATTTAATTTTGGTTTCAAGAGCAACAAGTTGAGATCCTTCATCTTGCACTTCAATCAATCCTTCTTTAAATGTTTGAAGCGCATTTAAATTAACTCTGTTTTTTAAAATAAGACCAAAAGGCGAAAGTTTTGTTTCTTCTGTTTCAACCCCTTCTTTTAAGAGTTTTTGCTTAATAACTTGCCTATCTCCGTTTGTTCTTAAGATAATATTTGGTATTTCTAAAAGAGTGGGGAGTTCTTTTTCAGGATTTTTTATTTTACTGATAAGCCATTCTGGTGTTTCCATCTCTATATGAAACGGAAGATTTTTATTTTGAAAAGCATTTGGATTTGATAAAATTTCAATGCGTTTTGAAATAGGTGTGTTTGGATACAAATAATCAATGCGCATTTTATGTCTGATATAATTCCAAACAATTTCAGTTAGTTTTTTTCGATCTTTCGAACCAAAAGATTTATGAGTTCTTGTAAAAGCATTAATAACTTCATTTGCGGGTTTTTTTTCTTTTTCAATTTGAGAAATAAGATTACTTGCTTCTAAAAGAATAATTTCTTCTTTCATCTATGAATCCTTTTTTATTTTACACCTTTAAATCCTGTGGCAACAACATAAACTTCAGAAGAATCTTTTCTACTTGCATCAGGTTTTGCATGTTTTACAACTTTAAAATCTTTTTTCATTTCAGCTAAAAATTGATTTTCAGTTCCACCTTGAAAAATTTTAGCAATAAAAACACCACCAGGGTTTAAAACTTGAATAGCAAAATCATAAGCCATTTCAAGCAAATTCATAATTCTTAAATGGTCAAGAGCATGAACGCCAGTTGTGTTAGCGGCCATATCAGACATAACAATATCAGCTTGATGACCACCTAAAAGGTCTTTAAGCATATCAGGAGCTTCATCTTTGGTGAAATCCATTTGAACGAGTTTTGCTCCACTAATTGGTTCGGCTGGCAATAGATCCATACCAACAACAATTGGGTTTTCTGGTGTGGACTGAACGCGTTTAACGGCAACTTGTGACCATCCGCCAGGAGCGCAACCTAAATCAACAACGCGTTTGCCTGGTTTAAAAAAATGAAATTGATCATCAAGTTGTATAATTTTAAATGCTGCCCGTCCACGATAGCCCAACCTATGAGCTTCGCTGACATAAGGATCATTTACTTGTCTTTGTAGCCATTTTGTGCTAGAGGCTTTTCTTCCTTTTACTTTTTTGAGATGCGTTTTCAACGGACGAGCCGTAAATTTCATTTTTTTACTCCGATAGTTATAATTTTATTGATGTTGAATGGTATTATTTATTGCAAGAGGGGTAGGGGTTGATGTTGTTGAAACACGTTCTGTATTTCTAAGCGGATTTGCTGATTGTGTTTCAAGTTGAACTAATTCTTGGCGCATTAAAGCTCTTGCCTGATCGTTTTGGGGGGCTAAATATAAAAAGGATTTTCCATTATTCCCTTTAGCGGTAATATTTAAACCACTTAAATTTGCTCTTAAAACAAATCTTTTTGTTTCAGGTGAAAGTGTTGAAAAAAAAGATTGGCGCATATTTGGTAAATATGGCACTTGTTCTGCTTCTTCTTCAGAAATAATGCCAATACCTTGATGTTGTTGTTTTCCTTTTAAAAGGGTGGCATAAGGTAAACCTTCTTCTGGATTAGATGAGAGAGATCTTGAATTTTCAGCATTTCTTATTTGAGTTTCAGAAGGTAAAAATGTTAATCTTTCTGAAGATCCATGAGGTGTAAAGGAAATTGCAAGACCCGCATTATTTGCTTTTTGAACAAATTGACGTTCTTCATTTGAAAGATTTTCTAGGCTTGATTTTCTTCCTATTTGTTGGTCAGATTGAGCATGTTCAGTCATGAAAAATCCTTTAATTTAATGGAGGTTGATCTGAAGGCGATGTTTTTGATTGAGGGATAAATACATGAAGATCAGAATGCGTTTGCTTAAAAAGCAAAACATCATGATAATAAAGCTCCTCAAAATCAATATTCGAATTCTTTTCAAGTGTTAATTGAACGGCGTTTTTACTGGATTCCAATGCAATCATTTTTTTGAAAATATTTTTTAACTGATGTTCAAGCTCTTGATTTGTAACGCGTAACCATTTGCCGTTTTCATTAGAATAAATAATTTCATTAAATTCATTTGATTTTAAATTATGAATATAATTAACACGAATTGCTGGTTTATTTAAAAGATAAAACATTCGTTCTATGATTTTCCCAGTTGGGTTTCCTGTTGCATCTGTTTTCAACATAACCAAATGTGTAAGTTCATTTTTATTATCAAAAATTGGTTTAGAAATATGAGAAATTTCATATTTATTTTGAGAATTTTTTTGGTAATAAGTGCCCAACTTAATCTCACCTTGTTCGGTATAATTCCAAGCATGCGTTAAAATGCCATCAGAATAAAATCTAACAAGAGATTTATTTTTGTTTTCATAATAATGCGTTTCAAGTATGATACGATTATTTTGGTCGTATGATAACGTTTTTAAGATTTGAGTAGGGTTTTGCGGATGAACATAAATATGCTGAAAACTACCATTTTGAGACTTTTGTATATAAGATTTTGAAATGATTTTTTGTGGATTTTTTTCGGCAATTGCCTGTTCACTTTCATATTCATTATAATAAACAAAATCACCAGCCTGATAGGTAACAATAACATGCCCATTGGCTATTTTTTTTCTCTCTAATTCAACGGCTTTAATTTGATTCATCTGAGTGGCTCTTTCTTTTATATGCTGAATTGTAACATGAAACACTTAAAAAAACAAGGTTTTTTATTTTTTGTCTTATTGGCTAAAAATCAGAGCCCTGAAGGTCGAAAGATTCTTCTTCCGGTTTGAAAGCTTTATCTGGTTCTTGCTCAATTAAATTTTTTGTTTTCGCTCTTGGTGTTTCTTTTGGAGCCGAGACAGTTATATCTGATTCAGCATTTTGTGAATCACTGTTCGTTGAAATTGAAGGTTTTTGAGTGCTTTGTCGTGAAGAGGCGGCTCTTTGTCGCATTTGGCTTTGTTGAAGTTGTTCTAATTTTTTAGCTTCTTCTTCTTTTTGCAACCGTTCTCTTTCATTTTGTTTTTCTGAATCAATTAAAACTAGGTTATCAATGATTTGATCGGAAATTGACGTGTTATTTAAAACGGGATTTTGTTCTAAATACCATAAAATATTTTGATTATTTGAATCTTTTTTATAAATTTCATCTCCAGCATAATCAACAAAAAGGGTTAAAATATCTGCTCTTGGAGCATAATAAGCGGCAAAAAAACTAATCGGTAATTCTTTTGGAGCACCTTTGATTGGAAATTCATCATTTGAAATCATTTCGTTTGGATTTAGATTCCCTTTTTCAAGAAGTGTTTGCAAAACTTGAGGATTCCCTCTTAAAATAGCTAATTGTAAAACGGAACCTCCACAAGGAAAGTGAATATTGAAGTTTGTTTTTTTTGCGATTTCTTTTTCAATATCTTGTTCGCTTCTAGCCATTCTGACAACTTGTTGAATTGGGTGATAACGGCATTCTCCTCTTGGAGCTGCAAAAGAAATGCTTGGAAATAAGAAAAATCCAGCAATGGTTAAAAGTAACGTTTTTTTCATAATAAACCCCCTTTGTTTATTTTTTCTTATATGGATTTTGGAAGAAAAAAAGTTTTTTGTCAATAGGTTCATTTTGTTTTATATTATAAAGTGAAACAGTTGATTTAATATTTTGAATGTCAACAATTTCCCATTGTTTTAAAAGAAGAGCTTCTTTATCAATGGTAAGAGTTAAAGATCCAAGTTCTTTTGCTCCTTTTTTCACGGCAGTTACTTTATATTCATCTAAGATATCTTGAACATTTGTAACTAAAAATTCGGGATCAGAAAATTTAAGTTCTTTTTTCAAAATCAAATTTACAGGTGTTTGACTTAAATCAAAATAACTAACTTCTTTTAAATCTTTGTCGTGATAGATGAGATATCCATTAACAGCATAAAATTCAAGAGGGGAACCTTTTTCATACACTAAACGCATTTTTCCTGGACGAGACATATATAAAGTTCCTGTTTGCAAATCGTTTTCTGTTTGCGAATTGAATTGAGCAAATTCAGCTTTGAGCGTTTTAATTTTATTATATGCTGTTTCAACTTTTTTTAAAATTTCTCTGTTTTCAGGTGTATCAATTTTTTTATCAATATCTGCAAAAGCAGGTAACGAAAAATAAAGTATTATAGCAAGTAAAATCTTTTTCATCTTTATCCTTTTTTAAGCATTAACTGTTGGAACAAGAATTTCGCGTTTTCCAGCAACATTTGGTTTTGAAATAACGCCTTCTGCTTCCATTCGATCAATTAAATCTGCGGCTTTGTTATATCCAATACGAAGTTGTCTTTGAACATAACTGGTTGAAACTTTTTGATCCCTTAATATGATAGCAACGGCTTGGTCATATAAATCTCCGCCATTTGGAACATTCATGTTGCCGCCAGCACCTGCAGATAAGGATGCCTCTGCTTCAGGATCTGTTGTAACGGCGTTTAGATATTGAGGTTCAGCTTGCAATTCCCAATGGTGAACAACTTGTTCCACATCATGATCAGAAACAAAAGGTCCATGAACGCGTTGAGGTTTTTGTCCTGCAGGCATAAAGAGCATATCACCTTTACCAAGCAATCTTTCAGCACCATGTTCATCCAAAATGGTTCGTGAGTCAGTTTTACTGCGTACTTGGAAAGACATGCGAGAAGGGAAGTTTGATTTAATTGTACCCGTGATAACATCAACACTAGGTCTTTGTGTTGCTAAAATCAAGTGGATACCAACAGCACGAGCCATTTGAGCTAAACGTTGAATGAGTGGATCAACTTCTTTACCGCATCTACCCATCAAATCTGCCATTTCATCGATGATGATAACAATATAAGGAATTGGTGTTAAATCAAATTCTTGTTCCTCATAAATTGGTCGACCAGTTTCTGGATCAAATCCAGTTTGAACGCGGCGTGTTAGATTTGTGCCATCTTGGGCGGCTTGTTTTAATTTTTGGTTATATCCTTCAATATTTCTGACACCTAAATGTGACATAGATGTATACCTGTCTTCCATCTCACGAACGGCCCATTTTAATGCAATGACAACTTTTTCAGGATCAACAACAACGGGAGTTAAAAGGTGAGGAATGCGATTATAAACAGATAATTCAACCATTTTAGGGTCAACCATGATAAGGCGACATTCTGCAGGTGTGAATTTATAGATTAAGGAGAGCACCATTGTGTTAATAGCAACGGATTTACCAGAACCTGTTGTCCCTGCAACAAGTAAGTGTGGCATTTTTGCTAAATCAGCAAAAATAGGTGCACCGCCAATATCTTTTCCTAAAATTAAGGGAAGGGCGCCTGTATTATTTTTAAATTGTGGGTGCTCAATCATTTCTCTGATATAAACGATTTCTCTTTTTAAGTTTGGCATTTCAATGCCAACGGCATCTGTTCCAGGAATAACAGCGATACGAACAGAAACAACGCGCATTTTCATAGCGATATCATCAGCTAATGTGATGATACGTGCACTTTTAATCCCAGCAGCTGGTTGAAATTCATAAAGCGTTACAACAGGTCCTGGATGAGCGGTAACAACTTTTCCAGTGATGCTAAATTGAGAAAGCACATCTTCTAGTTCTTTACTGGTTTTAAGCATCATATCTTTTGATAATGCTGGCGTATTACTAGATTTAATTGGATCAAGAAGGCTTGTTGAGGGTAATTCAAGCACTTCAGATTCTGTTTTAGGGGCAGATACCTCTTCTTTCTTTTCTTCTTTTTCTTTTCGTTTAAAAAGAGAAAGAGATTTTTTTTGAGAAAATGAGTCATTGTCATCTTCTTCGATATTGGTCTCTTTATATGAACTTTTGGTAAAGTTAAACTCTTCATTGTTTGTAAATGAAGGTTCAATTCTTTCTTTTATTTGGTCTGATTTTTTATTGAAATTAAAAGAAAAAAGTTTATTTTGTTTTTCAATTTGATTTGATGTCTCTTCTTCATTTTGATTCATTTCGTTTTCATCTTCAATATCATTATCAGATGATGTTTCTTTCTTATTAAATGAAATTTTTGGAAGTGAAAATGAAGGGAGTTTAAATGAAAGCTTGCTGAAAAAGTTTAAAGGAATATTTTGAGCGATATAGCAAGTTGATTTTGAAAACCATTTTGAAAAGCGGATAAAAGGGATATTAAGACCTAATAAAATAAGACTAAGGGAAACTAAATAGAAACATATTTGTATATACATAGGGAATAAAGCGCTTTTTCCAATCCATTCAGACAGGTAAAAACCAACAAAACCACCGCCTTTAGAAGTGAACCATGAACCATTTGTTTGGATAAAAGAAGGGCCAAGAGCCCAAGAAAATGTGAATAATCCAATGAAAAAGAGAGTGACTCTTGTTTTAAAGAGGGATGCTCCTTTTAAAAGCATAATGCCAGATGAAATAAGGAAAATTGGAATTAAAAATCCAGTTAAACCAAAAAATTGTAAAATTAAATCAGCTGAAATTGCGCCGAATGAACCTAAAATATTTTGAACGTTTTCGGTGCTTGCTGTATTTAATGATGTATCAGAAACATGATATGAAAAACAAGAGATAAAGAAAACACACCCGAGTAAGAAGAGTAAAAATCCGTTAAAAATTTGAAAAAAACGCTTCATTGATTATCCTTATATAATATTGAAATGGTTCTTTTTTGTTCTATAGCTCTAAATTAAAAAAAATACAACTTTATTTTTCAAAAAAAGAAGAGTTTTTGTTTTTTTTACATAATTTTGAAAAGCTAAAGAAAGGCTTGACACGTGATTAAAAATCTGTAATAGTGAGCAAAATGAAAGGAAATTAAAATGCATTCAAATTTGTTTTTGCGCCTTGTGTCGGCTCTTGTTTTGGCTCCTATAGTTTTGGGAAGTATTTGGTTTGGTAAGGATTTTTATTTGGACTATTCTATTCCTTTATATACAATTTTGTTAGCTGTTTTTGGTGCAGGCATGGCTTGGGAATGGACTTATATGTTTGATAAAAAAGTTTCTGTCAATACGGTTTGGATGGTTCTTTTTGCTTGTTTGTGTGCGTTTATGACGGAAACAAATCCTGCATTTGCTCTTTGGTTAGCGTTGTTGGGGACAACAATTGTTTTTTATAAATCTGGATCAAGATTGCTTTATTCTTTAGGCCTTTTATATATATGTATTCCTCTTATTTCATTGGGGTATATTTATTATGTTAATGATTCTGTGAGTCGTGAAATTGTTTTATGGCTTTTCTTTGTTGTTTGGGCAACTGATATTGGCGGTTACGTTGTTGGAAAATCAGTTGGAGGCCCTAAAATTGCTCCAAAAATTAGTGCGAAAAAAACATGGTCTGGTTTAGTTGGTGGTGCTGTTTTTGCGATGGTAGTGGCTTATGCTTTTGCTCTTTATTTGAACGCAAATAATTATATAACACCAGCAAGTGGGTTAACATTTGGGCAAGTTAAAACCGTTTTGATTTGTTCAGCAGGAATTTTAGCTGTTGTATCCCAAGCTGGTGACTTCTTTGAATCATATATCAAACGTTCTTTGAATTTGAAAGATTCAAGTAATCTTATTCCAGGTCATGGTGGCCTTTTTGATCGCGTTGATGGTTTGTTATTTGCTTCAGTTTTAACGGCTTTAATCATTTTTTTCTTTAAAGATGGAGGCATTGTTTTTTAATGTTAACAAGTTTAATTTATATCGCCTCATTTGTTCTTGTTTTATCCTTAATTGTTGTTATTCATGAAGGTGGACATTTTTTGATGGCAAGATGGTGTGGTGTTCACGTAACAGATTTTTCTGTTGGATTTGGTAAAGAAATTTTTTCTCGTGTTGATAAGAAAGGTACGCGTTGGAAGTGTTGTTTGATTCCTTTAGGTGGATATGTGAAAATGCTAGGGGATACAGATGCTGCGAGTGCTCAATCTTCAACAAAAGGATTAACCGAAGAAGAAAAAAAGAAAGCTTTTCTTACGCAAAAGCTTTGGAAACGAGCTTTGATTATTTTTGCCGGCCCAGGAATGAATTATTTATTTGCTATCCTTTTATTGACGGGAATTTTCTTTTCAATGGGTGAAGCAAAATTAAAACCAATTATTGGACAAGTGATTGAGAATTCTCCAGCGGCTGAAGCTGGGATGATGCCAGGGGATAAGTTTGTTGAGATTAATAATCAAAAAGTCACTGAATTTTCAGAAGTTATTCGCTTGGTTCGTTTAACGGAATTTGAAAAACCTTTGGATATTTTATTTGAAAGAGATGGAATTACTCATCGTGTTTCTTTAAAACCAAGATATATTGATGGATCTGAATATCCGATGATTGGTTTTTCGGCATCAGCTGAACATTTTGAAGCGACAAAACCATTAACATTAGGAGCTGCTACTTTAAAATCAGTTCAAACCGTTTGGGATATTACAGCTGATACAACCATTTATTTGGGACAGATTTTATTTCAAAATAGAAGTCCAAAAGATATGCGCGGGCCATTAGGTATTGCAGAAATGTCAGGAGATGCCGTTCGTGGTGGATGGCTTTCATTGTTGATGTTTATTGTTCAAATATCAGTTGCCGTTGGTTTTATGAATTTATTGCCTATTCCTGTTTTGGATGGAGGGCATTTGGCGTTTTACGCCATTGAAGCGGTAAGGGGGAAGCCACTGCCTGACCGTGCTCAAAATGCGTTTTTAGTGGCGGGTTTGAGTGTTTTATTAATGTTGTTGGCATATACAATGATTTTGGATGTGCCACGTATTATGCAAAGGATCTTCGGATGAAAAAAATAGTGAGTTTTTCTTTACTGGTAACTTCTGTTCTTTCAACACCAGCAGGTGCTGAAATTTTGAAAAATGTTTTAATTGAAGGAACTCGTCGCTTTGAGCCAGCCTCAATTATGCAAAATCTTAATATTACAAAGGGGCAGAATTTAACATCTTATGAATTAGATAATATAACAAAAACATTGTTTGAAACAAGATTGTTTAGTGATGTTGATGTTCGTATGAATAATGGAACGCTCACAATTAAGGTCCAAGAAAATCCGATTGTCCGTGAAGTTTATTTCGAAGGAAATGACAAAATGGACGATGATGTTTTAAAGACTGAAATTGAATTAAAGCCAAGAACTGTTTATACGGCAAGTACAGCGCAATCAGATGCTGATAGATTATTAACTCTTTATAAAAGAAGTGGGCGTTTTGGAGCTTCTGTCACTCCAAAAATCATTAAGAAAGACCAAAATCGTGTAGATGTGATTTTTGAAATTGAAGAAGGTGCTAAAACAACCATTGAAAAAATCAGTTTTACTGGGAATACGCGTTTTGATGATGGAACGCTTAAAGATGTTTTGGTTACAAAGGAAAATGCATGGTATCGTTTCTTTGCATCAACAGATACTTATGATCCAGATCGTTTGAATTACGATAAAGAAATGTTGCGCCGTTTTTATTTAAAGAATGGATATGTTGATTTTAAAGTGGTTAATGCTGCTGCTGAATTATTGCCAGATAAAACAGGATTTACTTTAACAATAGATGTGTCTGAAGGTCAAAGATATCGCTTTAGTCAACCACAAATTAAAGTTTCATTACCATCTTATGCGAAAAAAGGTAATAAAGAAGAATTAATCCAATTGCTTGATTTTAAACAAGGAGATTGGTTTAATGCTGAAAAGATTGATGCAACTGTTGAACAGTTAACCGATAAATTTGCTAATGAAGGGTATGCTTTTGTTGAAGTAACGCCTGAATTTGTTAGAAATGAAAAAGATCGCACAGTTCAAGTTATTTTTAGAGTTCAAGAAGGTGAAAAAGTTTTTGTGAACAAAATTAATATTCATGGAAACTCAAGAACTCAAGATAAGGTAATTCGTCGTGAATTTAAAATTAAAGAAGGTGATGCTTTCAATGCTTCAAAATTGCGTCGTTCTCAACAAAAAGTTGAAGATTTAGATTATTTTGAAAAAGTTGATTTTAAAACAACACCAGTTTATGGAGATGCTGCAAAAACAAATGTTGATGTGACTGTTAGAGAAAAATCAACGGGTTCATTCAATGTGGGTGTTGGTTGGTCTTCATATGATGGTATGTTGTTTGAAACAGGGATTGTTGAACGCAATATTTTGGGAACAGGTAATATTGTTAATTTAAATGCAATGCTTTCTCAAAAAGAAACACAATATGTTGCAGGTCTTACCAATCCATATTTTCTTGATTTGCCACTTTTAGCTGGACTTGAAATCTTTAGAACAACAAGAGATAACAGTGATTCTAGTTCATATAGCTATACATCTTATGGGGCTACAACGCGTTTTGGTTGGAACTATACAGATGCTTTGCGTCAAACTGTTCGTTATACATTGCGTCGTGATGATGTAAATGATATTGATAGTGATGCTTCTATTTACATTAAAGAACAAGAGGGTCAAACAACGGTTTCTTTAATTGGTCAAGATATCAGTTATGATAAACGCGATAGTAAGATTAACCCAACACAAGGTTATTATTTGAACTTGGGAACAGATTATGCAGGTATTGGTGGTGATACAAAATTTGTTCGTGTAACAGCAACGGCTATTCAATATTTTTCATTAGCTGATGATGTTGTGCTCTCTTTAAGAGGTGATGGTGGCCATATTTGGGGAACTGGTGGTGAAGATGTAAGAATTAACAACCGCTTCTTCTTGGGTGATTACTCTTTAAGAGGATTTGAATATGGTGGTGTTGGTGCTAGAGACCGTGCAACTGATGACGCTTTGGGCGGTAACTGGTATGTAACTGCTTCAACAGAGTTAGTTTTCCCTCTTGGGTTGCCACGTGAAATTGGCATTAAAGGTAAAACATTTGTTGATGCTGGTATGATTGGTAAACCAGATGGTTATGATGCCAAATATATGGATTATAGTAGCGGCGTTCGTGTAGCAGCGGGTGTTGGTATTTTATGGCAATCACCAATGGGAATGATTAATCTTGACTTCTCATTGCCTGTGGTTAAAGAATCTTATGATAAAACACAAGTATTCCGTTTGAACTTTGGGAAAGGATTTTAAAAATGAGTAACGTAATTTTAAAAACATGTGCAGGATGTGGTGTAGCTGGATTTGTTTTAGCTGCTGCGATGGCTTATGGAACAGTTCCTGTTAATAATACAACAGTTGCTGTATTAGATTTAGATCGAGTTCAACTTGAAGCTGATGCTTATGAAAAAGTTAAAACAGAAACAGAAAAGCACGTAAGCGCTTTAAAAGCTCGTTTCATTGATGAAGAAACAGCTTTAACACAAAAAGGAGTTGAACTTAAAAAGAAAATTGATGCTGCTGGAGGTAAAACAGCTGGATTTGAAAAAGAAATCCAAAAATTAAATCAAGAATTGGTTGAATTTCAACGTAAAGTTCGTTTCCAATCTGAATTAATTGCAAGAGCTAAAAATGCAGCAATTTCTCAAGTTTCACCAATTGCTCAAGCTTCATTAAAAGAAATCAGTCAGAAAAAAGGATTAAGCATTATTTTGCCACGCCCTTATGTGACATATTTTACGCAAAGCGTTGATATTACAGATGATTTTATTAAGTTGCTTGATGAAAAGAATATTCAAGTGACATATCCAGATCCAGCTCAGTTTACTGTTCCTGTTGTGGCCAATCAAGGTGCTTCGCAAAAACCTGTTGAACAAAAAACTGAAGAAAAATCTGCTGAAGGTAATAAATAATGACAGATACACGTTTTTTTGATAAAATTGAAGGATTAACATTAGGTGAAATTGCCAAAATCGGGGAGATTACTCTCCCTGAAGGCGTTTCATCAGATAGAGTTTTTTTAGATGTTGCCTCCATTGATAAGGCAACAGAAAATGATGTTACATGGGCTTTTATTCCAGCAATGAGAGAGCCACTTAAAAACACAAAAGCGGGTGCTGTTATTGTTCCAGAAAAATTTTTGGAATTTGTGCCAGAAGGGGTTATTCCTTTAATTAGTAAAGATCCGCATCGTTCTTATGGATTAGTTGCTTCAGCTTTTTATCCTCAAGTTGTTGAAAGTTTTATTTCAGATAAAGCTTTTATCCATCCAACAGCCTCTTTAGGTGAAGGGTGTTGTGTAGCAGCTGGAGCATATATTGGTGAAAACGTTGTATTAGGGAAGAGATGTGATATTAGAGCAAATGCCGTTATTGAAAAAGGCGTTGTAATGGGAGATGATTGCATTGTTGGGGCAACAGCAACAATATCTCATTGTGTAGCTGGATCAAAAGTTTATATTTATCCAGGAGCCCATATTGGTCAAGATGGATTTGGTTTTGCTATGTCTGCTAAAGGACCAGTAAAAGTGCCACAATTGGGTAGAGTGATTATTGGAAATGATGTTGAAATTGGATCTGGCACAACTGTTGATAGAGGCGCTATGGGGGATACGGTTATTTCTGATGGTTGCCGAATTGATAATTTAGTTCAAGTTGCCCATAATGTTAAATTGGGCCGTTGCTGTGTGATCGTTTCTCAGGTTGGTATTGCTGGTAGTTGCGAATTTTCAGATTTTGTTGTTGCTGGTGGTCAAGTTGGTTTTGCAGGGCACTTAAAAATTGGAGCAGGGGCTCAAATTGCTGCGCAATCTGGTATTATGAACAATGTTGAACCTGGAGCTATTTTAATGGGAACACCAGCTGTTTCTCGTGTTGAATTTATGCGTCAACAAATTGCTTTACAAAGATTAACGAAGAAGAAAAAAGAAGATTAGAAGGATATCAAAATGGAAGAAATTAAACAAGAAGAACAAACAAATATCATTGAAGAAATGCGTATTGGTGAAATTTTAAAATTATTGCCTCACCGTTACCCATTTTTGCTTGTTGATAGATTAAAAAACGTTGTGCCGGGCGAAAGTGGTATTGGGATTAAAAACGTGACAATGAATGAAGAATTTTTTCAAGGACATTTTCCTGAAAACCCTGTAATGCCAGGAGTTCTTCAAATTGAAGCAATGGCTCAAACTGCAGGTATTATTGTTTTAACAGCATTTCCTGAAGAGGAAAGAGGTGGAAACAGCGTTTATTTTATGACTGTTGATGAAGTTAAGTTCCGCAAACCTATTTTGCCAGGAGATGTGATTGAATTTTATGTAAAAAAAGAACAAGCTGTTCGCAATGTTTTTAAATTCCGTGGGGAAGCTAAAGTTGATGGTAAGTTAGTTTCACAAGCAACATTTAGCGCTATGGTTTTTAAAAAAGCATAAAAATTTATAAAAAGGAGTAAAAAAATGCGCCGAAAGAGAAACAGATGATTCTTCTCAAAAAGGCGCTTTTTTTATAAAGCCATTTGATAATAAAAAGTATAAAGGAGTAAAAATATGGCAAAAATTCATCCAAGTGCAATTGTTCATCCAAATGCAAAATTAGCAGATGATGTTGAAATAGGCCCATTTTGCGTTGTAGGCGAACATGTTGAAATCGGTGAAGGAACAAAGTTGATTTCTCATGTTGTTGTTGATGGTGTAACCAAAATGGGGAAAAGAAATACGGTATATCCATTTGCGGCACTTGGGTTGCTTGCACAGCATAAACGCTCTAATGCTCCTGATGCTCAATTAATTATTGGAGATGATAATACATTTAGAGAACATGTAACAGCTCACGTGGGGTCTGAAGTGGATAATAAAATAACAATTATTGGAAACAGAAACCTCTTTTTAGTTGCTTCTCATATTGCCCATGACTGTGTGTTAGGGGATGATATTGTGATGAGTAATAATGCAACATTGGCAGGCCATGTTCATGTTGGAAATAAAGCTATTATCGGTGGTTTATCAGCTGTTCTTCAATTTACACGAATTGGTGAAGGCGCCATGATTGGTGGTATGTGTGGCGTAACAAGAGATATTATTCCATATGGATTAATGATGGGTGGTATTCGTCAAGGTTTAAGCGGATTAAATTTAATTGGGTTACAACGTGCTGGCGTTGAAAAAGCTGATATTTTGATGATGCAACAAGCTTTTAAAGCGTTATTTAACAAAGAAGAAGGAACTTTATCTGAACGTATTGAAAAAGTTGAAAGTAATGAAGTTTGGATGAGTAATCCATATATTAAAGCGCAAATAGAATTTGTTAAGAATCCATCTAAAAATAATATTTTACAACCTGATTGATGAAAGGTTTCTAAGATGAATTTTTCAACTTGGATAAAGAAAAAAATTCAAACTGAGTTTCAAAAAAGACCTCGAGAAGCTGTCGGCATTATTGCCGGCAGCGGCATGCTTCCTGTGATGTTGGTTAATTTTCTTAAGAAACAAGGAAAAGATGTTTTTGTTATTTTATTAAAAGGGCATGCAAATAAATCACTATTTCCTTCTGATGTGAATTTAAAAGAAGTTCGTTTGGGCGCTGTTGGAACGAGTTTTAAGCTTTTAAAAAAACATCATGTAAAAGAAATTGTTTTTATTGGAGGTGTTAAACGACCTTCTTTGAAAGAAATTTATCCAGATTTAAAAGGTTTTTCTTTTTTAACCAAATTATCATTAAAAGCTTTGGGTGATGATGGGTTATTGAGATTGGTTATTTCTGAAGTTGAAAAAGAAGGTTTTGTTGTGAAAGGAATTCATGAGTTGATGCCAGATGTGTTAGTGCCAACAGGTGTGTTAACGAATAAAAAACCAAATAAATCGGATTTTGTTGATATAGAAAGAGCCAGAACAGTTGCGAAGTTATTAGGGCAAGCTGATGTTGGCCAAGCTGTTATTGCTCAACAAGGGATGATTCTTTCTGTTGAAGGAATTGAGGGAACAAAAGAATTAATTAAACGAACAAAAGGTTTAAAACGCAAAGGAGGCGGAGGCGTTCTTTATAAAGCCGTTAAACCTAATCAAGAAAAAAGAATTGATATGCCAACAATTGGTCCAGATACAGTTCAATCTGTTTATGATGCTGGTTTTGTTGGGATTGGTGTTGATGCGTTTAATGTTTTATTGGCTGAACCAGAAAAAACAATTAATTTGGCAAATAAATTGAATATTTTTATTGTAGGAGTTGAAGAAAATGGCTCAAAAACAGTCTGTGAGAAATCCATCAAAAAAAAGAACTCAAAAAAATAAAGAAGAAAAGAAAGTTAAAATTTATTTGATAGCAGGGGAACCTTCAGGAGATTTGTTAGGGGCCCGTGTGATGCGTTATTTAAAAAAGAAATATAATCAAAAAGTCTCTTTTTTTGGTATTGGAGGGGAAACAATGCAATCAGAAGGATTGGTTTCTTTATTTGATATCAAAGATTTGTCTGTTATGGGTTTTTTAGAAGTTGTTCCAAGTATCCCTTTGATTTTAAAAAGATTAAATCAAACTATTGAAGATATTTTAATGATTAATCCTGATATCGTGATGACGATTGATAGTTTTAGTTATTCTGCAAGAGTTCATAAGCGGTTGAAGAAAATAGGTTTTAAAGCCCCACATGTTCATTGCGTAGCCCCACAAGTATGGGCGTGGAAAAAGAAACGCGCTAAAAAAGTAAGCCAATACATGGATCACTTGTTTTGCCTGCTTCCATATGAAGAAAAATATTTTATCCCTCATGGGATGAAAACAAGCTTTATTGGTCATCCAGTGATAGAGGGGGGCGCCGATAAGGGTGATGGAGCCGCTTTTAGAAAAGCTTATAAAATTAAAAAAGATGATTTTGTTTTGTGTATGTTGCCAGGAAGCAGAAAAAATGAAGTTGCCTTTTTAATGAAGGAGTTTATGAAATCCGCTGAAATATTATATAAGGAAAATAAAAAGATTAAAGTTGTTATCCCAACAGTTGCAACAGTTGAAGCTACATTAAAAGATCTTTTAAAGGATTGGACTGTTCCTTATATTTTGGTTAAGGGCGAAAAACAAAGATATGAGGTTTTTGCTGCTTCTGATGTTGCTATGGCAGCTTCTGGAACGGTTAGTTTAGAGTTGGCTCTTGCGAATGTTCCTCACTTAATTGCATATAAAGTAAGTAAGTTAACTGGGATGATTGCTAAAAAACTTTTAAAAATCAAATATGTTAATTTAATTAATATTTTAGCAGATCAAGAAATTGTTCCAGAATTATTGCAAGAAAAGTGCACTGCTTTAAATATTGTTGAAACAATTAAAAAACTTTTATCTGATGAAAAACAAGATTTTTCAATAAGTTTGAATCAATTAGGACAAAGCCAAAAACAAACGCCTTCGGAAAAAATGGGCG
This sequence comes from Alphaproteobacteria bacterium, assembly GCA_045655105.1. Lineage (GTDB taxonomy): Bacteria > Pseudomonadota > Alphaproteobacteria > CAAHEQ01 > UBA3637 > RGIG4140. The sequence goes on along the minus strand of JAZOOQ010000079.1, from coordinate 4,665 downwards.
AAGAGTTAATGCAATTAGCCTTAAAAAAGAAGTAAGAGAAGAGAGTCTAAAAATAGACTCTCTTTTTTTATGGAGTTTATATAAAGCAGTTTACCAAATTTTAGATTTGCAAGGAGTTCTTTTTGCAAAGAAAGTTTGTTTTTTGTCATTTTTTTGCTTTATTTTATATAAAAAAAGGAGTATTATAGAAAAATATTCATTTTTTTAAGAGGGTTTTTATAATGAATAAAAATGCAGATTCTTTCAATTCCGATAATTCATTTGAAGAATTAAAACAAAGGGCAAAGGCAGATAGTCTTAGAAGACAAAATAATATTTCAATGATAATCCGTGAATTAGGTGTTCGCGAAAAGTTGCAAGATAAGCTTGATGAGGGTGGAATTTTTTTTGCAGGTCTTTCAACATTAAAAGAAATAGATATTCTTTATTTATTTGGTGCTTGTTCTGGGGCAGAGCGGTTAAAGTATTTTCATTATGAAAAAAAATATGCTTTGCAAAAAGGGTCTGGTTTTGAGGGTTTTCATGTCTACGATAAGAATACTGGAGAAGAAATAGAATTGCCAGATGTTCATATAAAGGCTGCTTTTAGGGTGGATCCGATGACCTATGAAGAGGTAAGCAGTTTTGCTGAAAATTTTGGTGAGTCTTTTGCTATAACGAATGAAAATCTTTTATTAGCTAAAGAAATAAAACACACAGCATTTTTATTTGAAATGTTGAAAACAAATGTTCATGAGATGATACTTCCTTATGAGGATGGGTTACCTTTTTCAAATTGGTATGATAAAACATCATATGAAAAATCTGAAAATAAGATTTTGCAAAATTTAATTTGTTTGCTGAACACATTGAAAATTAATGATGAGGAGGCGAAGGCATTTTTAAATTTAATGATTTATTTGAGAATGCTTAATCATGTAAATGATTTAAGAGCTCTTTCTGAACAAAAAGATACGGATATTGTAGATTCATATCGAATGAAATATGCTTCTGAATTTTTTAGTCAGTTAATTCCAACAAAGCTTGATTTTTCTTCAGATGAAAGATTTATTTTGCTTTATTTTTCAATTCAAAAAGTGCAAGAAGCGCTTCGAAAATATCCAAACAAAGAGGATTCTGATTTTCTTTTAAAGTGGTTAGATTCTGGTATTAAAAAATTTGAAGAACATATTCCAGATAACTTTAAAAATTTAAAGGTTTCATTGCCGAGTCATATTTTAAATGAGTCTTTTTATCGAAAAAAAACTGAATTGAAGGTGCAAGAATCGCTCGATATAAAACAAGAAGAAAATATTGTAAAAATAACCCCACTTACACCATATGATCAGGTTTTTAGTGTTGTCGATAAAGCAATAGAAGAATATGATGATGCACAAAAAGAAATTTGGAACAATGAGTTAAAGTTATTACCAGATAAATTTCATGGTATTTATAAATTAGTTCAATTATCAGATGTTTATTCTTTTTATGCGTTGGGAATTATTAATAAAAATGATTTGAATATTTTAACGAGCCAAATAACATATGATTTTACAGAGAATGCTTTTCAGGTATTGGATAAATGGTTTAATGAAAATGTTATTAAAATGGAGAATGAAAATTCTGAGTTAGTAAAAGGATTGCAGGCTCTTCAAGAAGCAAGAAAGGGTAATATGTTTAATACGATTACCTTGGTTAATTTGCTTGAACAAATAGGAATGTCTTCTGAGCAAATTAATAAACTAGCACCTTCAACTAAAGAAGCATTGATGAATCTTTTAAAAGAAGATTTTAGTAAAAACATTCCTTTGGCTTTGAAGTTTAAAAAAGAAATGTTTAACAATGTTAAGAATTTTAGAGAATTATCAATTTTTTTAATTGAAAAAATGTTGGGAGTAGAACGTTTTTCATTGGATTTAAATTTGCCCTTAGAAAAGTGCACTGAAAAAGAAAATTCTGATTTAACGCATATAAGTCGATTGATGTTGTGTGGGGATATTTTAGATGCAGTTCAAGGAACTGTTCGTCCTATACCAGAAAATGAGCAAGCATATGAAAAAATTAAAAATTTAATGGCAGCATATTATTTGTTAACTCTTCAAAAAATGCAAGCGTTAACAGATGATGTTAAACAACCTGAACAGGCCAAACAAATGAAGGAATTGTTTGGTTCATATGATGTTTTTAATGTTCCTGTTTCAATTATTGAAACTGAAAAAGAGGATTTGCCATTTTTATTAGAGATTGCCAAATTCAATTTAAAATCGTTTACAAATTCTAAAGCAACTCAAGATTATTATTTGAATTGGTTTGATTATGTGTTGGATTTTTCTGATGATGAAAAGAGTGAGATACAAAAACAAGACGTTTTTTTGCCTAAATATAGAAGAAATCCGCATTTAACAGATTCAATGCATTTTGAAGAGCAACGGCGATTTTTAAAAGATATGGCGGATCATTATTTTACAGAAAGCGATCAAAAAGCTAATCATTATGATAAAAGAGCTGCTTTTGGAATTTGCACAAATGTTGATTTATTATATGCAATGGGCGTCTTATCTCCATTTGAATATGATAAAGTTGGTGTGAAACATCTTCAATTATTTAATGAAAAAAAGAAAAATATTTCATTTTTTGAAACGTGCATGGCTTTGCAAGAGGAAGAGCCCTCTTTAAGGATTCCGTTGATTAAAGAAGTTTTTGATACAATGGAGCAAATTAAATTGGCAGGGCGTTTGTTGGATTATAGTTTTAATTATGAAAATCTTTGGTTTTCTGGATTAAATTATAATAAGCAAGAACCTGAAACAACTGTTTTTGATTTTAACAAAAATCCTTTAAAAGCAGAAGGATCATTAATTGATACAATGCTGATGCTTATGAAGGATTTAAGTGAATATAATTTAGAAGAATCAAAAGCTTTGCGCCAAATTTTAAATTCATATTGGAAGGAAAGTGTCCAAGGATTGAATGATTTATCCTTAGCTGTTAAAAAGAAGTATCCTGAAATGGCAAAAAGAATTTTGGATCAAAGAGGGATTTTTGGAATTAAAGAAATTGAACAAAAAGAAACAATTTCAAATCGTTTTAAATATTATCCAAAACTGTTTTCTTTAATTCGCCAAACATTGGAAAAGGAATATAAATATCGTGGTGGATTAATAAAAATGCAAAATTTCTTTGAAAAAGAAATTGCGGCGTTTGTTGAATTTTATGGAAATAGAGCTCCAATTTTAAAAGATTTTGTTCATATTTCAAGGGAAAGAGAGTAGGAAAAGATCTTTTTTATAAAACAAAATTAAAAAATAAGATTTTTTTCTTGACAAATGGTTTTGTTTTTTATAAACTACTCTCATTCGCATGGCGAATGTAGCTCAGTTGGTTAGAGCGCTGGTTTGTGGTACCAGATGTCGTGGGTTCGAGTCCCATCTTTCGCCCCATTATAAAAAGCGGCCTTTGGGGGCTGTTTTTTTTATGGGAGTAACGTGGGGGCGAACCCACGAAGTGGGTTTGTTCGCGAAGCGCAGGCGAAGCGGACGCCGGAGGCGGTCCTGAGGGAAACCGAAAGATAAATCCTTGTTTTGGATTTACAATCCCATCTTTCGCCCCATTCTATAAAACGGCCCTTGTGGTCGTTTTTTTTTATGTGATGATTTTGAAAAATAAGATTTTTTTTATAAATAAAAGTTCGAGTCCTATTTCTTTATTCATATGCGATACAGTTCGAACTATTTAATTTATATTTCTTATATTTTAATTCCAAAAAACATTTTGGCTGCAAGACCAATAAAAAAAGAAATTAAAGAAACACTTAAGCTAATGCTGGCCATTTCAAAGAATCTTTTTTTGATAGGTTCTGATCGAATAATTGCTGTATATGCACTGAAAATTAAAATTAAAGTGATAACAATAGCAATCATTAAAAAAAGTGATAAAACAAAAAGGTTATTCGGTAATAAAAGATAGGGGAGTATTAATAAAATAACGGTGATTAAATAGGTGCCGCCTGTATAAATGGAGGCAGTCAGAGCTTTTGGGTTCATATTTGATTTTTCAGCTAAATAATTAGAAGATGCCATTGAAAGAGTTGCTGCAATACCGGTGATGCCTCCAACTAAGGCAATAAGTTTTGTATCCATTAAAACAAAGGTTAATCCTGCCAAAGTGCCACTTAATTCGATAAGTGCATCATTTAACCCTAAAACCATAGCCCCCATATAGTTAAGGCGATCTTCTTTTAATAAATCAATTAATTCTTTTTCATGGGCTTTTTCTTGTGAAATAATATATTCAACTTCAGGATATTTTTCTTTAATTTTATTGAGTTCATAAATGTTTTTATATTCATTTGTTTCAATTAATTTAATTATAAAAGTATATCCACATAAGTAACTGAGTGTTAAATAAAAAAACAGTTTTAAAAAATTTGGATAGGGGAGCCTTTTTGTGTAATTTTTCCAAATATAGGCGTGAGCTGCTTCTTCTTTTGCAATGCGTAATAATATTTTTTTATTTTTTTGATCTTTGATTCGTTTGGCGATTTTTAGGTAAAGAAGTGCGCTAGTGATTTCTTCAGTTTGAAAAAAAGTTAAGAGGTTTAATTCTTGTTTGGTTAATTTTTGGGCCATATTAATCTCCTTAAATATAAAATGGTGCTTTTGAGAGAAATATTTCAATATTTTTAAT
>JAZOOQ010000078.1:0-2289 GCA_045655105.1 Alphaproteobacteria bacterium | reverse complement strand
TCTTCTTCAGCAGAAGTGGTCCAATCAACAAAGGTGATCTTTTCATCTGTTTTTAAATTTTCTTTCGCCCATTGAATGTCATCTGAAAAAACATAAAAATGCGGATTTTTAAATTTTTCTTTCATATATTGTATCGCATTTTGATAATAAGAAAGGCTTAAAATCTTAAAGTTTTCTTTTATAAAATCTCCACGACGGATATGAATGGAAATGGAATTTTCATTTTTCATTTGAAGTGAAATTTCTTTGCTTTTTCCAGATAATCCCTTTTTAAATTTTGTGTTATTTAAAATAAAATCTTCATATCCTTTTAAATTTTTAATAGAAATTGGATTGTTAAATAAAAGTAAATAGTTTTTTTCTAAATTAATTATTCTTCCTAGTTGCCCTTTTGAAATTTTAAACGGGTGTTTTTTTTCTAAAATATTCATCCGTGGAACATTAAAAACTTTTAATGGTTTGATTTCTTCAATTAAAAAAGGGATTAAGTCTTTTTTTAAAGCATAAATATAATTGACCCAATATTGAAACAGTTGATTACCGATGCCTGTTGTGTCTGTTAAATGAAAAATAATGCTTTTTTGGGGATTTTCAAACCCGAATGTTTTTTGCATGAAATCGTTATAATCAATTTCGATTAGATTTTTTTCTTTTTGTTTAAAGGCTTGCTTATTATCCATAATGATAAACTCATTATAATAAAAAGAGGATAGATGGCATTTTTTTTTATCACAAAACCAACCATTAAATTTCCATATTTGTTCATTGTTTAGAAAAAGAGCTTGTTGTTCGCATGTTTCATTAAAGATATTTTCTAAATTTTTCTGTTTGAAGGCGTGCCAGATTTTATTTTGCTTAAAAATTTCATTTTTGAAAAGACAGATATGTTGTTGCGAAATAATTTCAGTGTTTTTTTTCATATGAAGTAATTTATAAAAATCATATAGGGATGGATAAACCATATATTCATCTCTAAAAACAGATGTTTTTTTATTGGTTAGATAAAATTTTTCATTTTTTTCTTTGTAATCAGTTAATTTTTGAAGGCCGACATATAAAATGCCGGATAGCATAAAAATCAAACAAAAAATTACTATTTTTTTCATTGGCGCCTCATTTTTATTCTTTAATCACAATCCAATTATCATTAACTTTCATGTGTTCCCAGCCTTCGTTATAAAAGCCCGTTTCAGGAATGATAACAATTTTTTCTTTATTAGGATTTAAAAATGCACCCCACCAAGAAAAGCTTGAGTTTGCAACAATGTTATGCTTTGTTTTTGTCATCAGGTGCAAATCTTCTTCAGCAGAAGTGGTCCAATCAACAAAGGTGATCTTTTCATCTGTTTTTAAATTTTCTTTCGCCCATTGAATGTCATCTGAAAAAACATAAAAATGCGGATTTTTAAACTTTTCTTTCATATATTGTATCGCATTTTGATAATAAGAAATGCTTAAAAGATGATAATTTAGAGTTGCAAAATCTCCACGACGAATGTGAATTGAAACGGAATTTTCATTTTGCATTTGAAGTGAAATTTCTTTGCTTTTACCAGTTAGTTCCTTTTTGAATTTTAATAAATTCTTTATTTTTTCTTCATGGCCCTTAATGTTTAAAAAAGAGACTGGATTGCTTACTATATGAAAATATTTTTTATTATAATCAAATTTTCTATCTGGAAAAAGATAGATTGTTTCGGCATGTGAATATGTGGATAAATTGTTATAAGATATGTTAAAAATATCATATATTTTTCTTTTTTGAAGAGAAATTATTTGCATTTTATGTTGTTCGGCAAATATTTCAGCACAGATATATTGAAAAAGTTGATTGCCAATGCCTGATGGATTGATACTTAAAAAAACAATTTTTTCAGGATCTGTTATATTAAATTGCTTTTTCATAAATGAATAATAATCATGAATAACAAGTTTATTGTTCTTAAGTTGTTGAACAACTTTATTTTGTTTGCTAAAGAAATAACCATCTACATGAAAGTCTATTTTTATACAGTTATTTTTATTTGAACAGAAATTCCAGTTATGAAAATAATATTCCTCATGGTCTGTTTTTAGTAAGAAATTACCACAGGTCTCATTGAATGTTGTTTCTAGTTGTGTTTGATTAAAAGCATTCCAAATTTTGTTTGCATTAAAAATTTCATGTTTAAATAAACAGATGTGTTTTTTGTTAATTAAATCAATAGGTTTTCTTCTGTGTATAAGTTTGAAAAAATCATATATTATTAAATTTGTGAGGTAATCTTTTCGAAAAATATTTGTTTGAGG
>JAZOOQ010000077.1:0-3367 GCA_045655105.1 Alphaproteobacteria bacterium | reverse complement strand
GTTTTTCCGCTAAAATCACGAGTGTTCTGTTCAATCCATTTTGAAGTTTTCATGAATTTATGATAAAACATTTTAAATAATAAATCAAATAAAAAATATCACCTAGTTTGGTGATACTCTTTTTATGGGGTGGATAACAGGACTCGAACCTGCGACAACCAGATCCACAATCTGGCGCTCTACCGACTGAACTATATCCACCATATTGGCTGGGGTAGATAGATTCGAACTATCGCATGCAAGAGTCAAAGTCTTGTGCCTTACCGCTTGGCGATACCCCATCGTGCCGAATTTCGGCATATTTTGTTATGTGGTTTATTCAGCGTCAAGAACATTAATAATGGTGCGTCAAAAGGGATTCGAACCCCTGACCCCCGCCTTAGAAGGGCGATGCTCTATCCAGCTGAGCTATTGACGCGTATGGAGCGGGTGAAGGGAATCGAACCCTCGTAACTAGCTTGGAAGGCTAGCGCTCTACCATTGAGCTACACCCGCACGTCATAACTTTTGCTTTGGTTAAATTATTTAACTTTATGCTAAGTTATTAGTTTCATCATAAGATGAATTAGTCTGAAGACTAAAAAAGCGCAATTTGAGCGCTTGGTGGCTCATCCGGGACTTGAACCCGGGACACCATGATTAAAAGTCATGTGCTCTACCAACTGAGCTAATGAACCTTATGTTTCAGCTAGTTTTTGACTAGCGACTTTTGTATTATACAATATAAAAAACAAAAAAACAAGTGTTTTTATAAAAAAAATTAAAATTTTTAAATTATTTTTTTGAAAATTGCCTTGACAATAAAATTTAAAATGTGTTATTATCTTGTTGTTCGTGCGGATGTGGCGAAATGGCAGACGCGCTAGACTTAGGATCTAGTGGGAGACCGTGGGGGTTCAAGTCCCTTCATCCGCACCAGCACATGAGAGAAGAATAAAATCTTCTCTTTTTTTAAAATTAAACAACAATTATGTATTTTGAACATTTTATAGTTATAGCAATCATAAGCACTTGTGTGCTTTTTTTGTTCAAAGATTATGAAAAAAGTTTTTTCTATGTTATACTTATTAAATATGGAAAATGTTGAACTAAAAAATAAAGTTGATTGCCAAGTTGCTAAAGAATATTTACAAAGGTTTGTTAAAGTCGATGTTGATTTAAACAATATTCTTTTAAATTCAAACAAATTAATTGAAAACATTGTTAAAGCTAGCAAAAATTTTGTTAATTTAGAAGTTGAAAATATTCTAAAGGGAATAGAAATCGACGAAATAAACAAAGGGGATTTGTCGGTTAGAGTATCTTCACTTAAAAAGGCGGGATACACAAATTATTTAAAGATTTATAAACTTGAAGATATTTACCGCTTAACTAAAATTAAGGGAATTAGCTCATCAACTGCCTTTAAAATCAGGCAAATAGTTTATACTGATGCAAAGAAATTAAAAGAAACAACAATTCCACGCTTTGATGTTGATAAGAAAACATCTCATGCAAATGAATTGCTTAAAGCGCTATATGAAAACAAAAACAGCCAAGAAATAATTAGTTCGGCTAAAGAATTAAAAGATAAATATCATTTAGAAATAAAAACGTTAACTGAAAACGCAAACATATTAACGCAAAAATTAAAATGGTTTTTTACATCAAAAAACACAAAGGAAAATGCAATAAATGCTTATTCAAGATTGCAAGAAATTGAAACGGAAAACTTTTTGGTTGATGCGAACTATTTGATTGAACAATTTTTGGCAGTTAAGAATGCAAAACAAAAAGATATTTGGAATGATTTTAAGCAACATTCGGCAGATTATTATGCAACTTTAGAGCAACTTTCTGGGTTAAATTTCAAGAATATAACCGATAAGAACGGTCTTTCAAAATCTTTAGTTGAAAGCATCAATGCTTTAGAGCCGGATTTTTCAGGGCTTAAGTGTACGCTTAGAGGATATCAAGAGTTTGGAACGAAATACATTCTTCATCAGGGATATGTTTTGCTTGGCGATGAAATGGGTTTGGGAAAAACTGTTCAAGCAATCGCGAGTATGGTTGCAATAAGAAACTTTGGCGAAAATCGTTTTTTGGTTGTTTGCCCGGCAAGTGTACTTATTAATTGGTGCAGAGAAATAGTTCATCATAGCGATTTGAAGGTTTTCAAACTCCATGGCGACAATAGAGATAACGAACTTCAGAGTTGGATAACTTTTGGCGGAGTTGCCGTAACCACCTATGAAACACTTGATAAACTTGATTTAACAAATGTTTTCAATATTTCACTTTTGGTGGCAGATGAAGCCCACTATGTAAAAAATCCAAAAGCCAATCGAACAATAAATTTAAATAATGCTTGTGATAAAGCAGAGCGAGTTTTGTTTATGACTGGAACTGCCCTAGAAAACACAGTTGATGAGATGAGTTATTTAATAAGCATTTTGAACTTTCAAGTGGCGGAAGAAATTGTGAATTTAAAACATTTAACAGAAGCCAACATTTTTAGGGAAAAGGTGTCTCCGGTTTATTTAAGAAGAACAAGAGAAGATGTTTTGCAAGAACTTCCAGATTTAATTGAAAATGAAGAATGGTGTGAAATGGGCGAAGCTGAAAAGCAAGCGTATTATAACAGCACCATGACTGAAAATTTTATGGCAATGCGCCAAGTTTCTTGGGATATTGGTGATATATCTAAATCAAGCAAAGCAAACCGCCTTAAAGAAATTTATGAAGAAGCTAAAAATGATAAAAGAAAAGTTATCGTATTTTCTTATTTCTTAAACACAATCAATAAGGTTAAGCAATTGCTTGGAGATGTGTGCTTTGGGCCGATAAATGGATCCGTTTTGCCTCAAGATAGACAAAAAATAATAGATGAATTCACAAAAGCAGAAGATGGAAGTGTTTTGCTTGCTCAAATTCAAGCGGGTGGAACAGGAGTGAACATTCAAGCTGCAAGTTGTGTGATTCTATGTGAACCACAACTTAAACCATCAACTGAAAATCAAGCAATTTCAAGGACTTATAGAATGGGGCAAACTAGAAATGTTCAAGTTTTTAAGTTGCTTTGTGAAAATAGCGTTGATGAACGCATAACTGAAATTTTATCAAACAAAGAAAAAATATTTGAAAATTTTGCCGATGTTTCGGTGATAGGTAAAAAGAGCGTAGAAATAGATGCACAAACAAGCAAAAATATTGTTGCAAGTGAAGTTGAGCGACTAAAAAAAGAAATTAAATAAAAAAGATTGAAAAAATTTAATATGTGTGTTAAAGTAAAACAACTCAAAGGAGAAAATATGCAAAAACTAACGGTGGGAAACACAAGAAAAGAATTTGAAACAAGAGCAGTTTGTGTTATTAAGAAACAACATGG
>JAZOOQ010000076.1:0-4653 GCA_045655105.1 Alphaproteobacteria bacterium | reverse complement strand
CCTAAAATTCCATTTTCAGATTGCAAAAAAACATGAATGTCTTTTGGAATGTAGTTTGAAGCTAGGGTAGGCATACCAATTCCAAGCGTGATCACATCACCGTCTTTAAATTCTTTGGCAACGCGCTTAGCAATTAAATGTCTGATTTCATCTTTATTTAGTTCCATTAGTGCGTTTCCTTTTTAATAATATGATCAATAAAAATTCCAGAAATGACAACATCATCAGGATTCATTGGTTCTTCAAGATAGGTTTCGGCTTCCACGATTACTGTTTTTGCAGCCATAGCCATAATTGTGTTAAAATTTCTTGTTGTTCCGTGAAATGAAATGTTTCCAAGAGGATCAACTTTTGATCCGTAAATCAAGGCAACATCAGCAAAAATTGGTTTTTCAAGCAAATAATCTTTTCCTTCAATAGTAACCTTTTTCTTGCCTTCTTCAACCAATGTTCCAATCCCTGTTGGTGTTAACACACCACCAAGCCCAGCGCCACCAGCATGAATGCGTTCGGCAAGAGTGCCTTGGGGAACAAGCTCAACTTCTAAAGTTCCTTCATTCATTTGTCGGCCAGTTTCAACATTTGTGCCAATATGGGATGCAATAACTTTTTTAAGTTTTTTATTTGTAACCAAAAGACCTCTATCGGAATCGGCAAAGCAGGTGTCATTAGCAATTAATGTTAAATCTTTAATATCGCTTTTTAAAATTTCTTGAATAACCAGTTGCGGTGTTCCGCATTTTAAAAAGCCACCAATCATAATGCTGTTGCCAGACTGAATATATTGAAGGGCTTGTTGAGGAGTAATAACTTTATTCTTCATATAAAACCTTTTGTTAAGTTGATTTTTTTTGTTTAACAGGTTATCAGGTTCTTGTCAAGAAAATCAGCTCTTTTTCATTTTTTTGTCATAATAGGTATTTTAGGAATAAGTTTGGAATGCCTTAAAGGAATTAATTGTTTGTTTTTATAAAAAATATTTATTTTTCAATTGGTTATTTTGAATTTTAAAGTCGGAAATTTAACGGTCATTTTTTATTCCCTATTTTCATCCCCCTATACTTTCATTATACCATGGGTTTGGATTTTCAGGGCCAAAAATTTTCAAAAAAAATATATCTTTTTTCTCTCTTTTCTTATAATCAATTGATTTATAATGATTATTTTTTATTAAAAAATTGCATAAAATTTGATAAAAAACGCTTTTTTTATGTTTTTTATTCAGAAAAACAAGCAAAATTTCCTTTAAAAAAGCCTTTATTTTACCACTTATTTCTTGCCAAATCTAACGACCGTTAAATTTCCGACTTTTCGTCTTAAACAGTTAACAAAAGGATTTTGATATGTAAATTAAATTCGTTTATTTTTTTGGAGGCACGCCATGTTTCATTCTTCACGCACCACACTTAGAGAGCTTAAAAAACGATACCTCAACATCCTTAAAAAATGCCTCCTTGCGAATTTATCCCTTTTCCTTTTATCATCACCAGCAATGGCTGAAGATCCAATCGTTTTTGATGAAGTGTATGAAAATTTAGTGAAAGACTATTCGGGTGGAGCAGGCGCTGTTATTGGTAGATTGCCTGCTACATTGGGATCGTTAAAATTTTCAAATAATATAATTTCAAGCACAGCAAACTTACAAGGTGGTTTTGGCATGGTTTGGTTCAATCCTTCGACATTTACAGGCCATGTTTTAGTTGAAGGGAATCAATTTTCTTCTGGAACGTATGGTTATGGTGGTTTTATAAATGTTGGAAGAGATTATGATGTAACATTTGAAACAGCTGAATTTGTAGATAATATTTTTAGTGGTCCAAGTGCTGGTGGTGTTTTATCTAATGAAAGTGGGTTTATTTATTTTAAAGGAGATGTTCTTTTTCAAGGGAATATAGCAAGTAGTAATGGAGGAACAATTTATAATCAAGGACCAGGCACAAAGAATGAAGATGGCACAATTGAAAAATATGGTATAACATTTGATAAAACTGCAATTTTTTTAGGAAATGCTTCGATCTCAGGTTCTGGCGGGGCAATTTATAATGGACAAGTTTATAGTGGAACTATATTGTTTCAAGATGATGCTTATTTTGGAGTAAAATATAATAATGATGGAACAAAAACAATTTTAGGGAACAAAGCCGCTTCTGGTGGTGCGATATACAATAATGGTGGTTCTGTAGTTGATTTCAAGTCAACAGCTCAATTTGTTTCTAATGAGGCGACAAATGGTTCTGGTGGTGCAATTTATAATAAATCCAATATGAATTTTACAGATGAAGCCTTGTTTGAGGGGAATACATCTTCAGCCACAGGTGGCGACTCCTACGGTGGGGCGATTTATAATAATGGCTCTATCACATTCGACGCACTTGCGACGTTTGAGGAGAACACGTCTTCAGCCACAGGTGCTTACTCTTACGGTGGTGCAATTCGTAATTCTGGAGGTTCAGTTGTATTTGAAGATACGGACAATAATGCTGAAACCCCAGCAGTTCCGAATATTACATACGGTATGACATTCAAGGGGGATACATTGTTTACCGGCAATAAGGCTGAATCTGAAACAGGTAATTCCTATGGAGGCGCTATCGCTAATAGTTGGTATATGCTTTTAGCTGGGCAAAATACGTTTGGTGGATATTTGCAAGATACAGAAGATGCAGATGGAGATGGCGATAAAACGGAATATGTCCTTGACTCAGAGGGAAATAAAATCTCACTTGGTAACCAAGCTAAATATGGTGGAGCAATTTATAACACGGGCGGTAAAAAAGAAGGTGATGTTATCGCATACGGCATGACTTTGGGCAAATCTACCTTTATGGGAAATACGGCTCTTTCATCAGGTGGTGCGATTTATAATAATGGTTATATGAATTTTACCTCTGCTGATTTTATTGGAAATAAAGTGATTGCGGATAATTCTAGAGCCGGTGCAGGGGCTATTTATAACAAAGGGAGTATAACTTTTACTGATTTAGCTGTGTTTAGAGATAATTATATATCTGGAACTAGTGGAGATGGTGGATTTAGCGGTGGGGCTGCAATTGATAATTTGAAATCAATAGCATTTCAGAATGCTGTGTTTGTTAACAATATGGCATCTTCTGTTTTAGATGAACAAGAGAATCCTCTTTCAGGAATTTCTGGTGGTATTTTAAGATCGCTGCAAGAGATATCTTTCAATAATACCCTCTTTAAAAACAATACAGTTTTAGGATCAGAAGTTCAAGGAGGAATAATTCTAAGTTCATATTCAGAAGGCATATTTAAGGGAGCAACAACTTTTTTTAATAATACAATTTTAAGTACCGGGAACATTTCAGGGGGTATTTTAAGAGATGGCACTAATCCTTCAAGTTTAACCTTTCATAATGATACGGTCTTTGATGGAAATATTATTAAAGGATCAAATATTAGAGGAAGTTTGATTAATATGGATTATCCAACAATTAATTTTAATGGATTTACTGCTTTTTTAAATAATCAAATAACAGTTACCCAATCTCATGATGGACTTATTTCTAATTATGGGGGTATTTTGAATTTTTCAGGAGGTTTTTTGTTTGCTAATAATACACTTTGGAATGTTAATTCTGAAGGAAAAGTAACGCGAGCAACAAACCTAAAAGATATCTATATTCAGAGTAAATTAAATATTTCTGGTGAGAAAGATTCATTTATTGAAAATGGTGTTCTGGGTAAGAAAGGCACTATAATAAAATCTGGATCGGGTCACCTTGTTTTTGGGGACAATAGTGTTAGTTCTGTGCCAACAATAACTTTTTCTCAAACAGAGGGAACAACAATATCTAAAAATAATAATTTTTTAAATGGAACAAATCTTATCAACGGCGGAACGCTCAGTGTTCATGGAGGAGTGCCAACGTTTACGGCAACATTGGGGAATGTGATAGATGATGAAGGAAACAAAACCGCATCAGGGACATTTGAATTGCAAAGTAACGTGAATGAGGGACTGAATATCAGCGCGGTGACTGATAAGATTAAAGTAGCTGAAGATGCAACGGGAACAAAAATCATTTTTGGTGCCTATCGGGATGTTGAAAAAACGGCGCATGAAAATTTGATTAAGGATAAAACAGTTAAGATAACCAATGAAGATGGAACGGTAACAGAGCGCTCATTGGAAACATTGGAGTATGTTGATGAAAATGGGGAAAAGCAAGAATATGATGTTGTTGCCGGTTTGTTTAATACAACAACGCTTGGAACAGCAAATGCAAAATATCATTTAGATAAAGATGTAGGGACAGAAGGAAACATCATTGCATTTGAAAATAGTGAGGTAACGTTTGGATTAACAGAATATAAAAACGGCACTTATGAAATGGGTGAAAACGTTACCTTAAATATGCAAGATGGGGAGGCAACGGATAGAGTTGCATTTGAAAATATTGGTGGGGAATCTGCTAACTTTTTGATTGATATGGAATTAAAAGCCAAAGACGGGGATGGATTAGAATTGTTAAGCGATAAACTTTCAGTTCAAACACCAACAGATGAAACATATACCGTTAAAGTTGATTTATCAAAAATCAATGTAATCGGAGAGTTGGGCGATAATGGTTTAAATGAAACATATTCAACCAAAGTGTTGGAAGGTGATGGCGTTTTAAGCGCAAGCAA
>JAZOOQ010000075.1:0-12462 GCA_045655105.1 Alphaproteobacteria bacterium | reverse complement strand
TCCTGAGTATTCAAGTTTCAATGTTGTTCGATCATTAAGTTTGGCTTCAATGCCTGTTGAGATGCCAACACTCAAGCGATCAAGCGCTTCAGAGTTCACGGTATAGCTCGCACCATTAGCAAGCGTGTTGAGTGCTGATACATCATCACTGATTACATCATACCCAACGTTAATGCCAACTGTTGGTCGGATTTTGCCTAAATCCCAAGCAGTTTTCACGCCGGCAATCGCTGTTAAGTAATCGCTTGTGGTGGCTTCAACCGTTGTTCCAAGCGTATCAGTATATCCTTCTTGTTTAACCGACAAGTAACGCATACCAACTTCTGGCGTAATAATGGCATTTTGAAGTTTCACGTCATACCCCGTCATCACTTGAACGCCCCAAGAATCAACATCATAATTCGCTGTGCCTACGCTTGATAACACTTGCTTTTCTTCATCATATTGACCTCTAGAATAAGTTGCCAATCCGCTCATCCACCAAGCGTTTGGTTGATAGTGCGCTGAGATAAAGCCCGTGTTCGTATCCACCTCTGTTCGGCGCAAATCTTCTTTTGCTGTTGTTTTGCTTGTGGCATATCCAACGCCCAAAGTTAATGAGTCGGTTACTTCAGATTGAACGCCCAAGATTGCGCCTTGGCTTCTGGCCTTAAAGCCCTCGCCCATCGTTGATTTTGTTTTATCATAAAGGCCTTTAATGAACACTTTTGCTCTTGTTTCTTCCTCACCGCCTGAACGACCAATACCGCCTATTGCACTTGGCATCTCTGATTTTACAACATTAAAAATCGCCCCAATATGCTCGGTTGCAACCGATTGCACCGCCGATTGATCCGTCGACCCAACCGCATTCAAAGCTTTCTTGGCTTTCATCATGATTGCTTTGTTCTCTGATTGTAATCCTTCGAGAAGTTCTTCTTGTGCTTTGAGGAAAGTGCTGTTTGTTCCATCCTCAGCCTCTTTGAGCAAGGCTGCAACTGTTGATACTTCCGCTTTGCTCATACCGAGATCAGCCTCTAAGATGGCGTCTGCTTTTTTACGCACTCTATAAGAACCGTCGCCCATATCGATAATATCTAAGAGGTTATTATCGAGTAAGGTTAAGTCATTATCCTTATTAAACACTTGATAGATGCCAAGCTCTGTATCAATCCCATTGGTGAGTTTGAGGTTGAGTTTTGCGTTCTCATCTCCAACCACTTCATCGTGGGATAATGTACCATAATCAGCAAGCTCGTTTAATGTGACACTCAATGTTGACTCATTGCCGAATGTGACCTTGCCAGCTGTCACGTGTTTGTTGTCAATGTCAAGGGTGGTGTCTTCTGCGATTTCTAATTCTGCAAAAGAATATTCTTCTTCATTACCTAAAATCATGCCTTTTGAAAGAACTTTATTTTGCACATTTATTGTTTCTAAAATTGAGTTATTGAGTTCGTATGTAGCTCCAGTGTTTCCGATAGATTCATCAATTTCGACCCTTCCATTCACAAATGCAATTGTGTTGCCTTTTTCATTAGCAAGAGTCCCAGTAACTTTAAATTTTGTTCTTTCGCCAGAGGCCAATGTATCGATAGTAAAGAGCTTATCTGTTGCTTGATAACGAACCATTTCATCATCTGTTTTGTCTTCTGTTCCTTTGTCATCCAAATATTCAATAAGGCGATCACCCACAAGTGCGATTTCTGCCTCTTGCTCCGCTTTTGTATATGAACCAACACCAATTGTAGCACCTATATCCTCACCCGCAAAGGTAATATTTGCTAAAGTGTTGGCATTCACTTCTATTTCTGGCTTGGTTGTATAATGCATCACTCGACCAGTGCTTAAAATTTCCCCTGTTTCTTCATCCAAGGCTTGTCCCACAATGGCTTTATAGGTAATTTCAGTGCCGTGTGTTTTAAGTTCACCGCCATTGATAATATTTTTCACGTATTCATCTGAGAAAAATCTTTCTGAGTTTGCAATTGTCATTCCCGCTGTTTGAGTGAAAATTCCACTATTAGAGTTCCACATTTCATCTCCCAAAACTAATAAACCAGTCCCTGTTTTGTCGATGGCGCCTCCATTCATAATTCCACCATCAAGGGTACCAACTTTACCTTCATTATGAGAAAAAATAATTCTTCCACCAAGACTTCCAGAAATATCTGCACTTTCTTGCCAAACTTTCGCTCTATTATTGCTAAAAAGAAAATCTCCTGAAAATGTGACAATTCCTGTATTACCAAGAGCACCTGCCCCTCCACTCGAGTTATTTATGAATACAGTACTGCCATTAAACATAATACTACCATTATTATAAATTGCACCAGCAGTGAAAGGAGGTACCAGTAACTCATCATCTTTTATAAATTCCCCATTACCTGTGAATATGACATCTCTCTCAAACGTGATAACTCCACTATTATAAATTGCTCCGCCCAATCCCAAGTTACCCGTGAAGGTGGTATCTCCACCAAATGTGATAGTACCTCCACTATTATAAATTGCAGCTCCACGAGAATATTCTAAATCCTCAAACGTCACATCAGAGGTGTATTCTTTTATTTCACCTGAATTTAACACCAATCTATCTTCACCAGCCATAGCGGGGGTGGCAAGTGCAACCATGCCAAACGCCATTAAATTCGCAAGGAGGCATTTTTTAAGAATGTTAAGATAGCGTTTTTTAAGCTCTTTAAGAGTGGTGCGTGATGAATGAAACATGGTGAGCCTCCTTTAAAATAAAATGAAAAATGTTTACATAGCGTTTTCCTTTTGTTAATAATTTTAAGACGAAAAGTCGGAAATTTAACGGTCGTTAGATTTGCCTGTTTTTTAGCATAAAAATTATGCTTTAAAATAGGCTATTTTTTACTTTATTTTTGAGATGTTTTTTAAGATAAAAACATAAAAAAAGCATTTTTTATCAAATTTTATGCAATTTTTTAATAAAAAATAATCATTTAAAATCAATTAATTATAATAAAAAGGAGAAAAAAGAGATATTTTTTTTGAAAATTTTTGGCCCTGAAAATCCAAACCCGTGGTATAATGAAAGTATAGGGGGATGAAAATAGGGAATAAAAAACGACCCTTAGATTTCCGACTTCAAAATTTAAAATAAGTAATTAATCTTAATAAAAATTTTAAAAATAAAAAAAGAGCTTTGAAATCCGATAACAATCTCAAAGCTCCTTTAAACGTTTAATATTTTTAGCCCCTTGTCATTGCTAAAAACTTTTCATGTCGCATCGCTTTTAATTCATCAGGAGAAAATTGCTTTAATTCATCCAAATGTTTTTTAATAGCGGTTGCCAATGAACCCATGGCTTCTTTAGGATAACGATGAGCACCACCAATTGGCTCTGCAACCACTTCATCAATAATTCCTAATCTCAACAAATCATCAGCAGTTAAATTTAAAATTTCTGCTGCTTTTGGGGCCATTTTTGCATCTTTCCACAAAATTGATGCACAGCCTTCTGGAGAAATAACAGAATAAATTGAATTTTCAAGCATTAAAACTTTATTTCCAGAAGCAAGCGCAATGGCGCCACCGGAACCACCTTCCCCAATAATACAAGAAATAAGAGGAACTTTTAAATCCAAACAAGCTTCCGTTGAAGAAGCAATAGCTTGCCCCTGTCCTCTTTCTTCCCCCTCCATTCCAGGGAAAGCGCCTGCTGTATCAACTAAAGTAATAACCGGCACATTAAACTGCTCTGCCATCTTCATTAACCGAATGGCTTTTCTGTAACCTTCTGGTTTAGCCATGCCAAAGTTATGCACGATTCTGCTTTCCGTATCATGCCCTTTTTCATGACCGATTACCATTACAGTTTGACCTTCAAAATCAGCAAATCCACCAATAATTGCTTTATCATCAGCAAAAGATCTATCCCCAGATAAAATACAAAAATTTTGAAAAATCGTATTAATATAATCAGATGTATGCGGTCTTGACTCATGTCTTGCAACAGCTGATTTTTGCCATGGCGTTAAATTACTGTATAAAG
The DNA here is from genome assembly GCA_045655105.1 of Alphaproteobacteria bacterium. Taxonomy (GTDB): domain Bacteria; phylum Pseudomonadota; class Alphaproteobacteria; order CAAHEQ01; family UBA3637; genus RGIG4140. The sequence goes on along the minus strand of JAZOOQ010000075.1, from coordinate 8,461 downwards.
AAGATAAAGCTTTTTCTTTTTTATGTTTTAATCGAAGGACTTCTTCTTTTTTTTCATCTGGCGTTCTTGTGCCATCTACTTCAACTTGACTTAATCTAGAATCAATTTCTAGTATCGTTTGTTCAAAATCCAAATATTGCATCTTTAATCCTTTTATAATTTGATTTTTTTCATTATAATCTGTATACTTCAAAAAGTCCAGTTATTTATCTTTTTTTTAACAAAAACGAAACGTTCTTTGGGTGTAAAATGCGCTTAAATTTTTTTTCTTATACAATTATTCTTGCCTCATTTATAACGGCAACCCTTTCTTTTTCTCTTCCTTCAAACGCAAAATATCCTTTTCAACCAGCTGCCTCAATGTATGGCGAACCCAAATATAAAAATAACTTTTCTTCTTTTGATTATGTGAATGTTTCAGCACCAGATGGAGGAGAACTTAAACAAGCTGCTTTTGGCTCTTTTGATTCTTTTAATCCTTTTTCAATAAATGGTGTTCCCGCTGCAGGAATTGGATTAACGCACGATTCTTTAATGAAACAAAGTGAAGATGAATCTTTTTCTCTTTATGGATTAATTGCTGATGGATTTTATATTTTACCAAATCACAAAGGTGTTGCATTTCGCTTGAATAAAAATGCAACATTTAGCGATGGTTCAAAAATCACGCCTCAAGATGTTCTTTTTTCATTTAACATATTGAAAGAAAAGGGTTCTCCAACCTATAGATATTATTATAGAGATGTTGAAAAAGTTCAAATCGAAGGAGAAAATATTATTGTTTTTTATTTTCAAAAAGAAACTCAAAATAAAGAACTTCCTTTTATTTTAGGAGAGCTTCCGGTTCTTTCAAAAACATGGTGGAAAGATAAGGATTTTTCAAAAACATCTCTTGAAATTCCCGTTTCAAGTGGCCCTTATCTTATCGATAATTTTCAACCAGGAAGATATATTGTTTATAAAAAAAATCCAAATTATTGGGCCTGGGATTTAAATGTTAACAAGGGATTTTATCACTTTGATAAATTTAAATTTGATTATTACCGCGATACAACTGTTGCTGTTGAAGCTTTTAAAGCAGGAGAATTTGATATTCGCCTTGAAAATGAAGCAAAAAAATGGGTGAATTTTCAAAATGAAAAAAATGTTCAAAACGGACGAATCTTGATGCAGAGTTTTTCTCACCAAATGCCAAGTGGAATGCAAGGATTTGTTTTTAATTTAAGAAAACCCATTTTTCAAGATAAACTTGTTCGAAAAGCGCTTTCTTTGGCATTTGATTTTGATTGGATGAATAATAATCTTTTTCATGGACTCTATACCAGAACAACAAGTTTTTTTGATAATTCCTATTTAAAAGCTCCATCTTTACCTGACAAAGAAGAATTAAAATTATTAGAACCTTATAAAAACATGTTGGATAAAGAAGTTTTTGAACCTCTTTATCAGCAAGAAGAAAAAAATTTAAGACAACGCCTTTACAAAGCAATGACTCTTTTAAATCAAGCTGGATGGGTTGTTGATGAAAAAGGAATTTTAAAAAAAGATAACATCCCTTTTGAATTTGAAATTTTAATTGACACAGCTTCAAGCGGGGCTTGGGAAAGAATTATTTTACCTTATATCAGCAAATTAAAACGCCTTGGAATTAATGCTCGAATTCGAACTGTTGATTTACTGCAATATAAAAATAGACTTGACTCCTTTGAATATGATATGATTGTTACCGTTTGGGGACAATCTCTTTCGCCAGGAAATGAACAACGTTATTTTTTCAGCTCTGCCGCTGCTGATTCTAATGGATCAATGAATTATAGTGGTATTAAAAATCCCGTCATTGATGCAGTGATTGAAAAAATTATTTCTGCAAATTCTCAAAAAGAGCTTACCACCGCCGTTCACTTACTTGACAGGCTTTTATTAAAAGAAATAATTGTGATTCCTCACTGGTATTCTCCAGAAAATCGCTTTATGTTTCAAAATAACATTAAAATGCCTCAAAACACACCGATAAAGGGTGTAAATATTTTAACATGGTGGAAAATATAAAAAAACAATAAGTTTTTAATTTTAACGCTTTTTTTTGCTTGCCTTCTCAAAAAAAAGGATTTATTCTGGATAAAGAATAAAAAGAAAGGGACGCCACATGAAATTATTAAAATCAGCTTTATTTTTAGCCTGTTTTTCATTAACTTCAACCGTCTTTGCTCAAAATGCCTTCTGGGCTTTTGATACAAATAATGATGAATTAAGCATCCCTCTTCAATGTGATGGTCAGTTTGATGAAACACGTGGAGGCGTGTTTTTACCAACCCCTGAAGAACTTTTTGATTATGGGGAAACATTTTTACTTGAACGTGGAAAAGATAAAAACAATGCTGCTTATTGTCTTCTTTCAGCCGCTCTTCAAGGACACGTGGAAGCTCAATATCGTTTGGCACAATTATATAACAAAGGAATTATTTTCCCTCAAAACGATTTAGCCGCCTATAAATGGTCTTTCTTAGCTTCTTTATATGGACATAAAAAAGCCGAACAAATGGCTTTAACACTTGAACAATTACTTTCAACACAAGACATTGATTTGGCAACAAACTCTATTAAAGATATGTTACCCAAAATCACTGCCGTTAAAAATGACGATTTGGCAAAAATAAACTCTGATCTATCTGCTAAAAAAGAAGAACTTGCAAAAATCAACAAAGAAATTGATGATATATTAGGCATTAAATTTGTTGCCCCAGCTGATGGGAAAAAAGGTTCTGCAACAAGAAAACCTATAACTCATTTTTCTGAAGCAGACAGGATGTAACCAATGCTTTATTTAAAGCTTTTTGCTTTGATATTCTTTTTATCTTTTCAAGCACATGCTGAAGATTTTTTAGCTAACACAAGCGATATTCCCGTTATGAATGGCCTTAAAATTAATGCCGCTGAACAAATGGATTTTGATACACCAACAGGACAATTACTTATTTTAGAAGGATCCTCTATCAAAAAACAAGGAAATGAGATTTTGAAATTTTATCAAACAACGCTTCCTCAATTAGGTTGGGAAGAAAAATCAGAAGGTGTTTTTTCAAGACAAAACGATTCTTTACACATAACCATTTTAAAAAATAAGATTCCATCAAAAGTACGTTTCGATATCTCACTTACAAGCGACAAATAAGAAGCTTTTGTTTTTCTTGACAAAACTTGATAAAATAAGTTGACTTTTTATTTTATTTAGTGTATAAAGAAGGCCTTAAGTTTAAAATTTTTCAATTGAGGAATAAAAATATGGCCAATATCAAATCGGCAAAAACACGTGTAAGACGCAACACTAAAAAAGAAAGAGTGAATGCTGATCGCTTAAACTCAGTTAGAACTGCAACAAAAAAAGTTCGCGCTGCTATTTTAGCTGGTGACAAAGAAGCTGCTCAAGCAGCATTCAAAGTTGCTGAATCAGCTTGGGCTCGCGCTGGTGTTCGCAACACAGTTCACAAAAGAACAGCTTCTCGCAAAATTTCACGTTTGGCAGCTGCTGTTAAAGGAATGTAATTTTTTACATCGTGTAGCCAAAAAAAATTAAAGCACTGGTAAAGTGCTTTTTTTTATGAGGATAAACAAAAGATATATCAACAAAAAGGAATAAAATGCGTAAAATTATTTTATGGGATTGGGATAATACTCTTGCCGATACATTTGGAGCTATCTTAGCTGCACAAAATGTGATGCGACAAGCCTATAATCTTGCTCCATGGACAAAAGATGAAGCCAAAATAGCCATGAATAGCAGCGGAAGAAATTTGATTAAAAATCTTGTTGGTAAAGACAATGCAATCGAGGCAAGAAAAATATTTTTGAATGCCTATGCTAAAAGTGCATCAGAAATTGTTTTAAAAGAGGGCGCTTATGAAATCACTAAACTCACCAAAGAAAATGGCTATATTAATATTTTAGCCAGCAATAAGGCGGGACATATTTTAAGAAATGAAGTTGAAACACTAAATTTAACAAATCACTTTGATAAAATTGTTGGTGCAGAAGATTTTGAACATGATAAACCTTCAAAAGAATTCACCGATTCTGCCATTAATGGATTCTCATTTGATGAAATTTATTCTATTGGAGATGGAAAAGCAGATATTTCAATGGCTCATAATTATAAAAACGGAAAAGGCATTTTGGTTTGGACAGATCCCAATTCTAAAGAATTTAATGAAATAAAACCTGATTTTGTTTGCGCTTCTTTAATGGATTTAAAAACAATCCTTATCAAACAAAATCAACGATCCTAAAAGTTATCCACAGGATAAATTACCGTCAGGGAAAAACTCTCTGACGGTTTTATTTTAAAAACTTAAACCCAACACTCTTAAATATTATGAATTTATGCTCATATCTTGCTCAATTAACAATTCTTCAGCAAATTTTACAAATGTTTTTGTTGCAAATGTTTGGCTTTAACATTCCACTTATATCACAGTCTGGACATATTGTGGCAACATCTTCTATCTTATAGTTATTCCACAAACCATTATCTCTCCTGAATGTAGATAATCCGCTTTCAGCGCTAATTCCGGCTCCTGTTAAAATAACAATCTTACTCATTTTGATTTACTATTTTTTTTGGTTACTAAAAATTACAAAAACTCTTCTATTTTTTCTCTATCTTCTATTATCAGAAACAGAACTCATCATTAAACCCATTTTTTGTAATTGAATACCAAATTGTTTGCTCATTTTTTTTGCAACTTCTTGTTCTTGCTGATTGGAATTTTCACCAAATGATGTTTGTTTTAAAAATTTAGCAATGGCATTTAACATTTTAGCTTTATTCTGAGATGTTATTTGCGGAGAAAAACAAAAATCAGTTTCGTTCTCACCTCGATTTACAGTCCTTGAAGACCAATAAACACCCGACTCTTTTTGAGCGTTTTTTATCATATTATTTAAAATGCCAGCAGCTATTTTTTCTTCTTCTTTTGAAACACTAAAATTAAAATGCAAAGTTTGTGGCGAAATATTTCTATAATCAACTTGATGATTCATAGATCGATTTTCAAAATTATCGGTAATTTGACGAGCGTCTGACTGAAACGCTGGGATATCTTTTAAACGCGTGCGCCGAATAAATTCTTTAAAAGAATCAAATTCAAGAGGTGTTTCAAGGCGCAAAGTTAAATTTTTTGCTCCATACATAAAACGCGCCTGTTGATTTAATTCCCGGGCTGAAAAATCTTGAGTATAATTAGCTTGTTGATTCATAAAATTATAAATTTTATCATCTGAAACATCTTCTATAACTTTATCTTTTTCATCAAATGTCACAGGATAAAAATAACCACCAAAAAATTTAAACTGATTTTTATGTAATGCCTGTCCAGCCCATTCTTCAAAAATTACACGTTTTTCGGATTCAACTCTTTCAGGGTCAAGAGATAAATTAATTAAGTTATCGCCTAAAGAATTTAAAACCATTAAGGCTTGTTTGATATTGTCAATTTGTGAAAGCTGATGTGAAATAAAAGTTGAGCGCACTTCAGCATTTCCTTTAAAGGGGCCGGGCAAACAATGCTCAATTAAGTGATTCGCTGCCGATTGGAATTGTCCCCTTTCCCCTTCAATGAAATCATTGGAAGCATAAAGTATACCACTCCATTTATCAGAATTTGGAATAACTTCTATTTTCATTCCATTTTCCAATTCAATTAAAAACATATCTTCCGATTTTATTTTATCACTCATAATCCTCACCCCTCCTTTATTTATTATATCACAAACTCAATTTTTGACAATATATTATATTCTTAAAAAAAAACGCCATCATAAATCCAATTAAAAAAATGTCCTTTTTTTTCAAAATAATATGGGGAGAAAAATATGCATACACATGAATATCACTTAACAAAAAAAAATGAAAAGAAAACATTAACAGTTATTATAATCACGCTATTGACTATGTTTTTTGAGATTACCTACGGATACCTAACCAATTCAATGGGATTATTGGCGGACGGATATCACATGATGACGCATGTTTTAGCCCTTTCTCTCACTTATATTGCTTATTTATTAATCAGAAAATTTTTAAACTCTCCTCTTTTTCCAAACGGGACTGAAAAAATCGGCACCTTAACAGCTTATACAAGCTCCTTATTTTTAGGATTAACAGGCCTGTGGATAATTTTTGAATCGGTTACAAGATTTATCCAGCCTCTTAAAATTGAATTCAATGAAGCCATTTTAGTTGCCGTAATCGGATTAATTGTAAATATTATATGCATTTTCATTATGCATGATAAACACCATTTACATAAAAAAGACCATAATTTTATGGCCGCTTATTATCATATTTTAGCGGATGTTGTAACATCTGTTTTAGCAATTATTGCCTTAATTATCGGAAAATCTTGTAACTTTACACAGCTTGATTCTTTTATCGGTATTTTAGGCGGCATTCTCATCTTAAAATGGGCATATACCTTAATTTGTTCCACAACAAAAATTTTGGTTGATATGAAGGAAAACTAATTCATTTACCTTTGCTTATTAAACACAATTGGTTTTTGAACCGGAAAAGTTTTTTTAAATTCGGAACTATTTAAAACCTGATTAAAAAACGCATTTGAAATCGGTTTATTTTGTTGCATATATTCTTTAAAAATCGGATAAACAATGCGAGTTAATCCATCGACTTCTTTAAAATTCGAATTAATCTTTTTCATATCCATCGGGTTAAAAGTCGGATCTTTTGTTTCTCGAAAAAATAAACCACAAGAATCCGCAAATGCCTCATGAATAATTGCATAAGCAAAAGCTCTAGGGGATTTTTTATTTTGACCCTCAAAATATTTTTCTAAATGCTGAAAAAGTTTATTTGCCGATGACTTAGGGTTTCCAACTGCATCTTTTGAACTTTGAGAATTTTCAAACAAAAAATGCCCAAATTCATGAATCGGCGTTAACATTCTTCGCGTTAAAATACATGTATCTTTAAAATAATTAGCTTCAGGTTCATCACGATTTAATGAAATATTTTGATGAATACACTCATTTGTTGAATACCCACTGTCCATTAATTTTTTTGGGAAATGATGTAAATAAAAATTCATCTTTTTTGACTCATCAACTTGAAAAAATGAATACATCTTATCAAAATAATCTGAAGCATTCCATTCGCTATATGCTAAAGAAAGAGCTGATTTACTCTTCATAATCTCTTTTTTGTTCAAATCATAAAATTTTTTATATGATTCATAGGCCTTTGTTAAATTTTTTTTATCCTCACCATTTAATTGGAATATATCAACCATATCATCAATTAAATTTTCACCAGAATTATAACGATCGGCGCAAACATCAGAACTCAATCTTGTAAAATTCTTCATTAATTGAATTTTTTCTTCAACGGATAAATTTTGAATAGAAGGAACTGTCTTTTCCAATAACGGGATATTTTCACTCGAAAAAGTTTTTAATAGCTCAGAAAATGAAAAAACTCTATCCGTTGTCGGATTTATTAATTCATCAAACGCATAACTCCACAACGAAAAGAAACTAACAACCGGATCTGTTTTTATATCCATATTCGCCATTATTGTTTCCCCCTTATATATTCAAACAATAATATTATATCATATTTTGCTATTTTTAGCAATAATGTTATTAATGAGCAAACATCATCGCAATCAACACAAAGATTTTTAAAATAAAATCTAAAATACCTATAAAGAAATCACTAATCGCCATTAAAATTGAAGAAGATTGCCATAAATTCAACAATGTTTTTCCCACTGTTTTTTCAGCAATTCTACCCATATACATCCCCATAGATTCATCATTGCCTCGTTGCCATTGTTTATTTTCATGAACCTTAATCTGATCCTCACTTAAACAACTTCCCATTCCGTATCGTTTTGTTCCATCAGGACAAATTCTTAAAACAGAAATCCAACTATCAGTCCTTTTAACTTTTCTTATCCATCTATTTGAACAATTCTCGTCTGGTAATCCAGAAGAGGCAAACCAATCATCTTTCCCTTCCTCTCTTAGATTATATATTCTTTCTTTTATTTTATCATTTGACATTAAAATAGCTTTCGTTTCATCACAAGAATAACAAGACAATGACCCACTTTTTAAAGGATATTGCTCTGGACATTCTTTTAAATGGCACACTGTTTTTAATTGTTTACCTTCTAAAGGTTGAATAATTGAAATATCTCTATTTAAACAAGATCTACAGATATTTGGTTCTATTTCAAAAGATTTTAAACTCTCGCATGAAAAACATTCACCGCTTAATGATTGAATTGGTTCTGAAGAGGAACATTTTATTTCATTGGCCATTGATATGCTTTCAAATAACCAACTAAATAAAAGTAACCAAATTGCATTTTTCATAACAAAATCTCCTTTTATTTACTTATAATCTTTTTTTAATAAATTCGCCAACCACTTGTTTTTATTATTT
>JAZOOQ010000074.1:0-7367 GCA_045655105.1 Alphaproteobacteria bacterium | reverse complement strand
ATTAATTTTTCTTCTTTTTTTAGGGCTGTAGAGGGCAGATGTGATTAAATTAAAAAAAAGATTAAGGGGATTCCTTAATCTTTTTTTTGTTTAAAATCTTTTAATTATTTTTTATCTTCTTTTTCTTTCTCTTTTGCTTCTTTTATTTCTTCTTTATCTTCAAAAATATAGGCGCGTTTATTAGGAGAATAGAGGAATGTTTCTTCTTCATATTTATCCCATTTAACGATGATTTTTTCATTAGGAATGAAAAGTAAAACTTTAGCCATATCCCCATTTATCTGATTTTGAACCGTGGAGGCATTTTGAGAAAAAACCAAATAGCTATCCCATTGTTTATGATAAACTTTGATATATGTATCAGTTTCTTTTGGACATTCTCTTATTACTCTGTTGCGATCATTGTCAAGAGGAAAAACATTTGGAAATTTTTTCATCATAGCATTTGTGACCTGGCAGTGATCTTCTAGATCTTTGGTATAATTTAATGCTTTAACTATTTTTTGTTTAATGTGTCTATCAGCAAGGGAGCAATTTCCTGTTGATAAGCCACCATATGCTCGGAATGCAACGACGGCTTCGCCTGTTTCAATCTTAGCAATAGTTGCGCCTTTTAAGGCCATTTGAATCCAAAAATCCCAGTCTTCACCACAGCTAAATTGAGAGTCATATTTAATTTTATGTTTTTCAACGAAATCTCTTTTAAAGATATTTCCTACGTTTCCTAAACAATTATAGTTGGCAAAATTATGAACAGGATAATGCCAAGAAAAAAGATTTTGATCATATAATCCTAATTCTTTTTTTTCATAATAGCCTGCTTTTGCAGGAACCCCAATGGTGACTTCTGGATGTTTTTCCATAAAGGATACGGTTTTTTCCAAAAAGTTTGGCATGGCATAATCATCACTGTCGAGAATGGTGATATATTTTCCTTTGGCCTTTTTGTTGCCATCATTTCTTGAAATTGAAACGCCTTTATTTTCTTTATGTGTAACAACTTTGATTTTTTTAGATTTTTTTTGATATTCTTTTAATATATTTGCAGTTTCATCAGTTGATGCATCATTAACCACAATAACTTCAAAGTCTTGTAATGTTTGTTTTAACAAGGAATCAAGCGCTCTTGGCAATAAATGTGCTCGATTATATGTTGGAATCACAACAGAAACAATTGGTCTGTTAGGAAAGATGATGATGAAGAGTGTTGAAAGAATTGAAAGTATTGATAAACACCAGATTGCTTTTTTTATTGAAAATTTTTTTTGCATAGCCTTTTTTCCTTTTTTTGCAAAATCAACATATAATAAAGTTATATGAAAGGCAAGATTTTTTTTGAAAAAAAAGCTGTTTTATAATGCTTTTTGTAATATAAGCGAAAATTAAAAATTTATTTATAAAATCAAATTATAGTTTTTTTAATTTTTCCCAATCTTGTTCTTTAAAAGCAAGAAGCGCTTTTTTAGAATAAACAAATTCACCATCCTTAATTTGAAAAGGCAGGTTATGAATGGAGTGATAATAGTTATCAATGCGTCTTTTTCTGATTAAATAGAGAAAAGGTTTGTTAAGGAATTGAGAAGCTTCCTCTGTTGTAAGCAATTCCTTACTAGATGATTTTTTTGATTTTTTAGCTGTTTTTACAAGTTGATTTTGATAGAGCTGTTCTTCCATTTTATCACGATCAAAATCAAATAGCATATCAGAGATTTTTGGTGTTTTTTCAACCAATGTTTCTTCACTTGATGACATATTATCAAAGTTGAACTGAATGGGTAAAATTAAAAGGATGAAACCAATAAAAGGTATAATATCATTATTGCTAAATTGCGTGAATGTAGTTATGAGAAATGAGCTAATTAAAACACAGGGGCCAAAAATAAAAAATACAATCAAAACACATCTCAGAATATCTAGGCTCATTAATTCAATGAATTTTGTTTTTGTTTCTTTATTTTTTGAAAAGGCAATAACCAATAATCTGAAAAAATATAAAACGACCCAATAAAACAAAATATCAAAAGAAGATGTTTTTGTTGGGATGTTATTTGTTAAAATGTTGAGGAAGACAACTATTAAAAAGACGGTTGAACATATAATAACAGTAGGTGTGAAGAATATTCCAAATATCCAGAAGAAAAAAGTTTCTATAAAATAATTTTTATGTTTATATTTTTGAAGACATAAATAAGGAGATTGGCAATAAAGTTCTTTAATTTTTAATTGTTCTTGTGTATTGTCTGGCGTGTAATTATCTGGGTAATCAAGATGAGTTGCTAAAAATTTTCGATTTTTATGAATTTTTGGATAGGCCCATTTATATAGCTTATAATAAGGAAAAATGCTCAGTCCTATTAGAATTGCTCCAAACATAGGGCCACATAGAGCCATCATAATAACATCTTCCTCTAATCCATAAGTATATACAATCACAATACTTAAAGCGATATTTAAGATATTCCAAAAAGAAAAGTTAAGTTTAAATAGTTCTTTATTTATACTAAAAAAATTTTTCATACGTTTAGGTATACCTAAAGATGAAGTTGTTTTCAATTTATTTTTTTGCTTGTATCAAAAAAAATGAAAACAAAAAAAGCTTCATTGATAAAAATCAACGAAGCTTTTTTATTACCTTAAAAAATTAAGAATTTTGCCTATCAGTTCTGTTTAAAGCTGATTTTAAAGGCGGTTGTTTGGTAATTAAACGAACCTTGTTTGGCGTGCTAATAGCTTCTTTAACAAAATTTAAAAAATCAAGATTATTTGTTTGTTTGGCTATAAAAAGACTATCTTCCCCAAAATGGTTTTTAAGGGTTGCATCAGCGCCTTTTTCAAGAAGAGATAAAACCATTTGTTTATTTTGGCGTTTGCAAGCATAATGAAGAGCTGTATACCCTAAATTATCTTGTTTATTAATATCGAGTTGGCCATCAAAACTTAATAAGGCATTTAATTGTTGTTCATCTTCTCTTTCACAGATATATTGCAAAGGGTTCATCCCTTCATAAATGGGGGCATTTAAATCAGGGGTATGTTTTAACAAATGCGCTGTTGAAACAGGGCTTTTTGATTGAATGGCAACCGGTAACAATGAATTAATCATTGGATCTTTTAAGTAAACAGCTGAAAAAGGATGTAACCAATGGAAAACGGTGTTTAAAATTTCAGTGTTATTTGACTTGATAGCTAAAGTGGCAACGCTTTCTTTACCGATGTTTTCTTGATAAATTGGAGTGCCATGTTTTTGCAATAATTTTAAAACTTCGATGTTTGGATTTTGCATAGCCATATGCATTGGTAAATCCTTGTTATGGTTTTGAATTATTGTGTTGGCATGATATCTTTCAATCAATTTTTTCACAAGTCTGATATTTCCATTTAATGCAGCAATATGAAGAGCTGTGTTCCCATCTTTATCTTGAGCATTAATGTTGGCTCCTTTTTCAGCCAAAAGGTCAATAACACAAGGATGAGCTTTTCGTGCGGCCAAAACAGTGAGTGGTTCATCATTATGTGTGGCATTTGGATTAGCTCCTTTTTTTAACAATTGGCGAACTAGAAGGGGCGAATCCATTTCAATAGCTAAACCCAATGAACATTTTGTTTTTGGTTCAAATCTTGAATCTGTTGAATATTTGAATGTTCCATTTGGATTGGCACCTTTTTTAAGCAATAGTTTAGCCATGTTAAAATTATCATTTAAAATAGCATAATCTAAAGCATGCATACTGCCATTATAGGCAACATCGTTTGGATTTAATCCCATTTCTAATAAGATTTCGATGCCTTTTTCAAAATCAGTTTCTGCAGTGAGTTCCATCATGCTGCGGCTTTTATAAAAATAGCCTGATTTTGGGGGCCATTGATGAAAAAATTGTCTCAATGAATTTTCATTTTTTGTTTCAATGGCGTTTAAAAACAGGTTTTGTTCAGTATTTGGATAGTCAGCTGGATAATCTCCTGGGGCATAGAAGTTGTAATCATCATCATCACTCATAAAATCCTCCTTTTAATGAATTACACAAAGAAAATCTATCAAAAAAAGAGGGAAATGTCAATGAAAATAAGAATTATATGGTCTGTCTATTTTTAAATATAAAATAAAAGAGAAAAAGAAGTTTAAAAATCATTTTTTTATTATTAATCAAGGGGAAAATGATTAAATTTTGCGAAATAACGAAAGTATGGTATAATATTCTTATATGCATCACAAGTTGATGGAGGGGGTAATGAAGAATTTTTTATTAAAAGCCTTGATAGGTGTGCTTGTTTTAAGTTTGCCAGCTGTGGCAACAGCAAGAGATCTGGAATATGAAGTTGGCAAATTAATTGGGGAAATTGAAGTTCAAGAAATAGATATTTTAAACCAATCTTCTTTACCTCATATTAATCAGATTTTATTGCTGATTGAAGAAAGCGTTTTTGAGCCCGCGATTACAAGCCTTGCGCAAAGTATTCAAGAAGAAACTGGGATGGTTGATCAAAGTTATTGTTTGTTAAATTTGGATGTTAAAGATATGGGAATGGATACTATTTTGGAATATCGGGCAGGGGATTTATATCCAACGGATAAATATATTCCCATGGGCGTTGTTTTAGCGCTTGAAAAATGCCAAGTGATTCAAAAAGAAGAGCGCAGAAGTCTTTATGAATTTTTTAGTGATGTTATGATGGCAAGAACAGAAGAATATTCTTATTCTGATTGGGTGGAAGATATGAAAGTGCAGGAAAAATAAGATTGTTTAAATTTCTTTTGTTTGATATAATAGTTATATATCAATATTTAATAGGAGGTAAAAATGTATAAAGAATTGGGTGATGGACATTTGATTTCCGATAAAATTGAAAAAGACGAGGTTTTTCCAGTGGGTGGAACTTTTCTTGGTGGAAGAAATAACATATATATGATTGCGGATTTTGAACCGTTTGAAGAATTGTTTAATTCTATTGCTAAAAATGCTAAAAATTATATGGCAGATCAAGGGTTTAAAAAATGGTTTGAACAGTACAAAAAATCGGATTTAGATTATTCTTTGTTTTGTCACATGCTAGCATTTAATAATGTTATGAAAAAAAACTATCCTGATATTGTTGATGTTCAAAAACATAATGTATTTTATGATGCTAAAACACCAAAAAAATTATCAGAGGCTATAGAAGCTAAAGCCTGTGCTTGCACGGAATTTTCTGTTTTGGCGCAAGGATATTTTCAAAGCCAAAATATTCCAACGCGTTATGTTGGTGGTGAAGTTGTTTCAAAAGGTAATTTTGATAAGTTTGAAGCGCATAGCTTTATTGCATTGTTAGCTGGCGATAAAAAATATATTTATGATCCTGTTAATATAATCACTCTTGCTAATGGAAGCGTATTACCACGTGTTGCAGAAGTTGTTGGTTCAAAAGAAATATTTTATATGGAAACAAAAAATATTTTTTATGAAAAGGAAAGGGTGGACTATTCTGGTGGTGAAAAAGCGGCGTTTTTAAAAGATTTACCAACAAGAAAAAGCGTTATTCCAATGAAAAAGATAAGCACAATAAAAGGTGATGGTCGAGGTTAAGCTTTTAATTATGGATGATGAAATGAAATCAAAAGATGATGAATATATTTATGATGATTTTGTTTTTAAGAAATTGACTTCCAATAACTTGGGTGAAGTAAATCCAGAGGATATTTGTATTTATGCTACAGCATTTCCAGGAGCAATGGGTTGGGGAGGCGCAACTCAAATTATCACCAAAGATAATAATAGATACATGAGCACATTGGAAAGTCTTGATGATGAAAAGGATATTGAAAAGGTTTTACCCATAGAACAATCTTATGAAGAAATCCTTTCAGGTGAAGAAGATTACATGAGAAGTTGGGTTTATTATCCAATGGGTATGGGCAATTCTTTGTTTGTGAGAAAAGATTATAACCAAGCCTTTGAAGTGGAATTGAAAAAACGAAACATTCAAGGTATGGCAGAACTTTATGATTGCTGGGTGGAAGTTGCTGATAAGGTGATTAAAGAGAATAAGATTTAATAACTTGATTTTTTTAATAAAATGAATACACTTGTATTTAGATTATATACAAGGAGTTTTCTTATGAAAAAGGCTTTATCTGTTTTTATGTTATCATTAATCCTTTCAACCTCTCTTTATGCAAAAGAATATAAAAAGTCTGAAATAAAAGAATGCGAACCAAAAGAAGATGGGTTGTTAGTGTTATGTGATCTTAATAATCTTCCGATTACAGGAACAGTAAAGAATTTTTATGAGAATGGTGAATTGCAAATAGAAACTTCTTATCAAAATGGGGTAAAAGAAGGTGTTCAAAAATCATATTACAAAGATGGGAATGTTTGGATTGTTTCTGTTTATCAAAATGGTTTAAAAACGGGAATTGAAAAATATTATCGCCCCAATGGCGTTGTTTATGGCGAAACTTCTTATCAAAATGGCAAGAAAGAGGGATTTCAAAGGTGGTATTTTGAAAATGGGAGTTTGAAAAAAGAAAAAAAATTTAAAGATGGCAAACAAGAAGATTAAAAAAGGTTATTAAAGAGATTGAAATTTAATTAGTTGTTTGTCAAAATGAGTGTGCAAAAAAATATGTGATGAAAAGGGGAGTTTTAATGAAAAATTTTTTGCTAAAAAAATGGATGGCGCCTATTATTTTGCTTATATGTTTGATTGTTATTTTAAATTCTTATCTTTCAAATCTTTCAAAAATAGTGTCTTTGGGTGATCAACTTGGTGATGACTTTTTTCCAATTACCTTTCATCAAGGAGAAATTACTTATCCAGTGAACACCGTTATTGAAAAAAACGTTACTTTGGATGGTGAAACTATTAAAGTTTTGGTTGATACAAGAACGAATGCTGTTGCTTCTTCTATAACAGCTCCTGGTATATATTTGGGTAAAAAGTGTTTGTCCATTTATGATGGAAAAACAACGAGCAGTGAGTGTTTTCAAAATGAACCCAAAAAACCATTTACAATTCAAAAAAACGATTTTCAACAGGCATCTAATATCTTAAAAAATATAAGTCCTTTTCTTGTTGGTATAAGCATTTTTGGTTTGGTTTATTTCATCGTTTTGTTTTATACACTTATAACACATTTGATTGTGAATATGTTAAGTGCAACAACGTTTTCGCAAACCTTATATGTTAATACATTGGCATATAGTGCGTTTTGGGTGATTGAGCGGGTTGCTTCGTTTGATCTAGGTTTTTTAATTAAACTTGGGTTATTTATTCTTATTAACTATTTGATTTTAAAGAAAAAGGATAAATAAAAATTGATAAAAATAGCTCTCTTAAAAAAAAGGGGGCTATTTTTTTGATTTATTCGTTTGTTTTAAAAAAAATAATCG
>JAZOOQ010000073.1:0-6237 GCA_045655105.1 Alphaproteobacteria bacterium | reverse complement strand
CATTTTTGATAACATTTCTTTCATTTTTTACCCCCTTCAATCAATATAACGTGAAAATTTTTAATATTACTTTAAAAAAATAAAACTCTTATCTATTTCTAATAATTTTATATTACTTTATCTTTAAGAACAAAAAAAGATTTCTTCCATAGGCTTGCATTCTGATTATTTCAAAAGAATCTGGAATCTCTTCATTAATTAACTTATCTGTTTCAATGATAATCATCGTTTCATTATTTATCCAGCCATTTTTTTGAAATTGCACAAGTGATTTTTGCCATAAACCTTTTCCATATGGTGGATCAAAAAAAATAATATCAGCAATATTATTCGCTTTTGGCGGGAAACAAGCATCACCAGAGATAATTTTAATATCATCCATACCTGATATATTTCGACGAATGCAATTTAGCGCCTCTTTATTATTTTCAAATAAAAAAACGTTTTTAGCCCCGCGAGAAAAGGCTTCAATTCCCATACCACCAGAACCAGCAAACACGTCTAAAAAACATATATCGGGCCAAGATTTATTCAAAATTAAGAGGTGGTGATTTAAAATATTAAATAAACCTTCTTTTGCTCTATCAGATGTTGGGCGTGTTACACTCTCATCTGCAGCAAGCAACTTTTTCCCCCGAAAAACGCCCGATATAACTCTCATAATAACTCTTTCATTGCTTTCTTTGAAACTTCACGAACCTCGCCCTTTTCCAAATTTCCTAATTGAAAAGGCCCATAAGAAACCCTGATTAAACGAGTTACCTCTAACCCAAAGAAAGCCATTAATTTTCTAATTTCTCTATTCTTACCTTCTGTTAATGTAACAGAAATCCAACTATTTGTTCCTTTTACTTGCTCTACAACAGTTTCACAAGGCGCATATCTTATCCCTTGAATAGTTACCCCTTTGGCCAAACGTTTTTGAATATCTGGCGTTAAAACACCATGAATTCGAACACGATATCTTCTTTTCCAACCCTTAGAGGGATGTTCTAACTCTCGAGCTAATTCTCCATCTGTTGTGAGTAATAATAATCCTTCAGAGTTTAAATCTAAACGACCAACAGATATAACACGAGGTAAATATTTTGGCAAAGATTCAAAAACAGTTTTTCTCCCTTGAGGATCTTTATGAGTTGTTACCAATCCTGTTGGTTTATGATAACACCATAAACGACGTTCTTGCTTTTCTCCAACAAGCTTATCATCAACTAAAATTTTATCATCAGATGAAACCGTAAAAGCAGGAGTTGTTAAAACAACACCATTTACTTTCACACGACCATTTAAAATCCATTCTTCAGCCATTCTTCTAGAACATAATCCAGCAGCGGCAATAATTTTTGCAATTCTTTCTTTCTTTTCTGTCATAATTAGTATATTATAGGAAAAAATAAAAAGATGAAAGCAAAAAATGAACCCAAATGAAACGATTTTAAAAACAGCTTATCAATATGCAGTAAAAGCAGCTCAAAAAGATGAGGTTCCAGTTGGAGCTGTTATTTACCATACACAAACAAAAAAAATAATTGCTTGTGCACATAATCAAACAGAACAGAAAAAAAATCCTCTTGCGCATGCAGAAATATTAGTCATTCAAAAAGCTTGCAAAAAATTGAATGTAAAAAGATTAAATGGCTATTCGTTATTTGTCACATTAGAACCATGTGTTATGTGTGCAGGTGCAATTTCTTGGGCAAGGCTTGATAATATATTTTTTGGTGCTTTTGATCCTAAAACTGGGGCATTATTGCAAGGAGCTCAAGTTTTTTCACATAAACAAACTCATCATAAACCATTTTTTGAAGGGGGTTTTGATGAAGAACAAAACAGTCAAATTCTAACTCAATTTTTTAAACAAAAAAGAAAATAAGATTATGGAAACAGAACAAAACCCTATTTTATCAGTTACTCAAATTTCTCTTTCACTTAAAAGCTGCGTTGAGCAAGTTTTTAATAATATCAGAGTAAAAGGAGAAGTTGTTGGTGTTAAAAAAGCAGCTTCTGGACATATTTATTTTTCACTTAAAGATGCTGATTCTGTTTTATCTGCCGTTTGTTGGAGAGGAAAAGATAAAACAACAGTTGCAGCTTTTGAAGATGGTCTTGAAATTATTTGCACAGGAAAGTTATCCACATATCCTGGACGATCAAACTATCAAATGATTGTGGAAAAAGCAGAACCAGCTGGTATTGGCGCTTTATTAAAACTTTTAGCTGAACGTAAAGAAAAATTGGAAAAAGAGGGTTTATTTGATGAATCAAAAAAGAAAAAAATTCCTTATTTGCCAGAAACAATTGGCGTGGTAACAAGCCCAACTGGTGCTGTTATCAGAGATATCATGCATCGATTAAATGATCGTTTTCCAAGAACAGTTTATTTATGGCCCGTATTGGTTCAAGGAGAAGGAGCGGCCGAACAAATTGCTTCAGCCATTCAAGGTTTTAATAAAATTCCAGTTCAAGGAATTGAATTCGATGATGGAAAAAAACTTGAAAGACCAGATGTTTTAATCGTTGCAAGAGGTGGGGGAAGCTTTGAAGATTTGTGGTGTTTTAATGAAGAAATTGTTGTAAGAGCTGTTGCTAATTCTGATATTCCTATTATTTCAGCGGTTGGTCATGAAACAGACACAACATTAATTGATTATGCAGCTGATTTAAGAGCTCCAACACCAACAGGTGCCGCAGAAAAAGCCGTTCCTGTTCGAGCAGAGCTTATTTTAACTTTAGAACAACTTAAAAACAGAAATTTAGATGGCTTATTTAGATTTATAAATGAAAAGCAACTTAAATTAGATGCTTTATCAAAGTCAATGCCTAGATTAAATGAAATTATTAATTTATTTTTTGAAAAATTAGATGATAAAACAGAAAGACTTTCAAATTCTATTCAAACATACTATACAGGCATTGAAAATAAACTAGATTTCTTATCAAAACTATTAAAATCATATTCATATACTTCTGTTTTAGAAAGAGGATTTTCCTTAACATTAGATAAAAATGGAAATATTATTTCAAGTGGCAAACAAGCGGAAGAAACCGAATCATTTTTTATCAAATTTAGCGATAAAAAAGTTGAAGTATCCACATTAAAAAACAAAGAAAAACCTTTAAAAAAAATAAAACAAAAAGAAAATAAAATATCCCAAGGCAATTTATTTGGAGAATAAAATGAAAAAGTTTTTCATCTTCACTATATCTTTTTTTCTTTCAACAACAAGTTTTGCTTTTGAATTACGATCTCCAGTTAAAGAGGGGGGATTAACTTATGGAAAATTATCCACAGGTGAAAAACTTTATTTGAACAATCAGGAAATAAAATCAACTAAAAGTGGTTTTTTCTTTTTTGGTCTTCCTCAGGATGCTACAATTTTAAAATTAACATTAATTACAAATAATGAAAAAAAAGAATTAACTTTTCCAATTATAAAACAAAAATGGCAAGAAGAATATATTGAAGGTTTACAACCAGATAAAGTTTCACCATCAAACAAAAACCAAGAAAGAATTCAAAAAGAAAATGCTTTAATTAAAAAAGCGCGCGAAGATTTTAATATAAATTATTTCCCCTTTTGTTTTGATAGACCAGTTAAAAATTACAAAAGAATTTCAAGCTCTTTTGGAAGCAGGAGAATTCTTAATAATATAAAAAAAGCAGGGCATAGTGGTGTTGATTATGCCGCACCTATTGGTACAAAAATTTATGCTCCAGCAGATGGGGTTGTGTCTCTTACACATCAAGATATGTTTTTATCGGGAAAAACTCTTTTAATTAATCATGGATTTGGATTATTTTCTAGTTATTCACATTTAAATAAAATTTCTGTTCAAAATGGGGACAAAATAAAAAGAGGGGATGAAATTGGAGAAATTGGAACAACTGGTCGATCAACAGGACCTCATCTACATTATGTTATAACCTGGATGGGAGTTCGACTGGATCCTGAACAACAAATTAATGACTTTTCTTGCATAAAAAAAGAAAAATAATTTAATTGCTTGCTTTTTAAATAAAAAACTCATATAATATACTTATCAAATCTGTTAACAAAGCTACGGATAAAGAGCCGTAGTTTTATTTTTTAATAAAATTTCAATGAAAGGATGAGCCATGGAAGAAAAAATACCTATGACATCAATCGGCTATGATAATTTATCAAATGAATTAAAACGTCTAAAATTTGAAGAAAGACCACGTATTGTTGCTGCAATTGAAGAAGCTCGTGGTCATGGGGACTTATCTGAAAATGCAGAATACCACTCAGCACGCGAACAACAAAGCTTTAATGAAGGCCGCATTATGGAACTTGAAAGCGCCTTAGCAAGAGCTCAGGTAATTGATATTAAATCATTATCTGGAGATAAGGTTTTATTTGGAGCAACTGTAACATTAGAAGATTCTGAAACAGGAACTCAACATTCATACCAAATTGTTGGTCAATATGAAGCAAATTTAGAAAAAGGTCTTATTTCTCTTTTATCTCCAATTGCAAGAGCTTTAATTGGAAAAAACAAAGGAGATTTTGTTGATGTAATCACTCCTAAAGGTGAAAAATCCTATGAAATTTTGAACGTTCAGTTCATCTAAAAAAATATTTTTTATCCTCTCTTGAATTTTGATAACATACTATATTATCTTTTTAAGAGAGGTTTTTTTTATCCTTTTTTGGAGGTATAATGCATACAAAAGTTTTAATTATTGGATCTGGACCAGCTGGTTACACAGCAGCAATATATTCATCAAGAGCCGGTTTAGAAACAACTCTTATTACTGGGTCTGTTATTGGTGGTCAATTAACAAGAACACATAAAGTTGAAAATTTTCCAGGATATATCAATATATCTGGTTTTGAGTTAATGGAAAATTTAAAATCTCAAGCTGAACACACTGGATGCAAAATTATTCAAGATGAAGTATTAAAATTAGATATAACTCAAAAACCTTTTCATTTCAAAACATATAGCATAAAAAATGGTTCTGCTGATGCTGTTATTATAGCAACTGGAGCGAATCCTAAATGGCTTAACATTAATGGAGAGGAAAAATTTAAAGGAAATGGCATTTCAATTTGCGCAACATGTGACGGATTTTTTTATAAAAATAAGTCCATTGCCGTTATCGGAGGTGGAAATGCTGCCATTTATGAAGCTCTCTTTTTATCAAAAATCGCAAAAGAGGTTATTTTAATTAATAAAAATAACAATCTAAAAGGAGAAAAAAAGCTCTTAGATGAAGTATTGCAAAATAAAAAAATTAAAATTTTAAATAATACTCAACCAGTTGAATTTATTGGAGATAAAAAGTTATCCACAATTAAAATTGTAAATACTAAAAATAAACAAAAATCTCTTTTAACCGTTGAAGGTGTTTTTGAAGCAATTGGAACTGAACCCAATATTAAACTGATACAAAATCAATTAATATTAACAAAAAAAGGATATATAAAAACAAATAAAAGAACAATGGAAACATCTGTTAAAGGTATTTTTGCATGTGGTGATGTGCAAGAAGATACCTATAAACAAGCGATTATATCAGCAGGAAGTGGCGCCGTTGCCGCTCTAAGCGTTGAAAAATATTTTTTATAAAAAGAATAACCTCAATTAAAGAACTTTATCTGAAAAGATGAGGTTCTTTTTTTATATTTAAAATATTCGTTTTAAAGAGGCTAGAAAACGTTTTTTATTGATAAATGATTAATTGCTTGTAAAACTATATATATGTGCCTGTAGAGGCTTTAAAATCGATTTTTAAAACATTTAAATGCTGAATGCTAACAAAAATAATATATCTTAAAAAAAACTCCTCTTTTTCTGCAAAACAATATGTTAACGTTATTTTTTATTTAGCATAAAATAAAATGATTTTTGCCAAACAGAGAATGTTGGGTTCAAAAAAGATGTTGAGAACTATCCACAAGTCTTATCCATTTATTTATATAAAATATATATTTTTTAGTAATAGGTATTGTGGATATTGTGAATAACTTTATTTTTTGTTTTTACACAAAAGTTATCCCCAAACACGAATCGTGATTATTCAAGTTCAAATTTTTATTTGAGCATTTTATCCACAAGTAACTTATACCCCATTTATGGGTGTGAGTAGATCTTTTATGAAATAGGATAATTTTATATTCTTTGTCTCATTATTGGTTTTATCCAAGTTATTTAAAGTTATCCACAACTACGTAGAATTAATGTTTTTATATATATTTTTATTATATAATA
>JAZOOQ010000072.1:0-49264 GCA_045655105.1 Alphaproteobacteria bacterium | reverse complement strand
GTTTATTTTTGAACGAAAAAAAAATAAAATCAATGTTTTTCTTTATTTTTTTTTTATTTTATGATATAACCCCTTTTAAATGAAATGGAATTTGATTTTTTTTGATAAAGTTGAAAGCACAAATGATGTGGCAGCTTCGTTGCCGCTTAAAACTTGCGTTGTTGCAAAAGAACAAACAAAAGCACGTGGCCGCATGGGGCGTAGGTGGATTTCTTTAACAGGGAATTTGTTTTTTTCACTTGTTCTTAAAAGTTATGGAATGCAAACGCCTTTGCTCTCATTTATTTTATCGCTGAGTGTGGCAGAATGTTTAAAAGAGTTTAATGTTATGCTTAAATGGCCAAATGATGTGTTACTTGAGGGTAAAAAAATATCAGGTATTTTGCTTGAAAATCTTGGTGATAAAGTTATTGCGGGTGTTGGTATTAATACAAAACAAGCTCCAACTGAAGAAGTTTTATATCCGACAACTTCTTTGGAGGGAAAAATCAAAAATGATGAGCTTTTGCAAAATATTTTAAATTCTTTAGATGAAAATATTTATCTTTTTGAAACAGAGGGGTTTCAAAAAATTAAAGAGAAATGGTTAGCCTATTCAAAAGGGGTTGGGAAAGAAATTGTCATTCGCTTACCGAATGAAGAAATAAAGGGAGAATTTATTGGTTTAACGGATGAGGGTGCCGTTCAAATCAAAACAAAAGATTTAAACTGTCGTTTCATAACGGCAGGTGATGTGTTTTTTATAGATGAAAGAAAAATAAATGATTGAAGAAAGAAAAGATGTTGTCATCGATAAAGAAAAATTTGTGTTTATTCCTATCGGAGGGGCAACTGGGGTTGGGATGAATTGCTTTGCCTATGGATATAAAGGCAAATGGTTGATTGTTGATTTAGGGGTTGGTTTCCCAGGGGATGGATTGCCTGGTGTAGATGTTTTATTGCCAGATGTTTCTTTTTTAGAAAAAAATAAAAAAGATATTTTGGGATTGGTTATCACGCATGCTCATGAAGATCATTTAGGGGCAGTTGGTCATTTGTGGCGTTCATTGCAATGCCCAATTTATGTAACGCCATTTGCGGCAGAATTATTGGAAAGTAAATTAGTTGAAAATTCATTATTAGGTAGAGCAGATGTAACCGTTTGTTCCTTAGGGTCATTAGTTGATTTAAAACCATTTGAAATTGAATTTATTTCAATGAGTCACTCTATTCCAGAATCAAATGCTTTATGTATTCGAACAGATAAAGGTTCTGTTTTGCATACGGGTGATTGGAAGTTAATTCCTGATACAGTTTTGAATCAAAAAACAGATGAAAAACGTTTAAAAGAAATAGGAAAAGAAGGTGTTTTGGCTCTTGTTTGTGATTCAACAAATGTTTTTAGTGGTGAAAATAAATTAACAGAAATGGATGTTCGCAAAGAACTTGAAAAATTGATTGCTAAGTATGATGGTAAACAAATTGCGGTAGCTTGTTTTGCATCTAATGTGAGTCGTGTGAAGAGTATTTATTATGCGGCTCAAAAGAATAATAGACAAGTTTGTTTGTTGGGTCGTAGTTTATGGCGAATGGATGCGGCGGCAAGAGCTTGCGGTTATTTTGATGATGTTCCAGAATTTTTATCTGAATCAGAAGCCTTAGAACAACCAAAAGGATCTGTTTTATTTATTTGCACTGGGTCTCAAGGGGAACCACGTTCAGCTTTGAGTAATTTATCAGCTTTAACGCCACAAAAAAATTCTGTTTTCTTTGCACCAGAAGATGTTGTTATTTTTTCTTCTCGTATTATTCCAGGGAATGAAAAAGCAATTGCACTTCTTCAAAAGCGTTTTAAAACAAAAGATGTTGAAATTATTACGAATAAAGATGCTGATATCCATGTTTCAGGGCATTTTTCTGGTAAAGATTTGCAACAAATGTATAAATGGATTAAGCCTAAAATTGCTTTGCCTGTGCATGGTGAAGCAAGAGAATTGAATGAACATGTTTCTTTGGCTCTTAAATGGGGTGCAAAATATGCTTTTGCATTGGAAGATGGTGAAATTTTAGAATTATCTGAAAAACCAGTTATTTTAGGTGAAGTTGAAAGTGGTATTTTGGCGGTTGATGGTAAAAAGATTTTGTCATTGGGCGCTGAGGTGATCAGAAAACGTCGTAAAATGATTGAAGATGGAACATTGGTTGTTACTTTGGTTATGGATAATGATGGTTCTGTTTTAGGAAAACCAAAAATTTCATCTTTTGGATTAATTGAGGCTGGAACAGATGATGAAGATCGCTTAAAGAAAGAAATTGTTGAAGAAGTTCAACAATTAGGCAAAGATTCTGTTCGAGATGATTGTGCGGAAAATGCAGTTCGCACGGCTGTTCGCAGATTTTTGAAAGAATTTTATGGTAAAAAGCCTCTTATTGAAGTTCATTTAGTTCGCATATAGATAAAAAAAATATGCTTGCCAAAAGTTTTAAAAGGTGTTAATTCTTGAGTATTGTTAACCTTTTTAAAAGGAGTAATTATGGCAAAATATAATGTAATATGCATCAAATGGGGTGAGTTTTATACTGCAAAAGATGTAAACAATTTATGCTCTATGGTAAAACGAAATACCTCTCATGAAATTGATTTTTATTGTTTTACAGATAAAGCAACTGGACTTCGAGAAGATGTGATAGTGAAACCTTTACCTGTTTTTGAAAATATTAAAAAAGGTGAAGAAGAATATACTATGAAATATGCTTATCGCAAAGAAGCAGCTCTTTGTGATGATAATTTGGGCGATTTAAAAGGGCAACGAGTTTTCTTTTTTGATTTAGATTCACTTATTGTTGGGAACTTAGATGAATTTTTTGAGTATCCACAAGAAGAAAAATTCTATATTATAGATGATTGGCATACACATGGTCATCATGTAGGGCAAGCAAGTTGTTACTCATGGGTTGTTGGAACATTAGGGTTTATCAAAAAATATTTTGAAGACCATCCAAAAGAAGTTGTTGATAAGTTTTTCACTGCCTCTCAAGAATATCTGTCCTCTAAGGTAATTGAAAAATGGGGTCATTTGAATTTTTGGCCAGATAATTGGTTTAAAAGCTTTAGATTCCATTGTTTGCCATTTCCGTTGTTTAGGTATTTTATGGCTCCAAGAATGCCAAAAGTAGATGGCATGAAAATGATTGCTTTTCATGGAAATCCTGGCCTTCAAGATGCAATTAATGGGATTTGGTGTTCAAATCCAAATGATCGGAAATATCCACGAGGGTATAAGAAAATATATAAGCATGTGTTGCCGAGTAAATGGATTTTGGATTATTGGAAATAAATCAAAAAAACCTTCTTTAACAGAAGGTTTTTTTATTTCTTTTCTAATCTGGTTAATCCCATTTGATAAACAAGAGTTCTTAATTCTCTATCATCTATATCAGCAACTTTAGCTTTTAAAATATCTCTTTCTTTTTCACTGATATATTTTTTTGGTTGCATAATTGGTTGCTTTTTTAAGCTTAATTTTCCCTGAGTAATTTTAATCCTTGCAACTGCAGGATATCCAAAAAAAGTATTGATTCGCTCGATAACTTTTTGTTTTTGGTGCTCAAATAAAATAGCAAAAGCTCCACCAGCACTTTTAACATGAAGAGTGCCATTTGTTCGATTATCTTTTTCAAAGGTTAACTTTTCAGGGCGAATACCTTGTGAAAGATTTTCGCCAACAATATCATTCCAAGATTCAAGGATATCTGTTCCTGCAAAACCTCGTTGACCCAAAATAGGTTGGGTTAAGCGTTTAACTTCCATTGTTAACCGCTCAAGACCTTCAAACGTTCGGCGTCTTTCTGTAGTCGGAGGAGTTTTTTGGCTTTTGACAGGCATTGTTATTTACATTTTTTTATCATTTTGATAAGTGGACATAAAATTATCATGAAATTCTTCAAAACGGTTTTCTTCAATTGCTTGGCGAATATTTTGCATTAAAATTTGATAAAAACGAATATTATGCCATGTCAATAACATTGATCCAAGGATTTCACCGGCTTTAAAAAGATGGTGTAAATATCCTCGAGTATAATTTGAACAACAAGGACAATCGCATTTTTCATCCAGAGGAGAATGATCATCTCGATGACAAGCATTATGAATATTTAAAACGCCATGAGATGTGAAGGCTTGGCCTGTTCTACCTGATCTTGATGGCATAACACAGTCAAACATATCGACACCTCTTTTAACTGCGCCAACAATATCACTTGGTCTTCCAACACCCATAAGATATCTTGGTTTGTCATCAGGAAGCGCTGGAGCGGTGTAATCTAAAACAGAAAACATAATTTCTTGACCTTCGCCAACAGCAAGCCCACCAATGGCATACCCATCAAATCCAATGTTTGTTAAATCTTTAATGGATTGCATTCTTAAATCTTCATGCATCCCACCTTGAACAATGCCAAAAATACCATATCCATCTCTATCTATAAAGGCATCTTTAGATCGTTTAGCCCAGCGCATAGAACGTTCCATTGATTTTTTGACCACATCTTTTGGAGAAGGAAATTTAACGCATTCATCAAAAGCCATTGTGATATTTGAATCTAATAAATGTTGGATTTCCATAGATCGTTCAGGAGTTAAAACATGTTTGGCGCCATTAATATGAGATTGAAAGGTGACCCCATCTTCATTGATTGATCTTAAAGAAGAAAGGCTCATAACCTGAAATCCGCCTGAATCTGTTAAAATTGGGCCATTCCAGTTCATAAATTTATGAAGACCACCAAAAGAAGCTACGCGTTCAGCTGTTGGCCTGAGCATTAAGTGATACGTATTGCCTAAAATAATTTCAGCCCCTGTTTGTTTAACAGATTCTGGAAGCATGGCTTTAACCGTTCCAACGGTTCCAACAGGCATAAAGGCTGGCGTTTGAATCTTTCCATGAGCTGTTTCAAGTTCACCCCTTCTGGCATTCTTTTCAATGTTTTTAATTTGAAATTTTAGCATAGACAAATACTTCTTTCTGTGTTAAACTCTGTTTCAATTTTTGATCATCATATCATATTGGAGATAAAATATCAATGAAAAAAGAGATAAAAATAGGGTTGGTTATATTGGTGGTTTGCAGCATTTTGGGTTCTTTACTGCTTTTTGTGGGGGTAAACATGAGCCCAACTCAATTATGGGTATGTTGCGCAGTATTAATGTTTTTGGTGGCTACTGCCATGTGGGAAATTTTAAGGTGTACTGATTTTTATAAAAATTGCTCTTCAATTATAGGCCTTCTTTTTGCAGTTTTATTGGCTTTAGTGTTGAGATCTTTTACATTTGAGCCATATAATATCCCTTCTGGATCAATGTTCCCAACATTGTTAGTTGGTGATCATTTGTTTATTTCAAAATATGCGTATGGTTATTCAAGACATTCATTCCCATATTCATTACCTCTTATTCCGAAAGGAAGAATTTTTGAAAAAAGTCCAAAAGTGGGAGATGTTGTTGTTTTTAGAGTAACGCCTGAATTAATGCCTTCACTAGATAGGTCTGTTGATTATATTAAACGTGTTATTGCTCTTCCAGGGGATACAGTTCAAATGAAAAACGGTCGTCTTTATATAAACTCAAAAGAAGTTGATCGGAAATATCTTTCAACTGTGAAAGCTGAAATTGAAGGAAGAGAAGTTTTATATACCAAATATTTAGAAACACTTCCAAATGGTGTCACTCATGAAATTTATGAAATTAATGATATGATGAAATCTGATGATACGCCAGAAATTAAAGTTCCAGAAGGATATTTCTTTGCTATGGGTGATAATAGAGATAATTCATATGATAGTCGTTTTTTTGGTGTTGTTCCACTCACTTATTTAGAAGGAAGAGCTGAAGTTATTTTTTATTCCAATAATGGTATGGGTGAATTTTGGCAATTTTGGAAATGGCCAATCTTTATTCGAACAGAACGTTTATTTACAAAGATTAAATAAGAGGATTTATGTCTAATCAAGCTGAAATTATTTTGGACGAAATTAAAAAATCAAAGAATTATAAAAAAGCCATTACGTTAGCTATTGGGGGAAAAGCGGCTGCTTATGAACAGCTTGAATTTTTAGGCGATAGAGTGTTAGGTCTTGTAATTGCGGATATTCTTTATCACCGCTTTCCAAAGGAAAAAGAAGGTGAATGGGCTATTCGGTTTACCTCTTTGGTTAAAGAGCAAACATTGGCAAGTGTTGCAAAAAGTTTAAAATTAGATAAAACATTGGTTACCAATGAAGAGTATTTAAGAGATAATTCTTCGGTTCTTTCGGATGTTTGTGAAGCTGTTTTGGGCGTGATTTATCTTGAAAAAGGATTAGAAACCGTTAAAAAATTTGTTGAAGCTATTTGGGAGCCTTTTTTCAAACAAGGTATTTCAAATGAAAAAGATTTTAAAAGTCGCTTGCAAGAATGGGCTCAAAAAAATAAAAAAGTGATTCCCGTTTATGAAGTGATTTCAAAAAAAGGCCCAGATCATGATCCTGTTTTTGAAGTTGAAGTGAGTTTGCCAGACCTTAAAAGTCGAAGAGCGCAAGGTGCAAGTAAAAAAGAAGCAATGATTGAGGCAGCTAAGTTGTTGTTACAAGATTGTTTGGATTATGAAAAAGAAAAGAGATAGATTAAATGATGGATAAAAAAATGAAATTTGGCTTTGTTGCTGTTTTGGGAGCCCCAAATGCTGGTAAATCAACTTTGGTTAATAAGTTGATTGGTTCTAAGGTGAGTATTGTTTCGCCAAAGGTTCAAACAACAAGATCTAGAATTAGAGGTATCTTTGTTGAAGGAGAAACTCAATTGGTTTTGGTAGATACTCCAGGGATTTTTTCTGCTTCAGCAAAATTTGAAAGAGCGATGGTTGCTTCTGCATGGACGGAATCAGATGATGCAGATCAACGACTTCTTTTAATTGATGCACAAAAGGGATTGGATAAAAATACTCAGAAAATTATAGCTCGTTTGCAACAAGAAAAGAAAAAAGCTATATTGGTTTTAAATAAAATTGATATGATTGAAAAGGCAAAATTATTGCCATTGATTCAAGAGTTAAATAATTTTAAAATTTTTACAGAAACATTTATGATTTCAGCAAAAACAGGTGAAAAAATTGACGAGCTGAAAAACTTTTTAGTTCAAAATGCTCCTGTTGGAATTTGGATGTTTCCAGCTGATCAATTAACCGATTTGCCAAATCGCTTGTTTGCTGCTGAGGTGACGCGTGAAAAACTTTTTTTAATGCTTCAAAAAGAATTGCCTTATACGCTTTCTGTTGAAACAAATTCATATAAAGAAACGGAAAAAGGTATACGTATTGAGCAAACAATTTATGTTGAACGAGAAGGCCTTAAACCTATTATTCTTGGTAAAAATGGTCAGATGATTAAAAAGATAGGTGAATCTTCAAGGAAAGAACTTGAAAAACTTTTTGAAACAAAAGTTCATCTCTTTTTGTTTGTGAAAGTTAAAGAAAATTGGCGACAAGATCCGTCGCAATATAAAGATTGGGGTTTGGATTTTAATGCCTGAGTTTTCTTTTTCAAAGGCCTTGGTATTAAGCTCAAAACCCTTGGGTGATCATAAGTTTATTGTGAGCTTATTCACAAAGGAAAAGGGGCGTCATTTAGGAGTTGTGAAGAAAAAAACACCACCTATGACAGCTTCTTTTTTAACAGGCCGTTGGCAAGCAAGACTTTTAGAACAGATGGGTTCTTATTTTGTTGAGGAAGAGTGTTCCTTACATCTTTCTTTTTTAGAGGATTCAAAAAGATTAAGCGCTATTAGTTCTGTTTGCTATTTATTAGATGTATTGTTGCCAGAACGTGTTGATTATGATTTTTTTTACGATGAAACAATTGGATTTTTAAATTGTTTGGAACAAAATGATTTTCAGTCTCGTTATGTTTTATGGGAAATAAAGCTCTTGGAAGCATTAGGATTTGGACTTGATTTTTCAAAATGCGCTGGAGGTGGAGATGTGAATGATCTGGCTTATGTTTCACCTAAAAGTGGCAGATCGGTTTCAAGGAAAATGGGCGAGCCATATAAAGATAAGTTATTGCCATTACCTGAATTTATGTATAAAAAAAATATTTTGATTGACAAAGAGTCATTGCAAGATGGGTTAACAACAACGGCTTATTTTTTGCGTCATCATGCAGGCTTAAAACAGTTGCCTGTTTTAAGGAATGCAATTATTTAAAAAAGTTAAAAATTTATTAAAGATGACTTGACGATATTTTTCAAATATGATAGGTTTATCTTGAATAAAGTTGATTTTAAAAATGCTAAAAATGAAAAGGAGTTTTTTATGGCTATTGAAAGAACGTTTTCAATGATTAAACCAGATGCAACAGAAAGAAATTTAACTGGTGCAATTAATGCAAAAATTGAAGAAGCAGGTCTTCGTATTGTTGCTCAAAAGCGTGTATGGATGACAAGAAAACAAGCTGAAACATTTTATGCAGAACATAATGGAAGACCATTTTTTGAAGAATTAGTTGAATTTATGAGTTCAGCTCCAATTATTGTTCAAGTATTAGAAGGCGAAGATGCAATTGTTAAATACCGCACTGTTATGGGTAAAACAGATCCTGCAGAAGCAGATGCAGGAACAATTCGTGCAGAATTTGCTGAAAGCAAAGGTCGTAACTCTGTTCATGGATCAGATTCACCAGCTTCAGCACAAAGAGAAATTGCTCAATGGTTTAGTTTGAACGAAATTGTTGGCTAAGTCTTGTATGAAAAGTAAAAAAAGCTGGGTGAAGCGAAAGCTATTGCTCGGCTTTTTTTGATAAAAAAGGGGATAAGAATGGCGTTTGAATTGCATTTTCCGGTTTTGCTTAAAGAGGTTTTAGAGTATTTGGACTGTCAAAAAGGTGGTCTTTATATGGATGGAACATTTGGTGCAGGCGGGTATACCAAAGCAATTTTAAATGCAAATTCTTTAAATAAAGTTGTTTCTTTTGATCGGGATCCAACTGTTCAAAATACGGTTAATGAATTAAAAAAAGCATATTCAGATCGTTTTAGCTTTGTTCAAGATTGTTTTTCAAATCTTGAAAATTATTTAACAGAACCCTTAGATGGGTTGGTTCTTGATTTGGGTGTTTCATCAATGCAGATTGATGAGAGAGAACGTGGTTTTTCTTTTAGATTTTCTGGCCCTTTAGATATGCGTATGAGTACAGAGGGATTGTCGGCTAAAGAGGTGGTTAATACTTTTAAAGAATCTGATATTGCAGATATTTTGTTTAAATATGGAGAGGAAAAGGCTTCTCGTCGGATTGCAAAAAATATTGTAAAAGCACGGTCCCAAAAAGAAATTGAAACAACAGGTGAGTTGGCTGAAATTATTCACCAAGTTATGCCAAAACCAAAAGATGGATCTGATAGTGCTATGCGTTCATTTCAAGCATTAAGAATTTTTATAAATGATGAATTGGGCGAATTGGAACGTGTTTTAGAATCAGCTAAACGAGTTTTAAAGCCAAATGGGCGTTTAGTTGTTGTTACTTTTCATTCTTTAGAAGATAGAATTGTGAAGAATTTTATGATCCAAAATTCGGATTTAAAACCCAATCAAAACAGACATGATGTTATGAGTTTTATACATGCTGAAAAACCTGTTTTTAAGGTTTTAACAAAAAAAGCAGTGTTGCCAAGTAAAGAAGAGTTGGAAATAAATTCTAGATCACATTCAGCAAAATTGCGGGCAGCCTATTTGTTGGAGCAATAAGGGGGATAGATGAAAAAGTTTTTAATTAATGTGTTTTTTTTAATGGTTGCTATTTTTTCTGGTGTAGCGTTGTTTACACTTAAATATCAAGTAAAAGAAAAAGAAACCGAGTTAAAAAGAATTCATGTTAATATTTTAAAAACAAAAAGAGATTTGCATATGTTAGAAGCTGAATGGGCACATTTAAATGATCCCAAACGCTTAAAAGCTATTGTTACAAATCAAACAAATTGGCAAGTAATTAAATCTGAACAATTAGTAAAAGTTGATGATTTACCAATTAAATTGGAAGAAACAAAGTCGCTATCAGTAGGGGGGGAAGAATAAATGTTTAAGCGCAAAAAAGAAACATTTTACTATGCAGGCATGGAAGTTCCACCTTTAACATCAATGGATAGATATAAATGTTTAGATGATGCAACAAAAGGTGTTTTGCAAAAAGCAAGTGGACGTATTGCTTTTATTATGTTTGTTTTTGCTCTTTGCTTTTCGATTATTATTGGAAAATTATTTTATTTAACAGTTTTATCTTATCAATCAAGAACGTATGTCCCTTCTGTTTTGAAAACGGATTTAAATATTAATAGACACAATATTTTAGATAGAAATGGGATGATTTTGGCAACAAGTGTTCCAACGAAAGATTTATCAATTAATCCTAAAGAGGTAAAAGAAAAAGATCGGTTGATGGTTGCTGAAAATTTATCAAAAGTTTTACCTGGGGTCACGAAAGATGATGTGTTGAAAAAGATTAATCAAGGTGGTTCTTTTCGATATATTAAACGGAATATTACACCAGTTGAACAAAAAGATGTTAATTGGTTGGGATATTATTTCTTGCAAGAAACGGATGGGGAAAAAAGGGTTTATCCACAAGGATCTTTATTTGCTCATTTGTTAGGGAGTGTTGATATTGATAATAAAGGAACTGCCGGTCTTGAAAAATCATATGAACAAGAATTGCAAGAAAGTGATGTAACATTATCATTAGATATGTCTGTTCAAGAAACAGTTGCTAGAGTATTAAGTGAAAATATTAAGAAATACAGTGCATTAGGTGGAACCAGTATTGTAATGGATATTCATACAGGGGAAGTCTTAGCAAGTGTTTCATTGCCAGATTATAATCCAAATATTCCACAAGATGCAGATAGTGATGCTAGATTTAATAAAGCGACATTGGGAGCCTATGAATTTGGGTCTGTTTTTAAATTATTTAATACAGCAATGGCACTTGAAAATAAGGTGATTCGTCCGCATGATATTTTTGATGCGACAACTTCATTTAAAATTGGGCGTAAAACAATTGAAGATTATCGTGGGCAAAATCGACCTTTAATGGTCCCAGAAATTTTGATTCATTCTTCTAATATTGGATCAGTTAAAATAGCATTAAAAGCAGGATATCAAAAACAAAAAGAGTTTTTATCCCGTTTTGGATTCTATCAACCACTGCCAATTCAATTGCCTGAAAAAACAAGAACTCAATATCCTTTAGAAGAAAAATGGGCTGATATGACAAGCGCAACCATCTCTTATGGATATGGGATTGCAGTTTCTCCCCTTCATTTAATTTCAGCAGTAAGCGCATTAGTAAATGGAGGATATTATCGTGTTCCAACTTTTATTAAAAATGGGAATAAGGGAAAAGCAGAATATCAAGTGATTTCCCAAAAAGTCTCTGAGCAAATTCGTCATATGATGTGGGGGGTTATTAATTGGAATTTAAAAGATTCTGATCCCATTAGAAAATATCATGTTGGTGGGAAAACAGGATCGGCTGAAATGCTGGTAAATGGGGGATATACAGAAGGAACATTGAGAACCACATTTGTTTGTGCTTTCCCAATGAATGCACCCAAATATGCTGTTTTAGTTGTTCTTGAAAATCCAAAAAGATTAGAAGGCCAATATGCAAGTACAGCTGGATGGAATGCCAAACCAACAGGTCTTCAAATCGTTCTTGAAATTGCTTCTTATTTAGGTGTTGCTGGACAACCTGAATGGGAACAGCCCTCATATATGAAAAAATCAGTTGAATTATCGCTTGAAGCTAAAAAAAGAAGGTAAAAAATGCTATTGTCTGAGTTGTTAAAAGATAGTTGTTTAGAATGTGATTTTAAGGACGATATTGAAATTACAGGAATTTCTTCTTCATCTAAAGATGTTAAAGAAGGGCATATTTTTGTGCCTATCAAAGGGGAAAAGGTAGATGGTCTTGTTTTTTTAGATGAGGTAACGAAAAAGGGAGCGGTTGCTGTTTTAACAGACAGGCAAATTCAAACGGATTTAATTGTTATTAAGAGTAAGAATTTAAGTGTGGATATGGCAAAAATTGCTTCAATTTTATATCCAAGTCAAGGTATAAAAACCATTGCTGTTACTGGAACAAATGGTAAGACATCGACAGCTTATTATGTTTATCAGCTTTTGAATGCATTTAATCATAAAGCTGCTTCTATTGGAACGTTAGGGGTATATGTTGAAGATGTTTTAACAGAAGGGAAGATGACAACTCCTGATAGTATTACACTTGCAAAAACGCTTTCTAATTTGAAAAAAAAGGATGTTGAATATGTTGTGTTAGAAGCATCTAGTCATGGACTTATTCAAAATAGACTTTCTTCTTTTTCATTTGAATCAGCTGGTTTTACAAATTTAACAAGAGATCATTTAGATTATCATGGATCAATGCAATCTTATTTTGATGCAAAAAAACTTTTGTTTCAAAATTTTTTAAAACAAGAAGGTATAGGTGTTTTAAATTTTGATGATCCTTATTCTAAAGAATTAAGTTTGATTTTAAAAGAAAAAAATATTCCTGTTTTTTCATATGGTTTTAATGGATCGGATTTGAAAATTAATCAGTTAGAACCATTGCCAAATGGCCAGCTTTTGTCAATCACATATCAAGGTAAAACAAAAAAAATACATTTGAATATTTTTGGGGCATTTCAGGTGCATAACATCCTTTGTGCTTTAGGGCTTGTTTCGAAATTAGGAGTTCCTATGGATGACTTGATTGAATATTTACCTCAGTTAAAAGCACCTGAAGGTCGTTTAGAATGTGTTGGGCATAAAGACGGGGCTCATATTTTTGTTGATTATGCACATACCCCTGATGCGCTTCATAATGTTCTTTCCTCTTTAAGACCACATGCAAAAGGAAATTTAGTGGCTTTAATTGGATGTGGTGGTAACAGAGATACGGGAAAAAGAGCTTTGATGGGAGAAATTGCTCAAAAAGAAGCCGATAAAGTTTTTATAACGGATGATAATCCTAGATTTGAAGATCCATCTTTAATAAGAGATATGATTTTTAAGGCTTGTCCAAAAGCTTTGGTTGTTCCGAATAGAAAAGAAGCCATTTACCAAGCGATTTCCTCATTAAAAGAAAATGATATATTGGTTTTATGTGGTAAAGGACATGAAACAGGTCAGTTAGTAAATGGTATTTGCTATCCATTCTCTGATAAACAAGAAGCATTTTCCGCTTTAAATAATGCTTCTGATAATGTTATTTGGGATAAATCTTCTTTAGAAGATGCTTTAGGTGTTTTTGTTGATGAAAGTATCCGTATTTCAGGTGTTTCAATTGATACAAGAACGTTAGTTCCAGGAGATTTATTTTTTGCGCTTAAAGGTGAAAAAGTTGATGGACATCAATTTGTTAAAGTTGCTATTGAAAAAGGAGCTGGAGCTTGTTTAGTTGAAAAAGAAGTTCAATTTGTTCAAAAAGAAAGGCAAATTATAGTTCCAAATGTGATGGATGCTCTTGAAAAACTGGCTGCCTATAGACGAGCAAATAGTTCTGCCCAGTTTATAGGTGTTACAGGAAGTTCAGGAAAAACAACAACAAAAGAAATGTTGAAAACCTGTTTTGAAAAATATGGAAAAACGCATGCAACAAAAGGCAATTTTAATAATGAAATTGGTGTTCCTTTAACGTTAGCTGCTATGCATCCTGAAACAAAATATGCGGTGATTGAACTTGGGATGAATCATAAAGGTGAAATTTCAAAGCTCACAAATTTGCTTCGACCACATGCAAGTATCATCACAATGATTGGTTCTGCGCATAGAGAGTTTTTTAACTCTGAAGAAGAAATTGCGTTGGCAAAGTCTGAAATTTTTGAAGGACAAGAAAAAGGAAGTATTACAATATTAAATGGCGATTCACCTTTTTTTAATGTAATGCAAAAAAAAGCAACAGAAAAGGGATTAAAAGTTATTTCATTTGGCAAAAATAATGAGACTGATTTTAAATTAGTTTCTTGTCATATTTCTGATAAATGCGCGGTAGAATTTGAAAGAAAAGATAAAAAATATTCTTATCAGATTAATTTTTTAGGCCAACATTTTGCAATGAATTCATTGGCAGTTTTAGCTGGAATTGAATCTTTGGGGATTAATTTTGAAAATGTTTTAGATGTTATTCAAACCACTAAGCCAATTCAAGGTAGAGGATTGATGCAACAATTAATTTTAAATGGTCATAAAAAAATTACCTTGATTGATGATTGCTATAATGCAAATCCATCTTCTATGAAAGCCTCCTTATCTGTTTTATCAAAACAAACAGGTGGTCGGAAAGTGGCTGTTTTGGGACAAATGTTGGAATTGGGAGAGCAATCAATTCAATTGCATAAAGATTTATTAAAAAATATTCTTGAAAATCAAATTGATCGGGTATATACCATAGGAACACTAATGAAATATTTATATGAGTTATTGCCAGTTCATCTTCAGGGCGGTTATTTTGAAACCGTTGATGATTTTATGAAGGGTATTATCTCAGAAATTAAAGAAAATGACATTGTTTTGGTGAAGGGATCAAATAGTGTTAGATTGAATAAATTTGTTAAAATGTTGCAAGAGTTGAGTTAGGGAGAAAAAATGTTATATTTGTTGTCATTGTTATCAATGGATTTTAGTTTTTTAAATATTTTTAAATATATTACGTTTAGAGCTGGCGGTGCTCTTGCAACATCTTTTTTAATTATGCTTGTTTGTGGTCCAAAATTTATTGCTTGGCTTAAAAGTAAACAAGGAGAGGGACAACCAATACGTCAAGATGGACCTGAAACGCATTTTTTAAAGCGTGGAACACCTTGTATGGGGGGGCTTTTAATTATTATTTCAATTTTGATTTCCACTTTGCTTTGGGCTCAATTAACAAATTCTTATATTTGGGTAATGGTTTTTGTTTTGGCTGGTTTTGGCTTAGCTGGATTTTTTGATGATTATAAAAAATTAACGAAAAATTCTTCAAATGGGATTTCAGCAAAACAAAAATTATCTTTGCAATTTTTAATTAGTTTGATTGCTTGTCTTTGGATGATTTGTTTGGAAACAGGGCCAATGGGAACAACGTTAACCATTCCATTTTTTAAAGATTTATCTATTGATTTAATGTATTTTTATATTCCATTTGTTTTAATTGTTATGGTTGGAAGCTCAAATGCGGTTAATTTAACAGATGGATTAGATGGCCTTGTTTCATTGCCTGTTATTATGTGTTGTTTTGTGTTTATGGTGATTGCATATTTGGTTGGAAGAGTGGATTATAGTGCATATTTACATATTCACTATGTAGCAGGAGCAGGGGAAATGGCTGTATTTTGTGGAGCCGTTATTGGGGCAACTTTAGGATTTTTATGGTTTAATGCTCATCCAGCTCAAGTGTTTATGGGGGATACGGGGTCTTTAGCATTAGGTGGTGTTTTAGGTGCTTTAAGTGTTGCCACTAAACAAGAGTTATTACTTGCAATTGCAGGGGGTATTTTTGTTGCAGAAGCTTTATCTGATATTATTCAAATTGGTTCATATAAACTGAGAAAAAAGAGAGTCTTTTTAATGGCTCCTTTACACCATCATTTTGAAAAAAAAGGTTGGTCTGAAACAACAGTTGTTGTTCGCTTTTGGATTATTTCCGTTTTACTTGCAATCATTGCATTATCAACACTTAAAATTAGATAGGAGAATGAAATGGGTGGATTTCTTGAAAAAATAAGACTCTTTTTTTCAGAGCGCTTCAGGGATATTAACCGGCAATTACTCTATTCAGCCGTAGTGCTCATTTTATATGGAATTTTTCTAATTTTTGCAGCAAGTCCTGGTGTTGCATATAGGACAAATCGTGAAACGTTTTATTTTATTAATCGTCAGTTGATTTTTTTGTTCCCAACTGTTTTGGTATTGTTTTCAACAGCATTTTTATCATTTAAGCATATCAGACGATTATCGGGATTGATTCTAATTGGTTCTCTTGTGTGTATGGTATATGTTGTTTTGTTTGGAACTCAAATTCAAGGGGCAAGACGGTGGATTTACTTCCTTGGAATTGGGTTGCAACCTTCTGAGTTTATGAAGCCAGCATTTGCGGTTGTTTGTGCTTGGCTATTAGCCTCAGGTCGTTTAATTAAGCAATTTCCAGGTTATTGGCTTGCTTTTGCTCTTTATGGTGTGATTGCACTTTTGTTAATGGGGCAGCCAGATATTGGTATGTTGGTAACCGTAACGGCAATTTTTGGTGTTCAGCTGTTTTTATCTGGTATTCCGATGATGGTTGTTTCATTCTTAGGAGCAGGGGCTATTAGCTTAGGTATTTTTGCTTATTTTATGTTTGATCATGTGCATACGCGTGTGAATAGATTTTTAAATCCAACAGATGGTCAAGAAGCTTATCAGGTTGAAAAATCAATGGAAACACTTAAAAATGCAGGGTGGTTCGGCAAGGGACCTGGTGAAGGTATTGTAAAATATGAATTACCAGATGCACATACAGATTTTATTTTAGCAGTTTCAGCTGAAGAGTTTGGTTTTATTTTAACAACATTGTTAATTATGGTATTTGCATTTGTTGTTTTAAAAGGGTTTCGTCTTTTAAGGCAATCTAATAATCATTTTTGTCAAATTGCTGTTGCTGGTCTGTTGACACAAATTGCAATTCAGGCTATTGTTAATATGGGATCAACGTTGAATTTATTGCCAACGAAAGGAATGACACTTCCATTTATTTCATACGGCGGTTCTTCATTGGTTTCGATTGGGTTTGCGTTTGGCATTATTTTAAGTTTGACAAGATGCCATACACTTTCTCGTGGGTTAGAATAATTTATTTTAAAAGGATGAAAAATGGGAAATAAAAGATATAGAAATCAAGAAAAGAAAAAAACTCATGAGAAAAAAAATGCACCACTCATTGTGGTAACAACAGGAGGAAGCGGAGGTCATATTTTTCCAGCTGAATCCATTTGTTCGGCATTATTAAAAAATGGTTATCAAGTTGCGTTTGTAACGGATAAAAGAGGAAAAGCTTTTACTTCACTTCCAGGTGTTGAAACATATAAGCTTATGTCTGAAGCCGTTGCAAGACGTACATTTTTTCACAAAGCAATTGCGGCAACGAAATTATTTCTTGGATCTGTTCAGGCTCTTTGCTTATTGCAAAAATTAAAACCTGCAGCTGTTATTGGAGTGGGCGGATATGCTTCATTTCCTGCTGTTTTGGCTGCTCATTTATGGCGCATTCCAGTTGTATTGCATGAGCAAAATGCCGTTTTAGGTCGCGCAAACAGAATTTTAGCAAAAGGAGCTTGTTTAATAGCTACTTCATTTATGCCAACAAAAAGAATACCTGCAAATATTCCAACATTAAGAGTAGGAATGCCAGCAAGAAATCAAATTTTAAAAAAAGAAAATTCACCTTATCCTCCAAAGAGCGAAGATTTTCACTTGCTTGTTTTTGGTGGCAGTCAGGGAGCTTCTTTTTTCAGTCGTGTTTTCCCTGAAGTTTTGCTTCAATTACCAATTGAACTTAAAGAAAAAATTGTTTTAACTCAACAAGCTCGCCCAGAGGATATTGAATACGTTCGAAATATTTATAAAGGCCAACCTTTTAAAAAAGTAACTGTTGAGTCATTTTTTGATAATATGCCAGAATTATTGGAGCAATCTCATTTGGTTGTTGCAAGAGGAGGAGCATCCACAATTACTGAACTTGAAATTATTGGACGTCCGGCCATGATTGTTCCTTTACCAACAGCTGCAGATGATCATCAAACTGAAAATGCAGCTGGTTTTTGCGATAGTGGAGCTGGTTGGCTTATTCCGGAAAAAGGTTTTAGCTCACTGCGTGTTTCAGAACAATTAGCTGAATTGATGCGAAATCCAAAAGAACTTTCAATTGCTGCAACGCAAAGTTATTCTAGAGCAATGCCACAAGCTGCAGAAAGTGTTGTATTAGAAGTTAAAAAAATTATTGAAAATGGCAATCAAGAAGGAGGCTTTTAGATGAAACTTTCTTGTCCATTAAAAAAGATCCATTTTATTGGTATTGGTGGCATTGGAATGAGTGCCATTGCTGAGATGCTTGTAGATTTAGGTTTGTTTGTTCAAGGTTCAGATGCAAAAGAAAGTGCTAATACCAAGCGAATTCAAAAAAGTGGAATTACGGTATTTATTGGGCATAAAAAAGAAAACTTAAAAGGTGTAGATGCTGTTGTTATTTCAAGCGCAATTAAACCAGATAACCCTGAATTAGTTGAAGCAAGAAGACTAGGTATTCCTGTTGGTCATCGCTCTGAAATGTTGGCAGAAATTTTAAATTATAAAAGAAGCATTTGCGTTTCAGGGACACATGGAAAAACAACAACATCTTCTCTTGTGGCCAGTATTTTAATGCAAGCAAAATTGAAACCAAGTTTTGTTATTGGAGGTATTTTAAATTCCCAATCTTCAAATGCTCGCCTTGGAAAAGGAGACTATGTTGTTGTTGAAGCTGATGAATCAGATGGTTCCTTTTTGAAATTGCCAACAACAATTAGCATTGTAACAAATATTGATCCTGAGCATATGGATCATTATAAGACTTTTGATAACATGAAAAAAGCTTATCGTTTATTTATTGAAAATACGGCTTTTTATGGTTTTTCTGTTGTTTGTACCGATCATGAAACAGTTAAAGAAGTGATTCAAGATATTGATACGCGTCGTATTGTCTCTTATGGGTTAAATAAAAAAGCAGATGTTCATGCAGATCATATCAGAATGGGATCTGATGGGATTATTTTTGATGTCTTTGTGAGAAATGGATCTAAGTTTAAAAAAATTAAAGATATTAAATTAGCGATGTTTGGTCGCCATAATGTTTTAAATGCTTTGGCGGCTATTGCTGTTTCTTTAAGATTGGGTATTTCTGAATCCGTGATTAAAAAGGCTTTAGCAAAATTTGAAGGAATTCAACGGCGCTTAACTTTAAGAGGTGTTTTAAATAAGGTGAAGGTTTATGATGATTATGCGCACCATCCAATTGAAATTAAAGCAACACTTGATGCTGTGAAAAGTTCTGTAAAAGGAAAAATAGTTGCTGTTTTCCAACCGCACCGTTATTCTAGATTTAGTGATCTTTGGGATGATTTCTTGACTTGTTTTGATGTGGCAGATGAAGTTTTGGTATTGGATGTTTATGCGGCTGGGGAAAATATGATCCCAGGTGTGACTGCTCCAGCATTTGTGCAAGGTCTTAACTTAAAAGGATTAAATGCTTCATATTTACCATCAATTGAAAATTTAAAAGAAAAGGCAGCCTCATTAAGTTCTTTTGATACAATTGTTTGCTTGGGTGCTGGTTCAATATCTTCTGAAATAACTCAACTTTTGAAAAAAGAGAAAGGACTGAAGAAATAATGGTAAAACATTCCTTTTTGAAGCATTTTTTTAAAAAATTTAAAAATAAGAATGAGTCATTAGTTTCTTCTTTGCCAAAAGTGAGAGGTGTTTTGTTATTTAATGAACCGCTTTCAAAGAAAAATTGGTTTGGAGTTGGTGGTCCTGCAGAGGTTTATTTTGAACCAGCTGATATGAATGATTTGAAAAAGATGATTGTAAATCTAAAAGCTGTTCCAATAACTTTGCTTGGAGCTGGAAGTAATGTATTGATCAGGGATGGAGGCATTCCCGGTCTTACTATTCGACTTGGTAAAGCTTTTTCAAGCATAGAAGTGATTGAGGAAGATAAACTTCTTGTAAAAGCAGGAGCACTGGTTATGGAAGTTTCTCGTGTGGCTCAAAAAAATGCAATCAGCGGTTTTGAATTTTTATGTGGCATTCCAGGATCTCTTGGTGGTGGTATTAGAATGAATGCGGGGGCTTATGGTTCTTCATTGTTTGATGTTTTAGAAAAATTAACTGTTTTGACTAAAGAAGGTCATATTAAAGAATTTCAAAAAGAAGAATTATTAGATGCTTTTTCGTATCGTTGTTGTCATTTGCCAATGGATTGGATTTTTTTAGAAGCTGTTTTAAAGGGAAAGAAAGAATCGGATAATCAATTGATTACTGAGCGAATGAATTTAAATAAACAAAAGAGAGAAGCTGGTCAACCCAAAGGAGTTCGAACAGCAGGTTCAACTTTTAAAAATCCAGAAGGGTTATCTGCTTGGAAATTAATTGAAAGATCTGGGATGAAGAATGCAAAAGTGGGTGGGGCCATTGTGAGTGATAAGCATGCCAATTTTTTAATTAATACAGGTAAAGCAACGGCTAAAGATATTGAAACATTAGGGGAAAAGATTCGTCAAACTGTTTTAGAAAAAGAAGGCGTTTCTTTAGAGTGGGAAGTAAAGAAATTAGGAGTGGAAGATGAATAAAAATAAAAAAGAAGCTCCAGTTTTACTTTTAGAGGGAGGATCTTCATCAGAACGAGAGATTTCTTTTAAAAGCGCGGCTTCTGTTCGTAACGCATTAAAAGAGCTTGGTTATAAAGTTG
Source organism: Alphaproteobacteria bacterium (assembly GCA_045655105.1). Classification (GTDB taxonomy): domain Bacteria; phylum Pseudomonadota; class Alphaproteobacteria; order CAAHEQ01; family UBA3637; genus RGIG4140. The sequence continues at coordinate 28,741 of JAZOOQ010000072.1, read as the reverse complement.
TTTCATTTGATATGAATGAAGGTGTAGCGGCTTTAAAAAAGAAAATAGATAAAGAAAATCCCTTTGTTGTTTTTAATGCATTGCATGGGGGTTGGGGGGAAAATGGACATGTACCAGCTTACTTAGATATGCTTAAAATTCCTTATACGCATTCGGGGCTTTTTGCGTCAGCTCTTGGTATGAATAAAATTATGACTAAAGCGGTAGCTGCTTCTTTAAATATTGATATTGCTAAAGGAATTGTTCCCGCCGAAGCGTGGATTTTAACAACAACTAAAACGGATTTTGACTGTGTTATAAAACCAAATCAAGAGGGATCTTCTGTTGGCGTTGTTCTTTTGAAAAAAGGAGATAAAATTCCTGAAGAGGTTAAACAAGAAGTATTAAAAGGAAAATCTTTTGTTGTGGAAGAATATATTCCAGGACGGGAATTTTCAGTTGCTGTTTTAGATACAAAGGTTTTGGGAATTATTGAACTTATTCCTCAAAATGGTTTTTATGATTATGAACATAAATATGAAAAAGGAAAAACAGAACATCTTTTCCCAACAAATTTAACGGATGAAATAATAGAAAAATTACATCAAGGAGCTTTAAAAATGCATTCTTTTTTAGGGTGTAAAGGAACAACAAGATGTGATTTTCGTTATGATGAAAAAGAAAATAGAGTTGTTTTTTTAGAGATTAATACTCATCCTGGTTTAACGGATTTATCATTGGTGCCAGAATTGGCTTTGAATAATGGCATTACTTATAATCAACTTATTGAATATCTTATTGAACAAGCGGATTTTGAAAAATGAAAAAAAGAAGACAAAAGAAAAAATCAAATAAATTTTTAAAAATAAAAATTGTTGGGTTTATTGTAATTAGCTTTTTATTTGCAATTGGAGCCCTTTTGTTATCTCCTGTTGGAAAAGATATTCAATATGTGGGAAAGAGGACTGTTAATTTATGTGTTGAAAAGGCTCATTTTAATTTAGAGAGAGTGGTTGTTGAAGGGCATATTAGAACCAAATTAAATGACTTAAATTCAAAGTTGAATTTAAGACAAGGGATGCCTATTTTTGAAATTGATTTAGAAAAAGAAAAACAAGCGATTTTAGAGTTGCCATGGATAAAAACAGCTCGTGTTGAGCGTCATTTGCCTACGCAAATTTTGATTAGTGTAACAGAAAAAACACCTATTGCTGTTTGGCAAAATAAAAAGACATATTGGCCAATTGATGAAAATGGAGAAGCTATTTTAGATGATAAAACATTGCTTAAAAATGTGTTGTTAGTTGTTGGTGAAGATGCTCCAGAACATACACCAGAATTAATTAAAATTTTAAAAGACTATCCAGAGATTTTTTCAATTACAAGATCAGCGGTAAGAGTTGGTAAAAGAAGGTGGAATCTTTATTTGAATGATGCTGAAAATGGGCTTGAAATTCGTTTGCCAGAAACAGGAATAAAAGAAGCTCTTACCCGTTTAACTAAATTTAAAGAAGAAGGTGATATTTTAAATCGAGATATAAGGGTAATTGATTTAAAATTGCCAGATAGATTAATTGTTAAAAGTAGCACTTCCTTGAAATAAAAAAAAGAGAGACAAAATGGCAAAGAAAAATAAATTAAAATCAGTTATAACATTATTAGATGTAGGAACAAGTAAAATATGTTGTATGTCTGTTCGTTTTAACTCTGATGGGCATCCTGAAGTTATTGGAACGGGATATGCACCAGCAAGGGGAATTAATGCAGGGGCTATTGTTAATTTAGATTTGGCAGCCGAATCTATTCGAGCAGCTCTATCTGAGCTTGAAAAACAAACGGAAAGACAAATTGGAAGTGTTGTTGTTAATATTTCTTCAACCCAACTCAAATCATGTCATATTCATAAAGAAGTGGATATTAGTGATGGACGGCCTATTTCTGCACATGATGTAAAGAGATTAGTGGACGGAGTGGTGGCTTCTTGCCTTTCAGAAGGAGATGAAGTAATCCATGCTTTCCCATTAAGTTATACGGTAGATAAAGAACCGGGAATTTCTGATCCAAGAGGATTATATGGGCATAAATTAGGGGTTCATATGCATGTGATTGTGTTGCCGGAAAGTCAATCACGAAATTTAGTTGCCGCATTGGATAGACATCACGTCTCTATTGATATGAAAGTTGCAACACCTTATGCCTCTGCATTAGCAACAATAACAGATGAAGAAAAAGAAATTGGGGCAACCGTTATTGATTTTGGTGCAGGAACAACTTCAGTTGCAATTTTTTTAGAAGGAGGATTGGTGCATTTAGATCTTGTTCCTCAAGGTGGAACTATTTTTTCAAAAGATATTGCAAGAGGTTTGGGCTGTTCATTTTCAGTTGCAGAGCGTCTTAAAACATTACATGGAGCGGCTTTTGAATCTATCCGCGATAGTATGGATCGTTTGATCGTTCCTGTTTTAGGGGAAGAAAATCAAAATATTCAAGTGCCTAAGTCTGATTTAATTTCAATTATTTTACCAAGATTAGAAGAGGTTTTGGAAAATGTTGGAAAGGTTTTTCAAAAATATCCTCGATTCGTCATTGCAACGAAACACATTGTATTAAATGGTGGTGGAAGTATGTTGTTGGGGCTTAAAGATAAGATAACCAGCACATTTGGGGGTGTTGCACGTCAAGGAAAACCAGATAATATTCGTGGTTTACCGAAACAATTTGAGCCATATACATTTTCCACTTGCATTGGCTTGTTAAAATATGTAATGATAAAAGAGAAAAGTTTGTTGAATGAAAAATTTTCAACACAAGGAGAGCAAAAAAAGGGTTTATTTGGAAAGGTTTCGCAATGGTTAGTTCAGAATTTTTAGATTCAAATGAAAACAGCTTGTCAATCGGATTAGTTACACCGCCACCAGAAGTTTTGTTAACACCAAACATTGGGGTTATTGGTGTTGGCGGAGCAGGAGGAAATGCCGTTAATAACATGGTTGCAAGTGAGTTAAGTGGTGTTTCATTTTTTGTTGCGAATACAGATGCTCAAGCACTTTCAAGATCTCTTGTTTCTGAAAGAATTCAATTGGGTGTTGCTTTAACACAAGGTTTAGGGGCTGGGGCTAATCCAGAAGTTGGAAGAGCTGCCGCCGAAGAAACAGTTGAAAGAATTACAGAATGCTTAAAAGGGTTACACCTTTTGTTCATTACTGCAGGTATGGGTGGAGGAACAGGAACAGGTGCTGCTCCGGTGATTGCAAAGATTGCTAAGGAAATGGGTATTTTAACAGTTGGTGTTGTTTCCAAACCATTCCAATTTGAAGGAAATAAACGTATGCGTACGGCAAATAATGGTTTGGCAGAACTTAAAAAATATGTTGATACCCTTTTGGTAATTCCAAATCAAAATTTATTTAGAGTTGTTTCAAATAGCACAACATTTGCTGATGCTTTTAAAACTGCTGATGGGGTGTTATGTCAAGGGGTTCGTTCTATCACAGACTTGATCATTCGTCCAGGAATGATTAATCTTGATTTTGCAGACGTTAAAACAGTTCTTTCTTCTATGGGTAGGGCCATGATGGGGACAGGCGAAGCAACAGGGGAAAATAGAGCTGAAATTGCTGTTGAAAAAGCAATTTCTAATCCTCTTTTGGATGATTCTTCTATTCGTGGAGCCAAGAGTGTTCTTCTTAATATTTCTGGCGGATTAGATTTAACTTTAGCCGAAGTAGATTTAGCTGCTGAACGCATTAGAGAAGAATTAGGTGAAGAAGATGCAAATATCATCTTTGGAACTTGTGCAGATGAAGCTTTGCATGGAATGATTCGTATTTCAATCGTTGCAACAGGTATTGATGAATTGCCTGCAGTTGAAGTGAATTCAAAATCAAAAGATAGTTTATCACAAGAGCAAATCGTTGCAGTTCCTGTTGATGAAACAAATCAACAAGTAACAGCTAAGCCCGTGTTTGAAAATAAACCAGAACAATTGTCATTAATAAATGATAATGATGAATTGCCAGAAAGTGAACGTTTTGAAAATGTTGTCAGGGAAGCTGTTGGTGATGAAGCTTATAAAGGAATTGAGCTTGCAATTGATTTAGCAGATAAGCCACAAAATGAACAACCTCTCTTGATTGATGAGGAAGTTCCTGCAATGAAAGCCCCTGTGCATGTTCCTCTTAAAGCGGATATTCAACCACCAATTGATATTGAGTCTAAAAAAGTTGATAACAATGTGAAACATACAAAGAGTAGCAGTTGGATAGATATTTTTAGTTCAGGGAAAAAGAATAAAATGCAAGTTCCTATGGCTGCTTCTTCTATCGGTTCTGTAAAAGATGATTCCAATACGGAGAATCCATTTGATACAGATGATTTACCAGCATTTTTAAGACGGGGTTAATAAAAAAACAAAAGAGAGGCCCAGCCTCTCTTTTTTATAGGATGAAACAGATGAAACCAGCACTTCAAACAAGAGCGGCTGCTCTTGAGATTTTAAGAGATGTTTTGGATAATAAAATAACAGTAACACTTTCATTTGCAAGATGTAAAAATTTAAAAGAGATGTCTTCTGCGGATGAAAAATTTGTTCGTCTTCTTGTGTTAACAACATTAAGACGATATGGTCAGGCTAAAGAAATTTTGTCACAGTATGTGAAAAAAAATTTTCAGGGAAAAAAAAAGGAAGTCGAGCGTATTTTAATTTTAGCTATTGTTCAACTTTATTTTTTAAAAACACCACCACATGCGGTTGTTGATACTTCGGTTGATTTAACTAAAATTTTAAGATTAAAGTTTTTTTCTGGCTTTGTTAATGGGGTTTTGCATGCTGTTTGTAATAAAATGTTAGAAAACTTACCAGATGAATTGTTAAATTTACCTATGTGGTTAAAAGATAGTTGGTTATCTGTTTATGGAGAAGAACAAACAAGATCTTTTGTACGTTATTTTAATTCTGAACCATTTTTAGACATTTCAGTAAAAGAAAATCCAGAAGAGTGGGCAAAAAAATTAAATGGAACTTTGATAAATCAAAATACAATTCGCTGCCATTTTTCTGAAAATATTCCTTCTTTAGAAGGATTTCAAGAGGGAGCTTGGTGGGTTCAAGAAGCTTCTGCTGCTTTGCCAGCACTGTTATTTTCCTCTGTTAAAGGAAAAAAAGGTGCGGATCTTTGCTCAGCTCCAGGTGGAAAAACAGCTGAATTAGTTGTTTTAGGAGCAAAAGTTGATGCTTATGATATTTCTTCAAATCGTTTAGAACGTTTAAAAGAAAATTTAGATCGTCTTAATATGCAAGAAAATGTAACGGTGATATGTTCTGATGCTCTTGAAATTGAAGGTAAAGAAAAATATGATTTTATTTTATTAGATGCCCCTTGTTCTGCAACAGGAACCATTAAACGCCATCCTGATTTAATGTATATACGAGAACAAGAAGATGTGCTTCGATTATCAGAACTTCAAAAATCCTTGCTCCAAAAGGCTTATAATTTGCTAAAAAAAGGAGGAGAACTTGTTTATTCAACATGTTCTCTTCAAAAAGAAGAAAATGAAGCTCTTGTTCAATCTTTTTTAAAAGACCATATTGATATGGAACGTTTAACGCCGAATAATATAATATTGAAGCCGTTTTTCAATGAATTTGGAGCTGTTCAAGTTTTGCCAAATGTCAATGGCCAACAAGATGGATTTTATGCTGTTCTTTTAAAAAAGAAATAAGGAGAGAAGATGAAAGTTTTATTAATTAATGGTTCGTCAAATGAAAATGGGTGCACATTTACAGCATTAAATGAAGTTGCTATCGTTTTAAATCAAGAAGGGATTGAAACTGAAATCATTCAGTTAGGTGCAAAAGAATATCATGATTGCATTGGGTGTGGCCTCTGTCGTTCAAAATTAAATGGTAAATGCATTTATGATGATGTGGTAAATGATTTGGTTGAAAAAACAAAAGAAGCAGATGGGTTTATATTTGGGTCACCTGTTTATTATGCACATCCTTCAGGGCGGTTAATAAGTGTTTTAGATAGATTATTTTTTGCAGCGGGAAAGAATTTAGCTCATAAACCTGCAGCAGCAATTGTTTCAGCAAGAAGAGCAGGGACATCATCAAGTTTAGATGTGATCCAGAAATATTTTTTAATTAATCAAATGCCTGTTATTTCTTCTAGTTATTGGAATATGGTTCATGGTTCAAAGCCAGAAGATGTTTTAAAAGATAAAGAAGGTCTTCAAACAATGCATCATCTGGCAAAGAATATGGCTTATTATTTGAAGCTTATTCAAATTGGTAAAGAAAACAACATTTATCCACCTCAAAATGAAAAAAAAGAAATGACGAATTTTATTCGTGAATAAATTTAAAGAAGTCACTTTATCAAAATAAACATATTTTATATGAGGTAATGTGTAGTTAAATATAAAAAAACAATATTTAGTTTGATTGTTTTTTTTGTATTTGTTATTTATTTTAACTTTCTTTAAGTCGTCTTTTTTGAAATTTTTCTATTATTAAATTAACAATTTCTTCTGGAGTTTTATATGTGGTATCAATAATCAAATCAAAATTTGCTTCATTATCTATATCCACATGATATAATTTTTTAAATCTTTCAACTTCTAATGCCCGTCTATTTAAAAGAGAGGTTTCAGCCTCTTGAATAGAAGAATATTTTTTTTCTTCTGAACGTGTTGGATCATTAAAAATGCGTTCAGCTGCAACTTTTGTTTCAACATTTAATTTTACTTTTAAGGAAGAGGGGATAAAAAAGAAACCCAATCTAGAATCCACAATAAAGTTATCTTCTTGGCAGGCCAATTCTTTAAAAATAGAATCAATTTGAGCATCAATACTTGAATCTGTCATGGAAAGCTTGTTAAGTTCAAGAGTTGTTAATCCTCGTTCTGCTGCAATTTTGCGTTGGGCATTTCCAGTGGAATAAAAAGTATAATTAAGTTTTTTTGCAAGCAGTTTTCCAACAGTTGATTTACCACTGCCTAATTGTCCAGAAAGAGTGATGATGAAATTCATTTTTGCTCCGATTATATATCCAAATTCTCAACAAAACGAGCATGTTCCTGAATAAATTGAAAACGATATTCAGGTTTATTTCCCATAAGACGTGAAACAACATTTTTTGTATAAGCGGCTTCTTCAGCTTCTTCTTCGGTTGTTTTGTGAGGAACAACAACTTTTAATAATGTTCTTTTTTTAGGATCCATTGTTGTTTCTTTAAGTTGTTGAGGAGGCATTTCTCCCAAACCTTTAAATCGAGAGATGTCAACATTCTTTGCATTTTTGAAGACATTTTTTAAAATTTTATCTTTTTCTTCATCATCTGCTGCATAAACTGATTTACCACCTTGTGTTAAACGATAAAGTGGAGGTAGCGCTAAGAATAAATGACCGTTTTCAATAAGTTTCGGCATTTCTTGATAGAAGAAAGACATTAATAAAGAAGCAATATGTGCACCATCAACGTCAGCATCAGTCATGATAATAACCTTTTCATAACGAAGCGCATCTTCATTATATTTATCACGACGACCACAACCTAAAGCCTCAGTCATATCTTTAATTTCTTCATTAGCCAAAATTTTATCTTGGGAAGCACTGATAACGTTTAAAATTTTACCACGAAGAGGCAAAATGGCTTGCGTTTCTCTGTTTCTTGCTTGTTTGGCAGACCCACCAGCAGAATCACCTTCAACCAAGAAAAGTTCTGTTCCATTTGTTTTGTTATGGGAACAATCGGCCAATTTACCTGGCAAGCGCAATTTCTTTGTTGCACTTGCTCGTGTTGTTTCAAGAGTTTTCTTCTTTCTTTTTCTTTCTTCTGCTTTTTCAACAATATAATCAAGCAAAATATTTGATGATTTAATATCTCTGCTGAGCCAATGATCAAAAGGATCTTTAATAGCATTTTCAACTAAACGAGCGGCACTTGTTGTTACCAATTTTTCTTTTGTTTGACCTTGGAATTGTGGATCTTTAATAAAAACGGAAAGCATAACGCCTGCTGTATTTAAAATATCATCAGCAGTAATATCTGCTGCCTTTTTATTGCCAGACATTTCTGCATAGGCACGCAAAGATTTTGTTAAACCAGCTCTTAATCCTGTTTCATGTGTTCCACCTAAAGGTGTTACAACCGTGTTACAATAAGAATAAGAAAAGCCATCTTTAAAATCATCCATCCAACAAATAGCCCATTCAACAGCGCCTTCATTATCAGGTAATTCAATTCTTCCAGTAAAAGGTTTTGGTGTAACAACAGATCTATCTTTAATTAAATAATCTAAAAAATCAGCTACCCCGTTTGGAAATTTTAAAATTTGTTCAGATGGTGTTTTATCATCATTTCCAATCAAAAGAGGATCACATGTCCAACGAATTTCAACCCCACGGAATAAGAAAGCTTTTGTTCGACTCATTCTAAATAAGGTTGAAGGTTTGAACTTAGTGTTTTCTCCAAAAATTTCTGTATCTGGAATAAATGAAACGCTTGTGCCTCGTCTATTACTAACTGTTCCCACACAAACAAGATCTGTAATTGGTTTGCCTTGTTTATATTCTTGGCGATAAAGCTTTTTCTCTCTGGCAACTTCAATAATCATATGAGAGGATAATGCATTAACAGCGGATAAACCAACGCCGTGCAACCCTCCTGAAACACCATAGGCACCGCCACCAAACTTACCGCCGGAGTGTAAAGTTGTTGTAATAACTTCTAATGCGGATTTATCAGGATACTTCGGATGAGGATCAACAGGAATCCCGCGACCATTATCTTTCACGGTTACATATCCATCTGCCGATAAATTTACTTCGATATTAGTTGCATAACCGGCAACGGCTTCATCCATGGCATTATCAATAATTTCTGCAACCAAATGATGATAGGCGCGCTCATCAATCCCACCAATATACATCCCTGGTCGTTTACGAACTGGTTCTAACCCCTCTAGAACTTCAATATCTCTAGCGGAGTATTCATTTTTTTGTTGTGTAGCATTAAATAAATCAGACATGGGTTTATCTTACTTAAAATCTTTTTAAAACGCAAGGGAAAAATGAGGGTTTAAAGGCATTTTTGGTTATTCGGTCAGAATATAACGATAAAATTCATCTTTTTTATATTTTTCTTTTTTGGTTTCATTTTCAATTAAGAGGGTTTCTGGTGTTTGGTTTAAAATTTTGATGGTGTGATCATTAAAAATGTTTAACAATGTATGTTCGTTTATTTTAAGATACCAATTAGAACTGTTATTTTTTATATCGTAAATCAATTCAAAAATGTTGCTTTTTTCAAGAGATACTTTTTGTTTTTGAATATCCCATATCTGATCTTCTTTTAATGATTTTGCTTTTATTAAAATTTGAATATAGGGATCATTTTCCCGTATTATGTAGTTTGAGATATTTTCTTTTTCATGGTTAAAAAATAAACTTGAAGAGAAGCCTGAAACTTGTATGTTTTTAAATCCACCGATTAACAAAAGTTCAAATGGGATATGAGCGTCAATAGGTTCAATATTTGGGCAAAGATATTGAAGAGTTTTATGGGTTGGAATAAACATATTGCTTGGATGGTTTTTGTAAAACCAAGTAATTTCTGTATCAGAAGTAGGTGATTGATTGCTTGAATTGCAAAGTTCTTTTAGCGCGGATAATTGTGCCCCATAAAAACCATTCCTCCAATCATATCCTAAAATATAAAAATGAGGATTTTTTTTATTTAATAATTGGTTTATTTTTTCATAATCAAATCCTGCAAGATCAAAGATCTTTTTTTTGTCAGATTCAGAAAGGCTTTTTGCAAGTTTTTTAAAGTCAATTTGAATAGGGGTGGTGTATAGCTTAATTGTATTAAAGTTTTTGCAACTATCAGAAGAAAAATCTGGCTTGCATATTTCATTAGGGTTGCCCCAATGATAAAAAAATGGTTTTGGGTTAGCTGATTTTGGAAAAAAGGATATGTTTTCATCTCTAAAAATATGACCGCTTGCATCTTCATAGATATGAACAGATTTGATTTTATCTTTTATTAAAGTATGGTCTAAAAGAAAGTGATAGGCATTAGGATGCGTTAAATTAAAATGAAGATGAATATCTGTGTTTGGATTTTTTTTAAGAAGTTCTTTGATCTGAAAAAGGAAATAGGAATCTTCTGAAATATAATTTTTATTAACAGGAATGAAAAAAGTGTTTTGAAAATTTTCTTTATTTTTAATATGATGGTCAAATCGATTCCAACTGATAATTTTAAAATCTTCTGTTGGTTGATGGATAAAGTCAATCATTTGTAAAAGGGCTGGCGTTGTTGCTGGATCAAGGTAAATGTGCAGTTGTGGTCTTTTGTTGCTGAGATGAAAAACAGCAAAACAAACCATTAATATGATAAAAATTTTCAGATATATTTTGGTCATGAATAAAAGTTTATTTTGTTTTAAATAAATTTTCAAGCAGTTTTAATGAAAAAAAATCGGTTGATTTTTTTTTGAAAATAGGTAAAATATGATTATTGTTTTTTATTTTAGTAAAAGGAATTATTATGTCATATTCAGAAATTAAACAAGATATGCAAGAGCGCTTGCTTAAAACACAAGATTCTCTTAAAAAAGATTTTTCAGGTCTTCGTACAGGTCGTGCAACAACTGCTCTTTTAGATGGAATAATGGTTGAATCTTATGGGGCAATTGTGCCGTTGAACCAAGTTGGAAATGTGGCTGTATCGGATGCAAGAATGTTAACAGTTTCTGTTTGGGACAAATCAATGATTAAAAAAGTTGAAAAAGCTATTGTTGAAGCAGGACTTGGATTAAATCCAATGAATGATGGTGTTGTTATTCGTATTCCAATTCCACCATTGTCTGAAGAACGACGTATTGAATTGATTAAAATTGCTGGAAAATACACAGAAACAGCTAGAGTTTCTGTTCGTAATCTTCGCCGTGATGCTTTGGATGGTATTAAAAAACTTAAAAATGATAATGCTATTACGGAAGATGAACAAAAACGTTATGAAACAGAAATTCAAAAATTAACAGATGAAGGTATTAAAGCTTTAGATGATGCTTTGAAAAATAAAGAAGTTGAAATTAAACAAATCTAAGGAAATGAAACCTAAAAAAAGCGACTTAAAAAAGTCGCATTTTTTATTTATTTTGTATCCACTTTTTGATTTACTTGATATTGGAAAACTGTAGAAGATTGATCTTCATTTAAAATAGTGCTAGTTCTGGATAAATGACTGTTGCCCGTTGTGATAATTTTACCTGCTTGATCTAACACAGCAACTGGAGTACTATTACTGCTTGGTCTATGTTCTAATGATAACGAAGCCTCTTTTGAAACGGAAACGTCAATAGTTTGAGAGTTAGAACTATTGTTTGAGGAAGATGTAGTTGTTTTTTCATCGCCTGTTCCAAATAAGTTGAACTCTTTTCCTAAATAATAAGCTCCATAAGTGAGTGCCCCAGTAATGGCTGCATCTTTTAGCCAGTTTAATCCAACAGAACCAACTTTATCCCATTCGCCTTCAACCATATATCCAATTGTTTTAAAAAGGCCAGAAAAACAACCGCCAACCATTTTGATTGCTTTTCTAAGCATATCAATGGGCATCATGTCTGCAATGCTGCCAAATAAAGAATTATCAAGCCAGTTTCCTGCTGATAAAAAGAAGTTGCGATCATCTGTGCTTTGTGTTGCATCAACGGCGGCGTTTCCTCTATTTGTTAATCCATCAAAGCGGTTGAGCCCACTAGAAAGTTGTCCCGCAGAACGAGAAAGATCGGCGATATCATTAGCATTTTGAAGTCCATTAATGCCACGTGCAAATTGATTTGCCCCACTTGTGATGCTGTTTACGCTGGAGGCTCCTAAACGGGCAGTGCCAGCAAGTCCAGTCATTGTTCCTGCAAGATTAATGCTTTGAGAGTTGTTCGATGCTTGAGTAGCCTGAGCTTGAAGAGCTTGGATTTTTGGCGATCCAGTTTGAGCAATAGAAACCAATTCTTTATGTGTTATCCGATAAGCATTTTCGGCAAAACGAGGTGTAGGTGTTTGATAAAGTGCTTGCTTGGCTTCTGGTGTTGTAGCATCTATGACATCGACTAAATAGGTATATGAGCCATCTTGAGCAACAACGGCAGGATTTAATATTTGGTAAACCTGATCAACTGAAAGCGCAACTGTTTCGCCCGATTCTCGAACTAAAACAAGCATTTCAGTGCCATTAATTTGTTGCCATCTTGATTGAACCACACCCGTTGTCATTTTTTTGCCCTTTCTTCTATTTCTTTAACAATTATATCTCATTTTTTGTTTTTCGTCAAGGAAATTCAAAAATTAAAACTTATTGGTTTAAAAAACGATTAAGAGAGTATGGATTTTTTAAAAGTTGATAAGTTTCATCAAAGGGATAATGAGTTTTAATCAGCTCTTTGGGTTTTGCGTTAAAAAAATCCATATCAATAGATGTATTTTGTTTTGAAAGTTTTTTATTTTTATTTTGTTTTAAAATGCGCTTCATCCGTTTTTCTGATTGAATATTTTTATAAGCATATTTTTCACCTTTAATCATCCAATATGTATCGATTAAAATCCATTTGTTATCGATTTTAACGGCATTCCATGCTGATTTATATCGTTCAAGAGATGAATCTTGTTTATTTGCAAGTAAGTTGAAAGTTTGTTTAATTGCTTTTTGCTCTTTTCTTTTAACACCAAAAGATTCAATGCGTCTTCCTGCATACCCTTCGATAATAACAGCTTCTAATCCGGCAGTTTGACACATTTGTTGGTATAATTTAGCAAATGCATAGCTATCACCAATTTTATCTTCAAAAAGGTTGCTTTCATAAGAGGCAGAATATTTTTTCCCTTTTTTTGATGCATTATCTTTTTCTTTTTTTAGAAATCCATCACGTGCATAATGTTCTGCCATAAAAATGGCTAAAACTTTAGCTTTTTTCAATGGATTTTCTATTCCTTTTGTAAGAGTTGAGACAATTTCATGAATGGATTTTGAATTTGTTTGAGTTTTTTCTTTTTCAGCCAAAGAGGGTAAACTAAATATTAAACAAAAACAAAGAAATATAATTTTAATGTATTTCATGAAAATCTCCTTTTACTTTTTGATCAAAAAAAGAAATTTTTTGTCAATGAGGGAGGAATTTTTAATTATATAGTTTTTTTAATTTATATCTATTTTTCAATTTTTGAAGTTTCTCACTCACATTGGCTGTATCTTTTCCTGCTTTAGCTAAGCGTTCATAAAGCCGTTCAATTTCCTTGCTTAAATAAGCTTTTTCAATTTCATCTTCTAATGCTAGTTTCTTTTTAGTATTTTTTTGATCAATTGTTATTTCAATATGTTTCAAGACATCTTCAGTTGTTTTTGTTGGATCTAATAGTCTTTGATGAATGATATAAGGAAGTAAATAAACCAATCTGTTTAAAATTGATTTTGCATGTGTTGGATTTTTTTCAATTTCCCTTTTGTAAAAAAGATCAATCATATCAAAAGCAACTAAAGCTTCAAAGCTGTCGTCCACAACAATAAAAGGGATATTGCTTGCAAAGCCTTCTTTTTGAATTTCTTTTAAATATTCAAGTAAGTGATAAAAAAATCCTTGAACATTAAAAAGAATAAATGGTTTAAAGTTTAAGAAACCATCTTGCATGGCAACGCAATCATAAGCTAATTCATCTAAGGTTCCAACACCTCCAGGAGCAAAAATGACAAAATCGGCGCCTAAAAGTTGTTGTTTTCTTTCTTCAAGCGTATGAGAAACAATAATATCTGAAACTTCATCAATAACGCTATCACTTTGATAAAGAGCTAAATATTCTTTCGTTGTTACCGCATGGATCACTTTGTCAGTCGCGTTTTTTTGATTTGTTTCACTCCATCCGGTTAAAACACCTCTAGCAACAGCGCCCATAATTCCTTTTGAAGAAAGACCAAAATCAAGACGATATTTCTTTTTGCCGATTTGTTTTCCAAGCGCGAACGCTTCTTCTTCATAAATGCTATCTTTTCCGGAGCGTGAACCGCCAGCAACAAAAACTCTGGTTAATCCTTTTTTGTTTTGATCAATAAAAGCTTTAACGGCCTTGCTTTTTTTTAGGGGGAGTTTTTCTTTTCTAGCTTCGCGCTCCATGAGTGCGGATCCTCGTGTTAATGAAAGTTTGTTCCCAGATAATGTTTTTGCTTTTGTTTTTGTTTTGGCTGTTGTTTTCATTTTACCCCCAATAAAAAAGTACAATTACTTATAGACTTTTTAAATAAAAAATGCTACATCTTTTTTAAAAGAATGAAAAAAAGGAGTTTCACATGGCTGAAAAAAAACATTTAAAATCTTCTCGTTTAAAAAAAATTTTGCTCTCTTTTACGCTTTTAGGCGCTTTATTGGTCGGATATGGGATTTATCATTATTCTGCTCCAACGGTGACTCAGCAAATGCCAACTATGGCGGTTGATGCAATGAAAGTTGAGATGTCTGAAATTTATCCAGAAAGTAGTTTTGTTGCTAAAATTGAAGCGAAAGATAAGGTTTCTTTAAAAGCGCGTGTTCAGGGTTTTTTGCAAGAACGTTTATTTAAAGAAGGGGATTTGGTGACAAAAGGGCAGCCGTTGTTTGTGATTGAAAAGGTTAATTTTGAAGCAGCTGTTCGTGAGGCTGAAGCAAATGTTGCCAAAGCTGCTGCGCAAGTAAAAAATAAAAAAGCACAATATGAACGCGCTCAAACTCTTTACAAAACAAAAGATGTTTCTGAATCAAAATTAGATGAAGATGAAGCATTTTATTCATCAGCACAAGCCTCATTAGCTGAAGCTGAAGCTAAACTTGATTTGGCTAAAAAAGATTTGGAATATACAACTATCGTTTCACCAATGGATGGAAAAATTGGTGAATCTGTTTATTCGGTTGGTGAATTAATTGGTCCAAATTCTGGAACATTAGCTGAGGTTGTGGCGGTTAATCCGATTGATGCTGTTTTTTCTGTGAGTGAAAATGAACTTTTAGTGTTACGTAAAAATTTTAAAAATGGAGCAGGGGTTGATGTGCGCTTTGTTATGTCTGACGGGGTTACATATCCTGAAAAAGGGCAAATTAATTTTATTGATGTTGCTCTTGATGAGGCAATGAATACACTTAAAATAAAAGCGTCATTCCCAAATCCATTGAATCAGTTAATTTCAGGACAATATGGGCGTATTTTGATTAAGAGTGATAAGCCAGTTCAATCAATTGTTATTCCAATGAAATCAGTTCAACAAGATATGCAAGGCACATATGTTTATATTATAAATCAAGAAAATAAAATTGAAAAAAGATCAGTTGTTCGTGGTGTTGAATTAGAAGGATTCAAGGTTGAAATTGTTTCGGGTTTGCATGTCGGTGATGTAATTGTGACTGAAGGATTCCAAAAAATTCAGCCTCAAATGAGTGTTAATCCTCAATTTTAAAAAGGAGAATAATAAATGATTTCAGATGCTTTTATTAAACGCCCGCGTTTAGCAACAGTTTTATCCGTTGTTATTGTTTTAGCGGGACTCCTTTGCATGTATGCCATGCCAGTTGAACAATATCCAAATATTGTTCCGCCTTCTGTTTCGGTTTCAGCAGTTTATCCAGGGGCAAGTGCAGATGTTGTTGAATCAACAGTAGCTCAACAAATTGAATCTGTTGTTAATGGCGTGGAAGATATGCTTTACATGTCTTCAACCAGTAGTGATGATGGATCCTATAATTTATCTGTTACTTTCAATATTGGGACCGATTCAAATATTGCAGCTGTTAATGTTCAAAATCGGTTGAAGCAGGTTGAAAGTACCTTGCCAGCCGAAGTTTTGAAACAGGGGGTTATTGTTCAATCAAAAATGCCTTCCATGTTGCAAATTTTCACTGTTTCATCTTCAAATCCAGCTTATGATGATGTGTTTTTAACAAATTATACGTTAATTAATATTAAAGATGAACTTTCAAGAACAAGTGGTGTAGGGGATGTTCGTGTTTTCTCAACTCTTGATTATTCTATGCGTGTATGGTTAGATAGTGATAAACTTAAAAGTTTGAAATTATCCACAAATGAAGTTTTATCTGCAATTCAAGGTCAAAATTTACAAGGTTCTTTAGGTCGAATTGGGGTTATGCCTTCAACACCTGATCAACAATTTCAATTTTCCTTAACAACGCAAGGTCGTTTATCAACGCCTGAAGAATTTGGGGAGATTGTTATTCGTGCAAATACAGATGGTTCATATTTATATTTAAAAGATATTGCGCGTATTGAATTGGCATCAAAATCAGAGGAAATGAGAGCGCTTTATAATGGACAGCCCGCTGTTGGTCTTGCTATTTTCCAAGCCCCAGGGTCAAACGCTGTTGCAGTTGCAAGTGCAGTAAATAAAAAAGTTGTTGAGCTTCAAAAGAAAATGCCAGCAGAAATTCAGTTTAATACAGTGTTTAACAATGCAAAATTTGTTGAAGATTCATTGGCTGAAATTTTTCAAACGATTTTTGAAGCATTTTTGTTGATTGTTTTGGTTACTTATTTCTTCTTAGGAACTTTTCGCGCAACAATTATTCCAACAATTGCTATTCCTGTTTCATTAATTGGGGCATTTGTGGGGATGACGCTTTTTGGCGTAACTGCAAATACGATTTCATTATTAGCCCTTGTTTTAGCAATTGGTATTGTTGTAGATGATGCCATTGTGGTTGTGGAAGATGTTGAAACAGTGATGCATGAAAATCCCGAGTTAACACCTCATGAGGCTGTTTCAAAATCAATGAATCGAATTACTGCGCCGATTATTGCGATTACATTAGTTTTATTAGCAGTATTTGTTCCTGTAGCATTTACTCCTGGGATTTCTGGGCTTCTTTATAGTCAGTTTGCTATTGCAATTTCAGCCGCAATGGTGATTTCAGGAATCAATTCATTAACTTTATCTCCGGCGGTTGCTGCGGTAATTATGCGATCAAACGATAAGCCATTTAAATTGGTTCAAAAAGTGATGAATGGAATTGATTGGTTTAGACATGGATATTCAAATATTGTGAAAAAAACGATTCATTATTCTGTTTTTTCTATTTTAGCCATCGTTTTATTTGGTTTGGCAGCTTGGGGTTTTATGAAGATAACTCCCTCAGGATTTTTGCCTGCTGAAGATCAAGGCGTTTTCTTAATGGAAGTTCAATTGCCATCTGGGGCTTCTTGGAATAGAACAGAAAAAGTGATGAAAGAAGTAGCTGAACGGTTTAAAAAAATTCCTGAAATTGATTCATATATGGCTATTATTGGGTATGGGATGATGAGTGGCGTTCAATCTTCATCAAATGGTTTTTTTGCCGTTCAGTTAAAACCTTATTCTGAAAGAACGGGTAAAGGACAAGATGTTGATAGTTTGATTGGCAAAGTTTATCAAGCAACTATGGATATTAAAGAAGCAAAAATGTTTCCTTTTAATATGCCAGCTATTTCAGGAATTAGTATGACTTCTGATGCAGAATATGTTTTGCAAAGTACGCAAGGTGATTCGCCAGAACAAATTTTAAATGTTGCAAATCGAATTATTCAAGAGGGAAATAAAGATCCGCGTTTACAACGGGTTACAACGTTTTATACCGTTGACTCACCGCGTGTTGAAGTTGTTGTTGATCGAAAAAAAGCTTATGCATTAGGGGTTGAAATTGGAGATATTTTCTCTACCATGCAAACAATGCTTGGTGGAACATATGTCAATGATTTTAACCTTTATGGCAGAACCTGGCAGGTCAATGTTCAAGGGGATATTCAAGATAGACGAACATTGGAGGATATTTATAAAATTAATATTCGAAATAAAAAAGGCGAAATGGTGCCTTTGCGTTCGTTGATCACAGTGAAACGAACGATTGGTGCGCAATCCATTCAGCGATATAACAATTATCGTTCTGTTAAGATCACAGCAGCTCCTGCGGCAGGATTAAGTTCTGGATCTGCTATTCAAGCAATGGAGGAGATTTCTGCTAAAGTTTTACCGTCTGGATATCAATATCAATGGACAGGGATGAGTTTGCAAGAACAAGAGGCTGGTGCGCAAACAGCTATTATCTTTGTGTTAGCATTTTTGTTTGCATATCTTTTCTTGGTTGCCTTATATGAAAGTTGGGTTATTCCAGTTCCCGTGATGGTTTCTATTATTATTGGTTTGTTTGGTGCTGTGGGTTTTTTATGGATTCGATCCATTACTAATGATCTTTATGCTCAGGCAGGGATTATTGTTTTAATCGCGTTGGCAGCTAAAAATGCTATTCTTTTAGTGGAATTTGCAAAAGAAGAACATGCTAAAGGGGCATCTATTAAAGAGGCAGCTGTAAATGGAGCTCATATGAGATTTAGAGCTATTATGATGACAGCTATTGCCGCTCTTTTGGGATTCTTGCCTTTGGTAATTTCTTCTGGAGCAGGAGCGATGGCGCGTAAAGCAATTGGGTCTTCAATTTTTGGTGGCTTATTTATTTCTTCATTTGTTGGAATATTCTTCATTCCTGCACTTTATGTTGTTTTTCAAACAATTGTAGAACGTTACTGGAATAAAAATAAATCAGTAACTTTGTTTGAGAAAAAAGCAAAAAGAAAAATGAAATGAATATTCAAAAACTAAAATAAGGATATAAAATGAACATATTAAATGAAAATGAAAAAGGAAGAACATTGGTTGAGATGATGGGAGTTATTTCTATTATCAGTTTGTTATCAATTACTTCAATTGGCGGTTATAATTATTTAACAAGTAAGTGGAAAATTTCAGGAATTGAAGATGCTTTGTTAAAAACAATTTTAGTGGTTGAAGGGTCTCAAGTTAAAACAATGAATGCATTTGATAGATTCTTGGCTCAAAGTATGAGAGGAACAAATGCTTCTTCCTCTCAAATACAGTCTTGTGCATTGAAAACAAGGCGAAATAAATATTGTTATAGGATTACTTTTGAAGATTTAGACAGTCGAATTATTTCATATTTTGAAGGATTAGAAGTTTCTCAATATCGTACTAATCAGGATTTAACAGATCAAGATAATGGAACACTAGTGATTGAGTTTGCTTCTAGTAAAAATTTAGATTAAAGAAAAATAAAAAAGCCGCTTTTCCTAAGCGGCTTTTTTATTATTAAAGATGTTCTGTTTGAAGCTTTTCGCCACCCAAAATATGGGCATGTAAATGTGGCACTTCTTGACCGCTATCTGTTCCAGAATTAAAAACAATTCTATAGCCTGTTTCGTTCACATTTAAGAGTTCAGTAACCTTCACGATTGCGCGCATATATCCTTCAATTTCATCGGCAGTTGAGTGTTCAATGAAATCGGCAAAGTTGACAACCATTGCTTTTGCAATTACAAGAGCATGAATTTTTGCTTTTGGGGCAATATCATAAAATGCCAAGGCAAATTCATCTTCATAAATTTTATTACAAGGAATTTCTCCTCGAATGATTTTTGCAAACACATTATCAGCATTATATTCCATTATTTTACCTTTCTTTTTTGTTGCTCTTTTTGTTTCAATTTGCTAAAATAAACCCGTTTTAAAGGTGAGAGTTTAAAATCTTTATCTTAAAAGAGTATATCAGCCAAAATTTTAATCTTCAACAAAAAAGGAAAAAGAATGAAAAAAATATTAATTGCTCTTGTAACGTTTTTTTCAGTAAATGCTTTTGCATCAAATTTTTATGTGCAAAGTAATATTTTAGTTGCAGGAGAAGGCCAAAATGTTCTTGAAGCGCAAACAAATGCGATTTCTGATGGTCAAAAACAAGCCTTTTTAATGTTGATTGAAAAAATATCTCCCACAGTAGATATAACACAGTTTGAAGGTCTTGATGTGGCACCTTTTGTTCAAGATGTTTCGCTTTCTGATGAAAAAGTTTCTGCTACGACATATAAAGGAAATTTAAGTGTTCGTTTTAAAGCTGAGCCAATTTATGATTTGCTGAGCATTCAAAATGAACCTTTTTTAACCTCTCTTCCAGAACCGATGTTGTTAGTTCCCGTCTTTGAACACAATGGAATAGATGTTGTTTTTAGTAAAGAAAATCCGATTTTAGATTATTTTTATCAATCAAAAGATTATAACAAATTTTTTCAAATAAATATTGTGCCAAATGATGATCAAAAATTGCAAGAAGCTTCAAAAGTTTGGCAAACCGGATTAATTGAAAAGCAAAAATCATTTTTAAATGAATATGAAGTAAGTAAAGTTCTTGTTCTTAAAATAAAAAAATTAAATGATGTTTATCAAGTGGAAACAAAAGTTCTTCCTGAAGAAAGTATGCCAGAAGCAATGGTGAATTTTCAAGTAATGGATGATAGGGAAGATATTCGTTTTGTTGTGAAAGATTTAATCCAAGATGCTTTTTCAAATATGGAAAAGAAATGGATTTATTTAATGACGAAGAATGTTGCTCCAGTTAGTATTTATCATTTGTTAACGCCTGTTTCAAAAGTATCTGAGTTGAAAAAAATAAAGGATAAAATTGCTAAACTTAATTTTGTTGAAAAAGTTGAAATTAAGGGATTTAAGAATAAAATGCTTTCAGTTGAAATGGCTTTTAAAGGGTCTTTAGATGAATTGCAAAAAAAATTATTATTAAATCAGATGGGGTTGACTCTTTATATGTCTGAAACTGAAGATCCGGTTTATTTGTTAAATTTTATTGAAGGGGAATTAAATCCTTTGGCAACAGAACAAAACCTGTTGCCTGTTGAAAATTTGCCTGAACAAGAAAATGGATTAACAAGAGATGTATTCTAATTAAAGGAGCTTAATGTGACGAAGTTTCAAAAAGCACTCATTTTAATTTTTTTAATTCTTTGTGGTTTAACATGGTTTTTTGTGGAAATTTCGGCCATATTATTGCCATTTGTTTTAGCGTTTGTTTTAGCATACTTTTTGCATCCTTCTGTTGCGTATCTTGAAAAAAAGAATTTTTCTAGATCATTAGCAAGTGTTTTTATAACGTTTTTGTTTTGTTTTTTTATAGTGGCTGTTTTTTTGATTTTTATTCCAATTTTGCAAGCTCAAATTTTGGCATTAATGGTGAAAGTTCCTCAATTTGTTGATGTGTTATGGGTGAAAATTCAAACGCTTATATTATATACAAAAGAAAATATGCCTCAAGATCAATTAAAACAGATTGCTGAGGCAGTTTCAAAAACAGTGGTTTCTTTGTTTAACACAATGGGAACAAATTTATTAAAAGTATTGACGGGTGGATTAGTCTTTTTTAATATAATTTCTCTTGTTTTAATTACGCCTGTTGTGTTATTTTATGTGTTAAGAGATTGGGTTTTTGTGGAGAAAAAAATGGCAGATTTGGTTCCGTTGAATAAAAAAGAAGAGGTGAATTCAATTTTTAAAGAAATTAATACGGCTCTTTCAGGGTTTATTCGTGGACAGGCCTCTGTTTGTTTGTTATTAGGCGTGTTTTATGGAGTTTTTCTCTCATTAATCGGTTTGGATTCAGGATTGTTGGTTGGATTCTTATCAGGTATTTTATCATTTATTCCATATTTTGGTTTTTTAACTGGAGTTATTTTGAGCTGTTTGTTGGCATTGGTGCAACAAGCTTCATTTTCACTTTGGGTGGGGATTGGTCTTGTTTTCTTGATTGGTCAAATTTTAGAAAGCTATGTTTTAACCCCAAAATTGGTTGGAAATAAGGTCGGATTGCATCCTGTTTGGGTGATTTTTGCGCTTTTGTCTGGAGGTGCATTATTTGGGTTTGTTGGTGTGTTTGTTGCTGTGCCTGTTGCAGCAATTATTGGTGTGTTTGTTCGAAGAATTTTAAAATGGTATCGTTCAACCCCAGTATATTTATCAACCCCAAAAGGAGCTAAAAAGAAAAAGTAGGTTAAAAGAGATGATGAAGTCTTTTGAACAGTTGCCACTTTTATTATCCTACCGAAAAGCTTTCGGGCGGGATGATTTTATTGTTGCTAGATGCAATGAGGAAGCTGTTCGTTGGATTGATAGGTATCCAAATTGGCCTTATTTTGCTTTATTAATTTGTGGTGAAACAGGTAGTGGTAAAACGCATTTGGCTTCAATTTTCTCTGATTATCATATTGATGCAAGGTTTTTAGATGAAGATTTTATTTTGCCAGACTATGCCCGCAAGGTTGTTCTTGAAAATGTGGATAAACTGAGAGATGAAAAAGCTTTATTTCACCTTTATAATATGATTCATGATACGGGGCGTTATTTGCTTATGACTGCAACAAATGAACCTGTTTTTAAATTACGTGATTTGGTTACAAGAATGAACACTGTTCCAAGAACGGTGATTTGCATGCCAGATCAAGATGTTATATCAATGCTTTTAATTAAATTGTTTTTAGACAAGCATATTCATTTGCAACCAAATGTTTTAGAATATACCCTTAAAAGATTACCCATGAGTTTTTCGCTTGCTCAAAAATTAGTGGATAAAGCAGACAGTATGTCTTTGGGGCAGGGTAGAGCTGTAACAATTCCACTGATGAAAGAGGCGTTAGATTTAGTTTTTGATGATATGTTTAAAAAGAATTATGATGAGCAAAAAGCTCAGTTAACATTATTTAATTTTAAATAACATAAAATTTTCTTTTTTTCATAAAAAAAAGGTTGACAGGTGGCAGTTATCGTGGTATGCTCCCCTCGTTAAGAAAAAATTAGACAAAGGAAGATGCTATGACTGTAAATGAAACACTTCAAGACGCTCAAAACACTTCAGAATTTAAAAAATCATTTAAAAATGCAACTGGTTATACTAATGGTGTTGAAGCCGCAAAAACAGGGTATAATGAAAAATCTCTTGCTAATTCTGAATGCGCGCGAATGTTAGGTGTTGCTTTGGTTCACCCTTCTGTGCAAAATACAAATCAAGGAAGATAATTTTTTTCTTGCATTTTGTTTTTAGATCGCGTATAAAAATTTTAACGCCGATTTAGCTCAGTTGGTAGAGCAACGCATTCGTAATGCGTGGGCCGGGTGTTCGAATCACCCAATCGGCACCATGTTCCCTCAAAAAGGTTTTACTTTTTGGGGGATTTTTCAATTTTATTGACAAATCATAAGATTTTATGTATCATAGGTTGTTTTTTTTGGAGATCTTCTTATGTTACATGAAGCATTAAATTTTAATTCTTCTTTTAATGACTTTCAAACAAATGGCGTATTGTTGCAAGAAAGGGAAGAGAAAAACTGTTTCAAAGAGATAGATTGTTTTTTAGATAAAGAAAGTCAGTTTGATGTTTTAGAAAAAAATGTTTTAGATTTTTATCGAGTAGAAACAGATCTTTGCTTATTATTAGAGAAAGGAACTCCTCATTCATTATATGATTGGTTAAGATCAATTAAAGGATATAATGAAATTTTGATATCTTTAAAAAAATTTGAAGATGCTTTTTTTGTTGCAAGTATTTTAAAAAGAACAAATTCAACATATAAGAGTGTTTTATTTGATTGTATTTTAAGAATGAGAAATTATCTTGTTGAGCGTTTTCAAAAAAAATATATTGGTGGAAATTATAAATATGATGAAACAACTTTTGAGTGGCAAGTTGAAAATTATAAGGGTTTTTTACAACAAGAAAAGCGGTTTTATTTATATCCATTAAGGTTGCAAGATGAACATAAAAAATTTCTTTGTGAAGAGGAATATAATCAATCTTATTCCGAAGAAATGTATCAATCTTTTTTAGATGTGGCTCAGAAAAAGAGCAATTTACTCAGAAATAATAAAAACTTTAATTGGGAAGAAATTCAAAAAGATAATGATGTTTTGTGCGGATTTTTTAGTGATGTTTTTGAATCGATTATATCCTTAAGACGAAAATTTTTGCAAGCCGAACAAAAAACATCATTTGAAGATGAATATGCTTTAGAAGATAAAGTACTGAAAGCTGTTTCTGAAAATGAAAAACAAGAATGGGGTGAAGCATGGATGAAATTTGCTTTATCTATTCAGTTGCAAGATCTTGTTCAGATGAATGTAGATTGGAAACATTTGCAAAATAAATTTATATTATCTCAACAGTTGCAAGTTGCTTACATTGATTATGTAAAGTATCTTTTGAAAAAAGATCTATTTGTTTCAATTCTGCCTTTAAAAGCAATTCCATTAGAAGAAGATAAATTTGTAGTGGAGCTAAATAAGTTTTTAGCTTTTGAAAAAACACATTTAAAAAAATTGCTAAAATTTGTTTTAAAGAATGTTTTTATTATTTTGATGCCAAATATTTCTTTTTCTATGGTAAAAATTGCAATCAAAGAAATGCAAGTATCGATTCAAAATCAACTTGATTTAGAATCGAAAAACAGTTTTTTGTTGCATAGGATTTTATTAAAAGAATCAACTTTGGTTGTAAAACAAAAAGAAGAAAAAGGTGCTTTGCATCATTTAGCCGAACAAAAAATAAAAGTGACAATTGATCAAATCAAAGAGTTACATTGTGATGTGAATGCTATAGATTCTAAAGGACGAACGCCACTTTTTTTTGCTGTTTGTAATGAAAACGAAGATATGGTTCAATCGCTTCTTTGTTTAAATGCAGATAAAACTATATCAGACTATAAAGGGCAAACTCCTTTAATGAAGGCGTTTGAAGTTGGAAATTCAAAAATTATAAAATTACTTTTAGATAAAAAAGAGCAATTGTGTGTTAAAGATTTTGATTTGAAAACAATAGCTCATTTTGCTGCTTTAAGTCAAAAGGCTGCTTGCCTTTCGTTTTTAAATGAAACTGATATTGATTTTAATGCAGTAGACAAAAATTTGAATACACCATTACATTTGGCTGTTCAAAACGAGAATTTTGAGGCTTTTAAATTTTTTCTTCAAAAGGGATCAAATCCATATCTTTGTAATAAAGAAGGAAAAAGTTGTGCTTCATTAATTCGAGAAAAATCAAAAAGAATAAAAGATTTTTTTGAGGCCTATGAAAATGAAAAAAAAGTTTATGAATGTTTGTTGTTTCAAGGCATTTTAACGAATAATCTTTCATTTGTAGAAAAAGCAATTGAAAAAAAAGCTCATTTAAATGAAGTATATTTATATAAAAAAACACCGATTGAATTAGCTTTAACAATTTTAAACAGAGAAGTTATTGTTCTTCTGATGCGGCATAAATGTTTTTGTGGCTCTAATAGAATAAAAAATCTTGGATATGAGGCTTTGCGACAAGCTTTGGTTCAACGCGATATGAGATATTTTAAAATTCTTTTAAATGCTGGTGCTGATGTGAATTCAGCTGATGAAGAAACAAAAGAAACATTACTGCATATTGCTGTTCTTTTGGGATATCCTTCTTTTATAAGTGTTTTAATGGAATATGGGGTGGATTTAAGTTTAAAAGATAGGAATGGTGAAACGGCTTTTGATTTGGTAAAAAAATATAAAGATCCTCAAATAGAAAGTTTTTTTAAAAACTGATAAAAAAAACTTTTAACTTTTTGATTAGCTTGCTATGATAAAAAAAGATAAACAATCAAAGGGGTTAAAAAATGATTAAAATTAATTTTAAAAAAGAGACTGATCCAAATTGCGTTCAAATTTTTGCAACTGATAAAGAAACATTAAAAACTTCTGTTTTGACAACAACTCAAAAAAAATATGTTGCTCAAGCTTTAAAACAATCAAATTTTAAAGCAAAAGAAGGGGAAATAGTTTCTGTTTTAGGGTTAGATAGTAAAATTTTAATTGTTGGGACTGGAGAAACTCCAGATCGAACAGCTTTTGAAAAGGTGGGTGGAAAATTAGCTCTCGCCATTAAAGATGAAAAAGCTTTATATCATCCTTTAAAGGGTAAAATGCCTGTTGAAGAAGAAATAACTGCTGTTGCCACAGGATTGTTTTTATCCTCTTTTAAATTTGATAAATATTTTTCAAAGAAAAAAGAGGATAAGGAATTAAAAGAAGTTTCTTTTGAGACTGAAGATCCTAAAAAAATGAAAGCATTGTTTGATGATACAAAAGCAATTTTAGAAAGCGTTTGTTTTGCAAGAGCTTTAAGTGCAGAACCAGCAAATCATTTAACACCAAATATTTTTTCTGAAATTATTGAAAAGTTATCAGAAACAGGGCTTGAAATTGAATTGTTAACATTAAAAGAATTAAAGGCAAAAAAATTTGGTATGCTTCTTTCGGTTGCACAAGGATCTGTTAATGAACCAAGAGTTGCTGTGATGAAATGGAAAGGAAATCCTAAGAAAAAAACATTTGATATAGGATTTGTTGGAAAAGGGGTTACATTTGATTCTGGTGGTATTTCATTAAAGCCTGGTGCTGGAATGGGTGATATGAAACAAGATATGACGGGGGCGGCAGTTGTTGTTGCTTCTATGCGTTCATTGGCTCTTCGAAAGGTGAAAAGTAATGTTATAGGAATAGTTGGACTTGTTGAAAATATGCCATCAGGTTCGGCAACGCGTCCTGGAGATGTTGTTACATCACTCTCTGGAAAAACGGTTGAAATTTTAAATACGGATGCAGAAGGGCGTCTTGTTTTGGGAGACTGCTTATGGTATATGCAAGAAACTTATGGCGTGAAAAAAATAATTGATTTAGCTACATTGACAGGCGCTGTTATGGCTGCTCTTGGAGAAGAATATGCTGGATTGTTCTCTTATGATGATGCTTTAGTTGAAGAAATTTCATCTGCAGGACGCTCTGTTGATGAAGAAGTGTGGCGATTGCCAATGAATAAAGCATATGATAAAATGATAGATTCTGATATTGCTGATATGAAAAATATTGGTGGGCGTTTAGCTGGTGGAAGCACGGCTGCTTGTTTCTTAAATCGTTTTATTAAAGAAGGAACTTCTTGGGCGCACCTTGATATTGCTGGAGTTGATAAATATGAAAAATCTAGACCATTGACGCCAAAAGGAGCCACTGGCTGGGGTGTTCGTTTATTAAATGCTTTGGTAAAATAAAAGATGCTTGGGCAACTGAAAAAGTTAAATCCGTTTAAATCATTAACCGCCTCTTTGATGTTGGCAGATTCTTTAAATACGATTACAAATATTTTTATCACAACTTTTTTGGTTGCCTATTTTTTTAAAACTGCAGATCAAAATGTTTTAGCAATTTCTGCATATTTTATAATGTTTTATGCGGCTGTTTTGTTTTTAGCTTTTTTAACTGGAAACACTATAAAAAAAGGATATCGCTTATTTTTATATCGCATCGGAATTATAACTAATTTTTTTGCATTGTGCTTGATTATGGTTTTGAAAGAAAATGTGATTAATTATTTGCCTCTTTCAGCAATATTACTGGGATCTGCAACGGCATTAAAAGCTTTTACATGGAATTTAATGGTTTCTGAAAATATCTCTCGAGCTAAAATGATTTCATTTAGAGGGGTTTTAAACACGATTAAAGGCGGTGTTAAGATTTTATCTCCAATTATGTTAGGGTATTTTTTAACAGTTGATTCTATTTCAAGAACGATTTTGTTTTTGCTTATTTTAATGTTGGTGGAATTATTGCTCACTATTCGCTTTAAAATGCCAAAGCCTAAAAGAAGGGTTAAATTTTCTTTGTTAAGATATTATAAAAGAACAAAAAAAGATAAAATTATTAATAATTTATACAGAATGGAATTTTTTAATGGCTTGTCATTAATTGGATCTTTAAATGCAATTGTAACGCTTTATATCGTTTATCTTTTTAAAACAGATTTTAAATTGGGTGTGATCACCGCTGTTTTTAATTTTGTGGCAGTTTTAACCAATCTATTATTTGCAAAATATGGATCTTATACAAAATTTACTTCACTTATAAGCTGGAGTTTATTAATGGCTTTTGTGGGAACCGTGTTGTTTGTGATTGCACCAGAGAAGGGAACATTTATTTTTTATAATTTTTGTTGTGCAAGTGCAGTCAAGTTGTTTGATTTAACGGCTGAAGTTAATATGTTTAATACGGCGAATACTCAAACAGTAAAACGCCGTTTTAAAATTGAATATTTTGCTTTGCGTGAAATGTTTTTAAATGTTGGACGGATTGTAAGTTTTTTAATTTTATTATTGTTTTCAACCATTGGTGGTTTTGAATCTTTAAAATATTTTATTTTATTGCTATTTTGTTTTTGGTTTGGAATGGGAATTAATGCTTTTTCTTTGAATAAAAAATTATTGAAAGAAGAATGGTAATCTTTGAAATTTGACAATTGCCCATAGATATGATAGAAACAACGCTGAAAAGAGAAATTTTATGTTTGCTTTATTAATTGCCTTTATTGCGCCGATGTTACATGCGGTTTCAAATATATTGGATGCGCGTGTATCAAATTTTATGTTTAAAACAAATGCTTCCACAATTTTTTATTTGGGGATAACAAATTTATTTGTTTTACCTTTTTTAATATTATTTGGGGGAGGGGATGTTTTAAATATTCATCCACAAATGTTGCCGATTTTATTTGTTGTCGCCTTATTTGAAATTTTATATCAAATTCCTTATTTTAAAGCGTTAAAAAGAATTGATACCTCTGTTGTTGGCGCAATGTTTTCATTGGGGAAAATTTTGCTTCCTGTTTTTGCTTATATTATTGTGGGGGAAAAACTTTATTTTTGGCAATATATTGGCTTTTTTGTTATTATTGCATCCACATTATTGTTAAACTTGAAAAAAGGGGTAACTTTTCAAATTAATATGGCTTTTTATTTAATGGTTATTGCCTCATTAATGATAACATTAAATACTATTTTTTCAA
>JAZOOQ010000071.1:0-31054 GCA_045655105.1 Alphaproteobacteria bacterium | reverse complement strand
ACATCAACAACACCAAATAGCACAACAACACCATTTATAACGTCTTGTGCAAATGAATGTGAATGTATGCAACAGATGTGTGATGCTCAAGATAATCCTGACCATGCATCTTGTATAGCAGCAGCACGCGCTTGTGGTTATTCATCAACAACGCCTATAACTTCAACGCCGCCAGAAACAACATCAACGGCAGAAGAATGTTGCGCTGTGACGATTTAGGTGAAAGTAAAAAAAACCGCCGAAAGGCGGTTTTTTTATGGCTTTTTAAAAGTTTTATGTTTTTTTAGCAAAATTTTTTAATTTATTTGATTAAAAAAATCAACATATTACTATTTTTTGCTAGACGGATGGATTAAAAGGTGTTAGAATCAGAATAGGACTATTCTATTTTTCTTAAACGTTGGAGGTATTATGAGGGAGACAAAAATAACGGCGTTTTTATTGGGGGCAACTATTTTAAGTTCAATGACATTAAGTTACCCATCTTTTTCAGGGACGGGAGATCTTGCCGATTGGATTGATAGCGTTAATGCGGGAACAGCTAGTTCTAATACATTTAATATGACAGCTGGATCGCCAAATCAAGTTCTTCAAAAAGGTTCAGTCTGGGAAATTATGAATGCTTATGGTATTACAAAACCAGGTTTAACGCTTACTGTTGATGGAAACACTTCCTCTGGTCAAGCTATTCAAGGTGAAACAATTAAAGGAACAATTTCATATGATTTAAAAAATCAAACAGGTGGCGGAACCTTAATTATTCAAAATGTTGGGGATATGAAACAAGGGGTTGATTATTCAAATATTGCGAATGTTAAAGGGGATAATGTTGCTGGTTATATCCAAAATTTAACCGATTATTTAAAAAATGATAATACGATAAAAGATTCCGCTGGAGCTGATTTGGATGTTTCTGGTGGACCAGCTGTCTTTGCCTATAACACGAATTTAACTGCAAAAAATAACGTTTTTTATGGATCTTCAACTGTTGGTGCTCAAGATCAAAATGGAACAAACGATCTTGGTGCTGGCATTGTTGCCACTGCAGATTCATCAAATGAAATTACTGTTAATGTCTCGAATAATACCTTTATCAATAACTCCGCTCAAGGAAATGGAGCCGCCGTTAATATTGAAGGAAACTCTAAAGCTACAGTAACAAACAACACTTTTGTTGGAAACAACGCGGTTAACAGATTGGGAACAACTGGTGAATTATTAGGGCATGGTGGTGCCGTTGATTTTTCTGGAAAGTCCTTGCAAATGTCTGGTAACAGATTTTATCAAAACTCTGCTGCTGAAGCAGGAGGTGCACTTTATGTTCATAAAAATGCATCGGTTACTTCAAAAGGGGATGATTTTGTTAGCAACACGTCAAAAACAAATGGTGGTGCCATTTTAAATACGGGTAATTTAACAATTGATGATGCTGGATTTTTAACGAACACATCAACGGGAAATGGCGGTGCTATTTCTAATGATTTTGTTGTCACAAATCGAACAGATGATAAGCCAACTTCTGTTGAATATGGAACTTTAACCGTTTCAAATTCAACATTTAAAGAAAACAGAGCAACGGATAATAATCAGAGTACTCTTGTGATCGGTGGGGCGATTTCAAACGTTTCAACTGCCAACTCAATTTCAAACCAATATGAAGGAAATGTTGCCGATTCGGGTGGTGCCATTGGAAATGCAGTGAGTTCTTCAAAAGAAGCTGATGGTGTTGTATATAACCCACCAAAAGCTGTTTTAACATCAACGAATGATACATTTGTGGATAATAAAGCAAGACAAGTTGGGGGTGCTATTTATAACATTGGTAATGTTTATAAATCATCTGATGGAAGTTTAAAAACAGTTGCTGCCGAAGCAGAATTAAACAATGTTACAATGAAAAACAACATCGGTGGTTATCAAGGTGGTGCCATTTATAATGCTGGAACAATGGTAATTAATGGAGGTGCGCTTGATAGCAATAAAACAGATGATGATGCTAAAGGTGCTGGCGGTGCTATTCGTAACGATGTGGTGGGAATTCAAGCTGTTGAAAATGGCCCAGTTGTTGGATTGGCTAAAGGTGATTTAACGGTTAAAAATGCTGTTATTAGTAACAATATGTCGCAACAAACTGGTGGGGCTGTTCATAATACTGGTAAATTTGATTCAGAAGGAAACACTTATAGCTCTAACTCAAGTAAAAATGGTGGGGCTATTCTGAATGAAACAAGTTCAATATCCAATTTAGCCACTGGTGTAACACTTCCTAAAGGAACCTTAACTTCAACGAATGATACATTCCAAGGCAATAAGGCAACAGAAAAAGGCGGTGCTATTTATAATTTAGCTGATGCTTCAGCAACAATTGAAGGCGCAACGTTTGATTCCAACTCGGCTTCAACAGGTGGTGCCATTTATAATGCCGGAACTTTAACAATTAATAATGCCGCAACAACAACTTTTAAAAATAACAGTGCAACAAAAGGTGGATCCGCTATCTATAATGAAACAGGTGGAACAGTGACCATTCAAGGCGCTAAAGATACAATTGATTTGGATTATGATCCATATTATAGTCAACAAACTGAAAATAGTGGTCATCCAGCTCCAAGTCAAAAAGTTCGTTTGTTTGCAGATAGCGAAGATGTTGTGAATAAAGGAACATTAAATATTTCAAACAGTTCCTTGCAATTGCATCATTCGAAAGATTTGACCCAAGGTGTTATTAATAAAGGCGGTTCAAAAACAGGAACGGTTAATGTGAATAACAGCCGAAT
The DNA here is from genome assembly GCA_045655105.1 of Alphaproteobacteria bacterium. Lineage (GTDB taxonomy): Bacteria > Pseudomonadota > Alphaproteobacteria > CAAHEQ01 > UBA3637 > RGIG4140. The sequence continues at coordinate 28,277 of JAZOOQ010000071.1, read as the reverse complement.
TGATGTGGGTAAATCAGCTGTTTATGGTGATGTAATCAATGTGAACGCTGGATCAGAAATGCTTGTTCATTTAAACACAAAAGATGGTAAAGTGAATGATTTAGGCAAGAATTTTGGTGGTTTAAGTGCAAACACAATTAATGTTTCCAGTGATGATACAGCGATTACCATTCGTGTTAAAGCTGGTGAACATATGAATAAAGGGGAAGGCCCAAAAGAATTTAAAATTTTGGATGCTTCAACTTTAAATGTTGTAGATAACACTGGGTTTGCAACCATCACTAAAAATGGCATGTATAACATTAAATATAAGGGTGATGGTGTTTATGAACTAACTAAAATTCGACCAATCTGTCCGAATGGTGGATGTGTTCATAATGCATGGGTTGAATCTGAAGAAGATATGGTTGGCCACAATAGAGCTCAAGAAATCAGAGATCTTTTGAATAACTTGGCTCAAGCTCCAGGAGGATGCGATTCTAAAGTTTATAAAGATGCTTTAGATGGCATTGCGCCAGATGTTTCTCCACTTATTCAAGCTCAAGCAACAGAAATCACTCAACGTTTGCATGGCATGATTTCAAAGCAATTATATGCATCAATGGATCGAACAGGATATGTTCATAGAGGAAAACGATTCTATCGCTTCCCAGAACGCAAATCTCGAGTTTGGATGCAAAGCCTTTATGGTCAATCTGAATATACGGGCGATAAAGGTTTTGACATGGATACAGAAGGATTTGCCATTGGGTTTGATAAACATATTGCTCGTGACACAAAACTTGGTGTTGCCTATACATTTGCAAAATCAGATGGAACGGCAGTTCAACGCGATACAGAAGTTGAATCACACACAGTTGCTGTTTATGGCGAATATAATCCTGATAGATTTTATACAAATTGGTTAGCCTTATATACGCGTTCTTCTTATGAAGAAAACAAAAAGGTTTATACAGAACGTGTAAAAGCTGAATATGATGTGGATGTTTTTGGTGGCCAAATCATGTTTGGTAATAAAATGGGACCATTTGTTGTGGGTGATTGGGCCAGTGGTGTTTTGTCGCCTGAAATTGGGTTAAGATATACCTATATTAAACAACATGGACATACAGATAGCGCTGGTCAAAAAGTCAGCGGTGCAGATGGTCATGTGTTAACGGGTATTTTGGGTGCTCAATATACTATTGGGTACACTCTTTCTCCATCAATTGCATGGTATCCAGAATTGCGCGCAGCTATTACATATGATTTCTTAGAACCAGATTTGGAAAATTCTGTGACATTGGTTAACGGTGCTCGTTATGATGTTGTAACAGAAAACTTGGATAAGTTTGGTATTGAAATTGGTGCTCGCGTTGGTTTAGATATCAACAGAAAAGCAGAAATTGCTTTAGAATATGAAGGTGTTTTCAAAGGAGATTACACAAATCACACCGGATTGGCTTCTTTGAAATATAAATTCTAAGCAAATATAAAAAAAGGAAAAGAGAGTCTTTTGACTCTCTTTTTTTTATTTGTTAAAGATATCAATTTTTTTAAGCATAAAAAAAACACCTTTAAAGGCGTTTGTGATGATCAAAGTAAAGAAAGGAAAAGATGATAACTAAACTCTTTCCTTTCTTTCTTGTATCCTTTTTTATCCCATTCTAACGCGTTGAGAGTCGAGAATGTTAAATTTAATAGCTTGTTTGCAAACTGCTCTGCCATCGAAGGTTGGTGGTAATGAATTTGCAAGAGCTTTTCCTTCATAGGTTGGTGGTAATGAATTTGCAATTGCTCTGCCTTCGTATGATGGAGGTAAAGTGTTTACCATTGCTTTGCCATCGTATGATGGTGGTAATGTATTTGCAATTTTTTTATCTTTATTTTTTGTTTGAGTAGCAGTAACACCATTTTTAACTGTTTCAGGTGTTGGTGTTAATGTGTTTGCAAAAGCAGAATTAACTGACATAAATGCCGTTAACGTTAAAACTGTTTTACGAATAATTTGTTTCATTTTTTCCTCTTTTGTTGATTTGAACGGAAGACTGCAATATATACAAATCAAATAAAAAAAGCAAGAAAAAATATAAAAATTTCATAAAATCTTGAATTTTATATACTTTTTTATGTAAAAATAATGCTAAAAAATAGTTTTATTCATTAAAAATGGTTAAATTTTATGCGAATCGCAAATCTGATGGATAAAATGTTTTTCCACCTGTCACGGCTTCATAAGCCCCAGTTGTTTGGGGAAAGCTAATTGGAAGGTTTGAAATGGAGCGTACAGCAAGGAAAGCATATCCTTGTGCATTTAATGTATCATTATCCCATCCTAAATCAAGAGCTGTTTTAATTGGTTGTTTAATTTCTTGTTTAATCATTTGAACAAGCGTTGGATTATAAATTCCCCCACCTGTTAAAATAAATTGCATTGGTTCTTCGTTAAAATAAGAAGCGCTAAATGGAATGCTTTTTGCAATAAAATTTGTAAGAGAAGCTGCCCCCGTTTCCAAAGAACAACCTTCCACATGCTTATATAAATCCATAAAACTTTCACGACGAACGGTTTTAGGGGGTGTTTTAAGGATATATTTATCTTTTAAAAGGCGATTTACCAAAGAGTCATCAATTTTACCTAGTTTGGCATATTTCCCATTGAAATCCATTTCTGCGCCTGTTTTATTATATATCCAATGATCTAATAAAACCAGCCCAATTGAAGAATCAAATGCTTGCAATTGACCAAATGGATTAATATTGGTTAAAGTGATGATTCCCCCTAAAGAAACAATGCAAAGAGGTTTCTTTTCATTTCTTGTTAAGGCATCATAAAAGGTGCTGAAAATAGGGCCGCCACGACCACCTGCCATTAAGTCTGAATTTAAAAATTTGCCAACAAAGGGGATGTTAAAATGAGTGGCAAGCTCTTCAAAATTTCCAAGAGTTATGTTTACCTTTTCATCTGGATTTTGATAAACAGTATGTCCTGAATAGCCAATTAAATCAATATGAGGATATTGGCGTTTATTTAAGGTAATAAATTCTGAAATAACCTCTTTATGAAAAGCAGTAATTTCTTTTGAAATTTCTGTCATGCTAGATGTATTAGAAAAATCGCCTTTAAGCATAAATTTATAAATTTTGTCTTTTAACTCGCTGTTATAAGGACGAAGTAATGAAATGGGTTTGCCAAATATATCAATGCCATCTGTTTCAATCAAGCAAAGTTCAACGTTATTTAAACTGGAATCAGAATAGACGCCTAAGACGATTTTTCTTTCAATCATTATAAACCTTTTCTTTGTTTTAAAAGTTCTTCTGGATGGATGAGTTTATCTTGTTCAGTTTCAATCACATCATAAAGTTTTTTCATAAATTCGCGTTTGTTGAGGCCTGGTTCAATAACTGGCAAAAATGAAATGGTAACAATACCAGGTGTTTTATATTTTTGATTTCTTCCCCAGCAATAACCCGTGTTTAATGCAACAGGAACAATAGGGGCATTGCATTGTTCATAAAGAAAAGCAACCCCAGGAGAATATGGTTTTTTGCTTCCAGGAGCTGTTCTTGTTCCTTCAGGGAAGATAGTTAAATTCATTCCTCGTGCTAAGTTCTTTTTTACGCCTGTAACCATTTTACGCATGGTTTTTGTGCCACCTTTTCTATCAATAGCAATACAGCCTGTTTTTAAGAAATAAAAACCAACTAAAGGCAAGAAAAGTAATTCTCTTTTCAAAACATAAAAGAGGTTTGGAATAATGCTATGAAAAAGAGTGGTTTCCATTGCTGATTGATGTTTTGCAGCAACAATATACCCAGGTTCTTTTGGTAAATTTTCAAGACCTTTAATTTCAACTTCAATATTGCAAATAATTTTTAAAGCTTTACGCATTGTTTTTGACCAAACTCTTGGAAAGCAGCCTGATCCTTTGGTTGACATAAACATTGTTGGTAAATATAAAACACATAATATAAATGTGCCAAGATATAAAAACAGATTAAAACAATGAGATCTGATTTTTGATAATTTATAAGTTTTTGTCATATGATATCCTTTCAAAAGAGGGCTTTTATCCTTGTGTAAATAACTTTGTGATATTCAATAAAAAGCAACCAAGCATATCTTGTTTTAATCCAATCAACAGAATTGTTGAATGATTTTGGAAAAACAGGAAGAGGTGCAATTTGAATTTCTTTATTTAATTGTTGAATTTCAAAAATACTTCTGGGCATATGATAAAAACTTGTAACCAATAAAATCGAGTGAATATTCTTTTCTTTAATCCAATCATTCACTTCTTTTGCGTTTCCTTTTGTGTTTAGAGCCATATACCCCAAAGTGATTTTATCTAATATATTTTCTTCAACATTTGGAAATAATTTTTGCTTTGTTACTTCTTTATGAACCCCTGAAATTAACATATATTCTGCTTTTTTATCTTTAATCAGTTTAAGCCCTGTGTTAATTCGATTGCTTCCGCCAGTTAAAACAACAACAGCATCCGAATGTGTTTGTGGTGCATATTTAAATGATAAGGCGTAAAGGCTAAAGAATAAAAATCCGATGAGCCAAAACATCAAGAAAATCATAGAAAAATAAATGTTAATGTTTATCAGTTTTTTTATCATCTATAACGTTTGTTTTAATGTTTTTGAAACAGTTCTATAAGCAGTTACAAAAGATAACAATGCCGTTAAAATTGGAACACTTATTAAGATAAGCCATTGTAATGGATTCAACGTGCTTTCAAGAACAAAACTAGAGCTCATTTGACGCAAGAAATAATCAAATAATACCATAATTGGGATAGCTAATAAAAATCCGATAAAACTGCCAAGTAAAGTAAGTTTAAAACTGCGCATAGCAAATTGAATTGTAATATAAAAATCACTGGCTCCCATCATATGAATCAGTTCAATAACTTTTTGATGAACAGACATGCTAGATTTTGTTACATAGATAACAGAGAGAGCTGTTGTAATTAAGATTAGTAATAAAATAAAAGCAATTAAATGAACCATATTTTCAAAAAAGGCCACAAGATCAGAAAGTGCTGCACGATGACTATCTAAAATTGCTTCTGGAACTTGATCAAATAAATCAGCTTTCAATCTTCTGATATTTGGAAAATTATTTGGATCCGCGTTCACATCAATAATTTTTGGAAGAGGTAATTCATTAATGGCATCGCGTTGTCCTAACCATGGTTCCATCAAAGTTGAAATTTGATCATCTGATAAAAGGGTTGCTCCTGTGATGCCTTCACTTGATCTTAAAAGAGTGAGCGTCATTTCAATATCTTTATTGATTTGATCTTCTCTGCTTTCGCCTTTTTCAGTGTATGTTGGAATTTGAACGGTGAGCGTTCCAGATATGTTGCTTGTCCATGATTGAACGGAAGAATAAACCACAATGGCTATAGCTAAAATTAATGTGGCAATAAATACCATAAACATACTCAGCCATGGAATGAAAAATTTTGATGAATCGGATGAAAATGGAATGTCTGTTCTTTTTTTCATAATATTGTTCCTTGATTAACCTTTGTTTGATGTGTTGTTTTTTTCAACCGCTTCAATGTGCCCATGGGATAAATGAAGGCGAGGGAAGCCAAAATGTTTAATAAGGTTATGGTTATGTGTGGCAATAACAGTTGTTGTGCCAAGTTTATTGAGTTCTAAAAATAAATATATTAATCTTTTAGCCATAGCATCATCAACGTTACCAGTTGGTTCGTCAGCTAATAAAAGGCGAGGGCGATTAATAACGGCTCTTGCAATAGCAACGCGTTGTTTTTCACCACCAGATAATTCATGGGGATATTTATCAAGTTGCTTCTCAAGGCCAACCCATGCTAACAATTCTCGAACGTGTTTTTTTATGTCTTGTTCTTTTGTGCCTGAAATTCTGAGCGGTAAGGCAACATTATCAAATGCATTTAAATGATCAAGAAGGCGATAGTCTTGAAAAACAACGCCAATTTGTCGTCTGATTTGAGCTTTTGCTTCTCTTGATAATGTGTCTAATGCATAGCCAAATAATCTAATGCGACCTTTTGTTGGGATATTATTCAAATAAAGCAAGCTTAAAAGAGATGTTTTTCCTGCACCACTTTCCCCTGTCATAAAATAAAATGATCCAGGTTGAAGGGTAAGTTGAATATCCTTTAAAACCTCAGGACCTGTTGGATATTTAAAAGAAACGCCATTGAATTCAGCAATTGGTGTTGATAATTTATTTGTTGCCACTTTGATGCCCCTATTGAAAACTGTTGTAAGTTATTTAAAAATCGTTTATATTATACTTACACTATTTTTTTTAAAAGGAAAAGCTAAATGTTAATTATTTGCCCAAAATGTTTTACACAGTATCAAATTTTGGATAAAGATATCTCGTTAAAAGGGAAGAAATGCCATTGTTCTGCATGTGGTTGTTATTTTGATCATGAAGAAGATATTGTTGAATTGACTTCTTCTAAAAATGAAAAATCAATGCTTGATCAAACAATGGATATTTTTGATATTCCTAATAAAAAAGAAGAAAAAACATTTTTAGATGAACCTCATGAGCCAATTTCTCTTTCTTTATTTAATGATCCAATAGAAGAAATGAAGGAGCCAAAATTTTCAAAAGATCCATTTAATTTTGTTCCTGAAGAATTTAAGCCTGTTAAATCTAAAAAAACAACTTTTGTTTCGCTTGTTGTTTGGCTTGGAATCGGATTTGGTATTTGCTATGCAGCTTATAGTCAAAAGGATTTTTTAGTTCAGTTTATGAACCAGTCAATTGAAAAGGCCTTTGGGTCGAATGAAAAAAATGAAACAGATCAAAAAAGTGGTCAGATATCAAAAAAAATAGCTTCTGTGACACCTTTGGATTTGGGTATTCAAATTGAGGATAAACAACCATTGAATTTAGAAACATCACAAGATGAGGCTAATTTTAAAAAAGATATTGTGGAAGAAATACCAAGTATTGCTTCGGTGCCTATTGGTGAAGAATTAAAAAGTGATTTGACTTTTTCGCAGGAAGAAATTTCTTTACCAGAAAAAGAAAATGAATCTGTTTTGGGTGGCCAAATAAGTGAAGAAAACATTCAGTTAGAAAGTGCTCCTATTGTTGAAAAAGAAATCGAACAACAAGTTGTTCAAAGTTTGGAAAATCAAGAGGTTAAAGTAGAAGTTTCTTCAAGTGAATTTGCACCAAAAGAGGCTTTGAAAGTTCAAAATATTTCTTATGAAATTGGGGTAAATGAAGTTGGTACAAGTCGTTTACTTATTAAAGGAGTAATTGTAAATACATCTGTTTATCAGGGGCAGTTGCCATTAACAAAGGCAGTTGTTTATGATTATAGCGATCATGTGGTTGCTAGAAAGCGTATCTATTATCTTGAAAAAGTTATTGATGGGAATAGTGAGCTTTCGTTTGAAGCTCAAGTTGTTCCTGCTCCAGAATCTGTTTCAAAAGTAGAGGTTAATTTTGATGAATAAATTTATTCTTTTTTTAACATCCTTTTTGGTTTCGTCTTCTGTGTTTGCTGTTTGTCCACAAGCTGAAACAATGTATTTAAAAAATGTGAAGGCATCAATTCCTTTATATCAAAATTGTGCTATCATGGAAAATGATGAAGAATCTCAAATTCGATTGGCAGGTATTTTTAAAAATGGTGAAAAAAATGCTCAAAAAAATGAAATGAAGGCTCTTCTTTTTTATCATTTGGCTGCTGATAATGGAAATGCTTATGCTCAAACACAATTGGCAAAAATGATGATTGAAATGGATACGGATAGCGAAAAAAGAAAATTACTGGTTTCTTATTTGGATCAAATAAAATCAGCGTTGAATTCAAACGATAATTATTCTTTTAAAGGAGAGGTTTTACATCCTTTTGTGTTATTGCTTTTAGCTTCAGAGCCTGCTGAACAAAAATGGTTTTATCCAACAACACGGAAATATTCATCTGAAGCAGCAGCATTGTTAAAGAGTTATCAGTTATCTGAAGAGAAAAAACAAGAATTATTGAAATTGGCTTCTTTATGGAAGCAAAGAAAAATGATGGAAACAGCAAAAGAAGTTTTGTCTGATAGCGAGTATCAAACATTTGAAAAAACGATTTTTCCAAAACAAGGTAAAGCAGATCCATTTTTAAGAAAACAAGTTATTAATAACCTTAAAACTAAGGTTGAAAATTATTTAAAGTAAGATAAGGAGTTTAAATTTTGAAAAAGATTTTTATCAAAACATTTGGTTGTCAGATGAATGCATACGATTCAGCAAGAATGAGGGATGCTATGTTTGTTCATGGGTATCAAGAAACAACTGATCCTGAACAAGCAGATATTTTGTTGTTAAACACATGCCATATCAGAGAAAAAGCTTCTGAAAAATTATTTTCTGAAATTGGCAGATTAAATGAGTTTAAAGAAAAAAGAAAACAAGATGGCAAAGAAACATTGATTGTTGTTTGTGGTTGCGTTGTTCAAGCTGAAGGGGAAGAAATTTTAAAGCGTTCTCATTTAGTTGATATTGCATTGGGGCCCCAAAATTATCATCGCTTGCCTGAGATTGTTTCTTCATATAATAGGAAAAAAGGTCGTGTTTTATTGGCTGATTTTCCTGCTGATTCAAAATTTGATTATTTGCCAAAAACAAAAGCTACATCAGCGACTGCTTTTTTAGCTGTTCAAGAAGGGTGTGATAATTTTTGCACCTATTGTGTTGTACCATATACAAGAGGGTGTGAATATTCAAGACCTGCTGATGAAATTATTCAAGAAGCTAAAGATTTGGTTGAAACAGGGGCAAAAGAAATTATGCTTTTGGGTCAAAATGTTAATTGTTGGCATGGTGAAGGCGCTTCTGATTTAGGGGATTTAATTCGAAAAATTGCTGAGATCGATGGATTGGAACGTATCAGATATACAACATCATATCCTTCAAAAATTACGCAAAATTTGATTGAAGCCCATAAAGATTTAAATAAATTGATGCCTTATATTCATTTACCAATCCAATCTGGAAGTGATAAAATTTTAAAAGCAATGAATAGGCAATATACTGCTTCAAGTTATGAAGAAATTGTGGCTTCATTTAGAAAGGCTCGCCCAGATATCGCTGTGTCTTCAGATTTTATTGTTGGCTTCCCTGGTGAAACAGAAGATGATTTTCAACAAACAATGGAAGTGGTGAAGCGTGTGCGTTATGCAAGCTCTTTTTCATTTAAATATTCACCACGACCAGGAACGCCTGCATCTATTATGAAAAATCAGGTTGCTGAAGATGTTAAAACCAAAAGATTAATGATTTTGCAAAAAGAATTAATGTCTCAACAACAAGAATTTAATTCTCAAACAGTTGGTAAAATTTTGCCTGTTTTATTAACAGAAAAAGGTAAAAAAGAAGGACAGTTGGTTGGGTATACACCTTATCTTCAAGGAACGCATGTTTCATTACCCGATAGCTTTTTAAATCAGATTGTGATGTTAAAGATCACAAAAGCTTCGGCAACATCTTTAACAGGGGTTGAGGCGTAAAGTGAATTACACTTGTCAAAAATGTTTAACCATGGTATAATGAAAGAAGAATGGTAAATAACTGAAAAGGAGTCAAAATGACAGCTGAAATTACAGGAGAAGTTTATGCCGCTTCAGATTTGACGTTAAAAACAAAAAAACGTCACATTAATCCTAGAAGTGAAACGCAAGGTGCTTTCATTGAAGCCATGAATAAATATGAAATGGTTTTTGGTCTTGGTCCTGCGGGGACTGGGAAAACTTTTTTAGCTGTTGCTAAAGCAGTCTCTGCAATGTTAGAAGGAAAAGTGGATCGAATTATTTTAACAAGACCAGCGGTTGAAGCTGGTGAAAATTTGGGCTTTTTACCGGGAAATTTAAAGGAAAAAATTGATCCATATTTAAGGCCACTTTATGATGCACTTTATGAAATGTTGCCAGCAGATATGGTTGATAAAAAGCTTGAAAATGGTGAAATTGAAGTAGCTCCATTGGCATATATGCGTGGTCGAACATTAAGTCATAGTGTTGTGATTTTAGATGAAGCTCAAAATACAACGCCTATGCAAATGAAGATGTTTTTAACGCGTTTAGGTGAAGGATCAAGAATGATTATTAATGGCGACTTAACGCAAACAGACTTGCCTCGGGGAACGGTTTCTGGCCTTTTAGATGCTGTAAAAATTTTGAAAAAAGTTCCTGGTATTGCTTTTGTGGAATTTTCTGAAAAAGATGTTGTTCGTCATGGGCTTGTTTCAAAAATTGTGAAAGCCTATGATAAAGCCAATTCTGAAAGTAAGGAATAATGTCAGAGATAGATATATGTATTCAACAATTAGATAAAAGATATTCAAGGCGTGTTTCAGCTGTTCAAGCGTTTTGTAAAAAAATTATTCAGTCGGCGTGGAGTTCTTATACGCCGGCTGAGGTTTCTTTAGTGTTAGCTGATGATGATTTTGTTCATGATTTGAATTTTAGATATCGGGGAAAAGATAGCTCAACGAATGTATTATCTTTTGAAACGGGTAATCCTCCTCAAAAAGGTTTTTTATGGTTGGCGGGGGATATTATTGTTGCCTATGAAACTGTTTTAAAAGAGGCTAAAGCACAAGAAAAAACATTTGAAGCACATTTGGCTCATTTGTTGATTCATGGAACACTTCATTTGCAAGGATATGATCATTTAAATGAAAAAGAAGCTGTGAAAATGGAATCTCTTGAGAAAAAAATAATGAAATCGTTGGGGTATGAAAACCCATATAAGGATGTGGAATAATGACAATATTTTCAAAAATTAAATCATTTTTTGTTCGACCACCAGAAGAAGAAAAAGTATTAGAAACAATTGAAGAAATTATGGATGAACGTGTTGAACGCGGTGATAAAGTTTTAATTGATCCTGATGAAATTTCTCTGCTTAAAAATCTTTTTAGATTAAGAGATATTAGGGCTGGTGAAATCAGAATTCCAACCATTGATATTACAGGGATTAATATTGATGCTTCATCAGATGAATTAAAGAGAATGATGGCAGAGGAAAAGTTTACCAGATTACCTGTATATGAGCAAACTATTGATAACATTGTTGGTGTGATTCATGTGAAAGATATTTTATGCGCAATGATGGAAAATGAGGAAGTTTCTGTTAAAAAGTTAATGACAGGAAGTATTTTATTTGTTCCGCCTTCAGTTCGAGCATTAGATTTGCTTCGTGAAATGCAAGAAAAGAAAGCTCAGATGGCTATTATTATTGATGAATATGGTGGAACAGATGGATTGATTACTTTGGAAGACTTACTAGAAGAAATTGTGGGTGAAATCGAAGATGAACATGATGCTTTAGATGAGGCTCCAGTATTGCACAAAATTGGGAATAGTGTCATTCAGGCAGATGCAAGAATTTTATTAAAAGATTTAGAAAAAATGATTGGTCCTTTTATGACGAAAAAGGAAAAAGAAGAATATGTTGATTCAGTTGGAGGACTTGTTTTTCATTTGGCTGGTCGTTTACCACGTGTTGGAGAAAAAATCGAACATTCTTCAGGGATTGTTTTTCAAGTTTTAGATGTGGACGCACGTCACATTAAAAAGGTTAAAATAACAAAGTTTAACAAGCGAAAACAAGAGAAAGAAAAACGTTCCTTTTTGAAAAAAAGAAAGAAAAAAAGCTGATGAAAATAATTTCTTTCGGGTGCAGATTAAATACATTTGAATCAAAAATCATAGAAGAGTTGTTATCTGATAAAGATGATCTTTTTGTGATTAATACGTGTGCTGTAACAAGCGAGGCAGAGCGCCAATGTCGGCAAACAATTCGTCGTGTAGCAAGAGAAAATCCTGATATGAAAATTATTGTAACAGGATGTGCTGCTCAATTGGACGCGGAGCGATATGCAAGTATGCCAGAGGTTTTTAAAGTTGTTGGAAATATTGAAAAGTTGGATCGAGAGAAACTGTTATTCGGACCTAAAATTCAAGTGAGCGATATTATGAATGCAAACACAAACGTTCCAGTTGTGTCTGATTTTGAATCTCGTACAAGAGCTTTTTTGCAAATTCAACAAGGTTGCTCGCATGCGTGTACATTTTGCATTGTTCATAAGGCAAGAGGAAAGAATAAAGGGTTGGAGCCAGATCAAGTGATTTTTGAAGCAAAGCGCTTTGTTGAAAATGGCTTCCTAGAATTGGTTTTAACGGGTGTTGATATTGCTTCTTATCCTTATGGGTTAAATGCGTTACTTAAACGCATTATAAAAGAGGTTAAAGGACTTAAGCGTTTGCGCTTGGGGTCATTTGATCCTGCATTAATGAATGATGAATTGATTGATTTATTTTCGGATAACGAAGTGATGATGCCGCATCTTCATTTATCAATGCAATCTGGTGATGATATGATTTTAAAACGTATGGGACGGCGACATTTATCAGCTCCAGTTGTTGAAGCTTGTCATAAACTCCTTTCAAAAAGAAAAGATTTTGTTTTTGGTGCAGATATGATTGCTGGATTTCCAACTGAAACAGAAGAAATGTTTTTAAACACCTTGCAGTTTGTTCAAGAAGCTCCAATTTCATTATTACATGTATTTCCATATTCAGAACGTCCTTCAACGCCAGCAGCTAAAATGCCAATGGTTGAGATGAAGATCAGAAAAGAGCGTGCTGCTAAATTACGCGAAGTGGGGAATCGATTGTTAAATCTAAAGTTAACTGAATTTGAAGGAAAGCGCCTAAATGTTTTAGTGGAACAAAATGGTGTTGGATATAGTGAAAATTATTTAAAAGTTAAAACAAATTCAAGTAAAACAGGAGAAATTGTTTCTGTTTTAATTACAAAAAGGAATGAAAATGAGTTGGTTGGAAAGCTTTAAGCTTGGAATGAAAAAAACAGCAAAGCTGTTTTCTTTTTCGAAAATAGATGCTGCTTCTTTAGAAGATTTAGAAGATTCTCTTTTAATGGCAGATGTTGGGGTTTCAACAACAACGGCAATTTTAGATGCAATCAAAAAAAAGGGAGCAACAGAGGCAGATAGTATTAAACAAGTTGTAAAAGAAGAAATTATTAAACGATTGTCTCCTTATGCTCAATCACTTGAAATTAAAAAAGAAAAAAAACCATTTATTGTTTTAATGATTGGTGTCAATGGTGCAGGGAAGACAACAACAATTGGAAAGTTGGGAGCCTTTTATCAATCAAAAGGATATCAAGTTTCGTTTGTTGCAGCAGATACGTTTAGAGCAGGAGCTGTGGATCAATTAAAAGAATGGGGAAAAAGAAATAATTGTGTTGTTTATTCTGGTGAAACAAATAAAGATGCAGCAGCGCTGATTTTTGATGCAATAAAATCTGCTAAAGAAAAGAAAGATGATATTATTTTTATTGATACAGCTGGTCGTCTTCAAAATAGAAAAGATTTAATGGATGAACTTAAAAAAATAACAAGAGTAATTCAAAAAATAGATGAAACAGCACCGCATGCAACTTTGCTTGTTTTAGATGCAACGGTTGGTCAGAATGCATTAATGCAAGTTGAAGCTTTTTCTTCCTTAACCCCTGTTTCTGGTTTGGTGATGACTAAATTAGATGGTACCGCAAAAGGTGGTATTTTATTAGCACTTTCAGATAAATTTAAATTGCCAATTTATGCCATTGGAGTTGGAGAAAAAATTTCAGATTTATCTGCATTTACTGCCGAAGAGTATGCTTCTTCATTATTGGATGGATAAGAAATGACGTTTTTAAAAAAAGCTTATTTGCGTGCTTCAAATATACCAGGATTTCATTGGGGTGAATTAGTTTGTTTGATGTTGCTTTCATTTTTTATGGGCGTTGCCCTTTCTGGATATGATGCAGCATCTGTTCGTCTTTATTTTGAACATGTTCCATTATCAGTAATGGGATATGATTTTATTTATGTTGCTTTTTTATTCTTTTTTGTTGGATTTCAACGAAGTGTTTTAACAAGAAGAAAAGGTTATGGTATTATTAAAATTTTAAGTGCTCTTATGTTTTTAAGCACGTTACTTTTAATTGGAATTGAAACATTAAATCAAAATCTTTTTGCGCATGTGTTGTTTGTGAGCAAATATCTATTGTTTGCTTTTTTTACAATGGCACTTTTTTTAATTGTTTCAAGATTTTTGCCCTTTAGACGCGAAAGTTTAAAACGCCTTTTTATTATGGGCGCTTTGTTTTTAGGCTTTATGTGTGGAGGATTTATTCCGTTAATTTTTAAATGGGGCGCTTATAGTGTTTTATATGTTTCATTTTTCTTATTATTGGGATGTTATTTTGGCTTATTTATTCTTTCAAAAATTGTTTCTGTTTCAAAAGAACTTTTTGTAACAAAAACAGGGGCGGCAAAAAATCTTTCAGAACTTAAATTGGTTCGAACTGTTTTATTAGTTTCTTTTTTCGTTTTTCTAGTTAAGTGCTTATCTGATTTTTTGTTTTACCAATCAATCGCACAAGAATTTTCTTTATTAGATACTTGGAAATATTTGTTAATTGAGTGGGGCTTCTTAGGTGTTATTGGCGTTTTATGCGTTGTTATTTTGTATCGTACTCGTTATTTTTATATGATAACAGGTGGTATGGTTTTATTTTTGTTGGGGGCCTTTCAAATTGCTGTTGGAAGTTTATGCCAGTTTGTTTATTTAACGATTGTGGGGATGATTTTAATATCTTTATCTCTTTTTCTTTATTTTGAAGATTTTATTTTGGCATTGCTTCGTCTTTTAAATCAGGGTATTGGTCAAAATATTAATAAGAAAAGATGGATGTTAATTGAACCCGCTGGATTCATGGCGGGTGCATTGGTTTGTGTTCATTATGAACATCAATCTTGGATATTATTGGGATTAACTTTATTTTTATTTTTGTTAGGGTTTTTATCTCTTAAATTTTATTCATCATTATTTGTTTCGCTTTTATCTTTAAGAGCGTGGAGAGGTGGCCCATTATTATTGTTAGATGGCCCAGTATTGGATTATATTCAAAAAAATATTGTATCTGAAAATAAAAATGATGCGATTTATTTTTTAAAGGTTTTAGAAGTTTCTAACCAGTGGATTTATACTGTTTGGCTTTTAAAATCACTTAAAAATAAAAATGAAAAAGTGCGTCTTTATGTTTTAGAAAAAATATCTTCTCTTTATAATTTATCTCGTTACGAAAAAACAATTGAATTAATTTTCTTAAGAGATCCATCATTAAAAGTTCGTTGTCGGGCTTTAAGTCTTTTAATTCAGATTGCTTATGAAAATAAAGGATTGAATGGAATAAATGCTTATTTGCCATATCTAGATAATAAAAAATTAAGAGTAGGAGCTATGTGTGGCTTTTTGAAAACAGGAGGTGCTCCAGCTTTGTTGGTTTCAGATGGATTGCAAGAACTTGTTAATTCTAAAAAAATTAAAGATAATTTACTTGCTCTTTCTATTATCGATTGGGCACCTAGTGTTGGATTAATGCGTCAACTTGCAAGACTTTTAAAAAGCACAACACCAATTGTTGCCTCAAAATCATTATTAGTTGCTGCAAAAATTGATCACCCTGAGTGTTTGCCTTTGATTTTAAATTCATTAGACGATATGGCATTGAGAGAGAATGCTTTAGTTGCTTTAAAAAGCTATGGCGTTAAAGCTTTGCCTATGATTGAACGGGCGTTAAATAATCCAGAAACGCCACCAATTAGATTAAAAACATTGATTTTGTTTTTAAGCATGTTGCCAAGTGGTGAGGGTAAACAAGTTTTATTGCGTTCACTTCAAATTGGAAATCAAAAATTAAGAAAAACAATTATTCAAGGAATGATTGATAGTGGTATTTTTTGGACGCATCATGATAAATATGAGCTTTTATTTAATGGAATTCAAAAGGATGTAAACAGAATTTTATGGCTTTCAGATTTGATGTCAAGATATAAACAAGTTGTGTTTCCGCAAACCAGTGAAGTTTTTTCATTTTTGATTAGAGCTATTCAAGAGGATTTGAAAGAAACAAGAGAAACAATTTTATATCAATTGTTATTATTAAAAGATAATGAACTTTATATTAAAGCTGTGAAGATTTTATTATCAAAAAGAACAGAAATGTATGATTTAGCTATTAGCTCATTGCAAGATATGCTTCCTAAAAAATTATTTAGGTTGGTTAAAATGGTGATGGTTGATTTAAATCAAAATGAAAAAGCATTGATTAATTCTGATATAACAATTGAAAGTGCAACAAATGATATTCTTTTATTGTTGAATGATCCTCCTTTCATGTTGCCAGATTGGATGAAAGCAACAGCGCTTTATGTTTTAAGAATGTTAGATTGTCCTTTAGCGTTAGAAACTGTTCAAAAATATTTAAAATCCAAAAGTCCTTTGGTATTGGAGGCTGCAATTTGGGCATTTTGTAAATTAGAAAAAGATGAAGAAAAATTGCATCAAACCTTAATTGGTTTACCAACAAGTCAGCTTTTATTTCAGTCCTTAGATGCTGTTTTTGAGAATTAGGAGAAAATCATGTCAATTACATTTGAAAAAGTTTTAGTTTTAAAAAATATTCCTATGTTTGAAAGTGCATCAGAAATGGCGCTTTCTGATTTAATTGTGGCATCGGAGGAAAAAACATATAAAGCTGGGGATGTGATTATTGATAATGAAAAAGAAAATTCATTTTTATTTATTGTCCTTTTAGGAAAAGCCGCCACTGTTCAAGAAGGAGAAACAATTCAAGAGTTTGCACCTCGGCAAATTTTTGGTGAAACAACAGTTTTAAGTCCTGCTGTTTTGCCATATCCAATTAAAGCACTTGAAAAAACAATTGTTTTGAAAATTAGTGGTCACCGTTTATATCAAGTTATGTCACTTCATCCATCTATTGCAAAAGGTTTTATTGGAGAGCTATCAAAACGTTTAAGATAAAAAGCTTAAATAAATTTAAAAAACCATAAAATAACGTTTGATTTTTCTTTGAAAAGTTATTATAAAAAAATTATTGTAGCTTAAAAAAGGAGAGAGAAATGGTTAAAAAAATAAAAGAAGCAACCGTTCAAGAAACAAAAAAGGTTGAAAGAGTTTGCGATAAAGAAGGATGTCATTGTTCATGTGCTTCAAAATTGAAGACGGGAACAATTTTGGTTGGCGGTTTCGCTATTATTGTTGCAACAATAATGGCAATGGCTGCTAACAATTGGATTCAAATTCCTTCATGGTCTGATTTTAAACCTAAAACAGGTAAGGTTGTGGCAACAGTTGATGGAAATCCAGTTTATTTATCAGAGGTAAAAGAATTGGTTTCTCAAATTCCTCAATTGTCAGAATTGCCATTTGAAGCTATTTATCCACAATTAGTTAAGGATGTTGTTTCAGAAAAAGTTCTTAAAAAAGCGGTTAAAGGTTCAGATGTTTCTAAAAACCCAATTGTGCAACAACGAATCAATGCTATTTTATTTGAAGCTTATTTGGTTGAAAAATTCAAAAAAATGGTATCAGATGAAGAGTTGAAACAAATCTATATGGAAGAAATTAAAAACTTCCCTCGTCAAGAAGAAGTTCGTGCTCGTCATATTTTGGTGAAATCTGAAAAAGAAGCTAAAGATATTTTAGTTCAATTAAAAGCAGGTGCAGACTTTAAAATTTTAGCAAATAAAAAGTCATTAGATGCAGGAACTAATAATGGTGGTGATTTGGGATATTTTAAAAAAGAAATGATGATCCCAGCATTTACTGAGCCGGTTTTTGAACTTAAAAAGGGTCAATTATCTGAGCCAATTAAAACTTCATTTGGTTGGCACATCGTTTTGGTTGAAGATCGCCGTTTAGCAGCTCCACCTTCATTTGAAGAAACAAAAGATTTCTTGCGTAAACAATTATTTTCTCAAAAAGTTTCGGAATTAATTGAAGATGAATTGAAGCGTTTTAATGCTCAGATTATTGTTCCAACACTTGAAACAAAACCTGTTGCTGTTGAAGAAGAGGCCGATATGGCTTTAGAACCAGAAGTTTTGGCTGAAGAAACAGAGGTTGCAGAACCTGCGACGCCTGTTGTTGAAGCGGAAACAGTAACAGAAAAAATTCCTGAAACACCAGTTGAAGCCCCTGTTGAAAAAACAATTGAAACAGTGACTGAAACTCCTGTTGAAACGTCACCAGTTGAAGGAAAATAATTTTTGCTAAATCGTAAAAAAAAGCGCTTCATTTTGAGGCGCGTTTTTTTATTTGTGATGTGTAATTTATTAAAAAAGGGTCTTTTAAAAATTGCTCTTTATTTGTTTTTTTACATTCGTTGAGAGCTATCTCGACCACCCGCATCATATCGGCCAAAGTTTTTAACTAGTTGTTCCATAACGGAAAGTTCTTTACCTGTTACTTTTGTGTAAGATTCGTCAAAGGCTATCTCATTCCCATCTTGAAGTGTTAAATGCTCAATAGATTTAACCGTTTTATTCGATGTAAATGAAATGACATATATATCGCGTTCAACTTCTTCTGGGTGAAAAAATGCTCGATTTTCTTTTTTGCTTTTAAAATAAATATAAAAAGATTCATTGCCAATTTTATTTTCAAAAATTGGAGCGCCGAGCAAATCGAGAACTTTTTCTTGTGAATAACCAGCGGTTATCATATCTAATCTTTTTTGTGAGGGTAAATCACCGCTTTGATATGTTTCAAATCCGCAGGCTGATAAAAGTATTGTACTTGATAGTAAAGATACATAAATAAGTTTCTTGAACATTGTCACCTTCTTTGCTATAATAAATTTAATTTAATATAAGCAAAAGAAAGGTGTTTCGTCAATGGAAAAATCCTCAAAATCTAAAAAAGACATTGCATTTGTTTTAGATGTAAGAACAATAAATAAATCAAAAAAACATTATATATTGGAGGCAACCGAGATTCAAAAAGAAGAATTAAAAAAGTTTTTTGAATTACCTTTAATCCAAGATTTGACATTTGAATTTGATGCTTTTTTAAATAAAGATTATATGGAAATTAATGGTTTTTTAACGGCAAAAATAAAGCAAAAATGTGTTATTTCATTGGAAGAGTTTGAAACAAAAATTAAAGAGCCTGTTCGTCTTTTATTTACTGAAAATGAAGATCTTTATAATGCTCTCTTAAATAAAGGGGATTTTTCAGTAGAAGATGAAGATGTTGAGCTTGTTGAAAATGGGCGAATTTATTTTTATGGTCTTGTTCAAGAACAGTTGGGTCTTGCCTTAAATCCATTCCCTAAAAAAACAGATGGAGTTTTTTCTTATTATGAGCTGAAAGCTGAAGATGTGAAGGAGAATCCTTTTGCTGTTTTAAAACACTTGACAAAATAAATAAATCTGTTAAAATAATAGTTAGGAAGGTATTTGTAAGGTGGGTAATATGGAAAATAAATTAGAAAATGAAGCAATGGAAAAAGAGAATCTTGAAGAAGAAAGAGATTCTGAACAAGAAGAAGCTGTTCTTGAAGATGATATGGTTCAAGAACAAGATTCTACACTATCTAATTCTGATCCAACCGCTTCAGATTTAATTAAGCAGCAAGCATTGCAATCTGAATATGTTGAAAAAATGAATGCGTTATTGAATAAAGATACGTTGACAGATGAAGATATTCAAAAAGTTGAATATGTGAAGTCTGAGTTGCTTTCTCAACTTTTAGGTGTAACTGCTTTTTCAAGTACATTGGGAATGGATGATTCAAAAATAATGGGTGCAAAAGCACTTTCTGGTCATTTAACAAATATGTATGTGAAAGCAGCTTTGTTGCGTGAAAAAATGGAAAGAAAACGTTTAGAGCAACTTGAAAAAATGGATGTTGCAGATGCTTACTTTGGTCCAAATCAAGAGGGATCTAATTCATCTTATAATGTCAATATTGTGACAGATATAATGTTGTTGCCAAAAGATCATCATCAATTAAAGGTTGGTTTAATAAATGCTTCCCCTGCAATTCAACAAGCATTAATGCTTTCAGACTTGGTGAATGATCCTAAAGCAAGATTATCGGAAATGATGTCTAGTTTGGTTCAAGAGTTTAAAGATAAAACAACACCTGAAGAACAAAGTGGTTTTTCTGCTTGGGCCGAAACTTTGGTTTCAGGATTAAGTAAAATGAATTCAAAGGGAGCGATGATTCAAGCGTTGCAAGGAATGAGCTTAGGGCAAAGTTTGGCACGTATGACCTCATCTAAGGAAGTTGCGGGATAGGAAAACTATAATGGCTGAAGAATCGTTTTATACAGAAAAAGTTGATGAATATAGAAAAAACTCAAGATTTCCAACTCTTAGCCGTTATCGAGATTTACTTGGGTTTTTAAAAAATGTTTTTTCTGACGGGATTGTAACGACAGAAGAACTTGATATAGTGACTAAAGTTGAAAGAGATATCTTGTTGGAATATGAATTGGCTGCAGATATTTGTTCAAAAATTCCTGCAGATTCGGATCGAAAAGAGGCGGCTGAACGCTTACTTAGTCATTTATATCGTTGTTTTGTTGTTGTGAGTTTTGCAAAAGATAGAGCAAGACTACAACATTTGAATCAATCTTCAAGATCAAAAGAAGATCGTGTTATTCGTCCTCAAGAAGTAAATAAAAAGCTGGCTGTTAAACCAACAGTTGCACAACGTATATTGCTTGAAGGGTTGGGTAATGAACGGTCTCGCATTGAGGCTGATTTGCCTCGTATCAGAAGGGATTTGTCGAAATTAACTCCGGAGGAACGTATTGAATATGAAGGGATGATTAATGCTGCATTAGATCATCTTGAACGTGTGAATCTTGAAAATTTAAATGCGCAAGAAATGAATCGTCTTTTAGGACTTGAAAGATATTTAAAAGATGAAAAAGATCGTGTTTACGAATAATTTTTAACTTTTATAAAAAAATGCTTGACTTTATTGTATAAAAACTGTATAAAGAAGAACACTTTAATTAAAACAGGCCCGAAACAGGCGGTCTGATAATGCAATAATGATATTAATTTAAGGAGAAATAAGATGAAACGCACATATCAACCAAGTAAGCTTGTTCGGACACGTCGTCATGGTTTCAGAGCAAGAATGGCTACATTAGGTGGTCGCAAAGTTTTGAATGCTCGTCGTCGTAAAGGTCGCAAAGTTTTAAGCGCTTAAGCTTACGTATAAGAGACGAAAATTAGTTTAAACTATTTAAAAAGGGAGCGATAATATATTGTTCCTTTTTTTTATTCGGAAGAAAAAATGTTAGTTATCACAAACGAACAACCCTTTAGAATGAAAAAACGCCGTATGTTTGTAAAAGCAACTCATCACGGCAAAAAATTTATTGCGAAAACAATGATTTTGCAAGTTGTGCCTCAAGATGAAATTCAAGGGACAAGATTGGGTTTTACGGTTACAAAAAAGTTGGGAAATGCTGTTCAAAGAAATCGTATTCGTCGTCGTTTAAAAGAGGCTGCTCGTCTTGTTTTCAAAGAATATGCTTGTGAGGGATTTGATTATGTGATCATTGCAAGAATGGCAGCTTTGGATGAGGATTTTTTAGTTTTAAAAAAGGATTTAAAATATCTTTTAAGATCTTTTATTAAGCGTCAAACAGAGGAAGAAGGACAAAAAAAAGAAGATGAAATTTCTGAATAAAATTTTGCTTTTTTTGTGTTTGTTTTTAATTCGTTTTTATCAGCTTTTTCTTTCGCCAGTTAAAGGGAGTATTTGTAGGTTTCAACCGAGTTGTTCAGACTATGCAAAAGAAGCTTTTTTGTTGCATGGAGTTTTAAAAGGTGGTATTTTAACAACTAAAAGAATTTTAAAGTGTCATCCATGGGGCGGGTCAGGATATGATCCTGTTCCAAAGAAGTTATCAAAATAAGGGAAAATAAATGAGTAAAAAGAACGTAAATCCACAAAAAGAAGAAATTAAAAATATGATGATCGCTATGGTGTTGGTCACATTGATATTTTTTGGTTTTAATTATGTGAATGCGCCAGAACAACAAGTTGCTGGAAATTCTTTATCAACGCCAGTTGCTGAACAAACCGATAATACTAAATTGGTTAATGCCGTTGTTGTTCAAGAAGAGGTAGCTCCTACAAAAGCAAAACCTGTAACACTTGAAAATAAATATATTAAAGCTTCTTTTGATGCAGCTTTAGGCGGGGTAACAGATTTATCTTTATTAAAATATAAAGAAACAGTTGATGAAGATTCTAAAAAAGTTCAGTTATTTACCTCAGATTATTTCACAAGTTTGATGTGGCAAAGTAAAGATGTGAATTTGCCTCATTTAAATTCTTTTTGGGCTTTAGATGAAGGCGTATCTAGTGAAACAAAAAAAGTTTTTGTTTTCCAAAATGCTGATGTTAAAATTGAAAGAACAATCGAACTTGATGATAAATATATGATTTCTATCGTAGATAAAGTTCATAATTTAAAAGATCAACCTATTAAAGTTTATCAACAAGGTTCTTTTGAAAGGGTGATGAATGAAATGCCTGCCGTTTCAACTGTTCATCAAGGTTTTGTTGGCTTTTTAAATGATGAACTGGTTGAAGAAAAATATGATGATAAACCAATAATTTATTCTGGAAGAACGGAATCTGGATGGTTTGGATTAACTGATAAATATTGGCAAGGATTAATGGTTTTTGATGGAAATGATTCTTTAGCGGTTACATTTTCTTCAGATAAAAATAAAAAATATAATGCATCATTTGAAACGGATAATATAGTTATTCCTTCACAAAGCGCTATTGAAAAAAAAGTGATGCTTTTTGCTGGAGCTAAAGATATTAATGTGATTAATCAATATCAAAAAGATTTGAATATTAAACATTTTGATTTGAGTATTGATTTTGGATGGTTCCGCTTTTTAACACAGCCTTTTTTAAGCTTTTTAAATTATCTTTATTCTTTGATTGGGAATATGGGTGTGGCAATTATTGTTTTTGCAACGATTATCCGTGTTGCAATGCTTCCAATTGCAACAAAGTCATATGAAAGTATGGCAAAGATGCGTAAAGTTCAACCAAAATTAAAGCAGATTCAAGATCGTTTTAAAAATGATCCTAGACGTCTTCAAATTGAAATGGCAAATCTTTATAAACGCGAAAAAATTAATCCCGCATCAGGCTGTTTGCCACTTTTGTTGCAAATTCCAGTTTTCTTTGCGTTATATAAAGTTCTTTCAATTTCAATTAATATGCGTCAAGCTCCGTTCTTTGGTTGGATTGAAGATTTATCTATGCCAGATCCGTTAACAATTTTCAATGGATTTGGATACTTTGATTGGGAAGTTCCAGCGTTACTTGCAATTGGTGTTTGGCCAATTTTAATGGGATTAACAATGTATATTCAACAAAAGCTTTCTCCAGCGCCAACTGATAAATCTCAAGCAAAAATGATGCAATTTTTACCAGTTATTTTCACATTAATGATGGCTTCATTTGCATCAGGTTTAATTATTTATTGGACATGGAGCAATGTTCTTTCCATTTTACAACAAAAATATATTATGAAAAAAGTAGGAGTTGAATAATGAGCTTTTTAACCCTTGAAGAGCAGACGGAAAAATTGAAAAAAGAAGGCAATGAATTGTTTCAAAAGAGCCCCGTTTTTTTAAGAGGTGTAGCAAGTGTTGATCAACTTCCTGTTGGTCAGTTGCCAGAGTTTGCATTTGCAGGGCGTTCAAATGTGGGGAAATCATCATTAATTAATGCTGTTACGCAAACAAGAGGATTGGCGCGGGCTTCTAATACGCCTGGAAGAACTCAAGAGCTTAATTTTTTTGATGTCTCAGGTATGTTTTATATTGTTGATTTGCCAGGTTATGGATATGCGGCTGCTCCAGAAAAAATGGTTCAAGCATGGACTCGCTTGATTCATGATTATTTACGTGGGCGTGTTCAGTTAAAGCGGGTGTTTTTATTGATTGATTCACGTCATGGAATCAAAGAAGTTGATGTAAAAATTATGAAAATGTTAGATTCAGCTGCGGTAAGTTATCAAATTATTTTAACAAAAATTGATAAAATTTCAAAAACGGCTTGTGAAAAAGTTTTATCTGAAACAATTGAAAC
Source organism: Alphaproteobacteria bacterium (assembly GCA_045655105.1). Lineage (GTDB taxonomy): Bacteria > Pseudomonadota > Alphaproteobacteria > CAAHEQ01 > UBA3637 > RGIG4140. Next base: position 4,240 of record JAZOOQ010000071.1, on the reverse strand, counting down.
AGCCAAGAAACATGTTGCTGCATATCCAGAGATTTTGGTAACAAGTTCTGAAAAAAATATTAATATTGAAGCTGTTCGTGCGCAATTTGTTAAAGTTTTGAAGGGTGTTTAAAATGGCATATTCAATGAATGAAACAATTTATGCTCTTTCTTCTGGTGCTGGTAAGGGTGGAGTCGCTGTAATTAGGGTATCAGGAACAGAAGCATTAACTGTTTTTGAAGAAATGACGAAAATCAAAGATCCTAAACCACGATATGCTTATTTTTCAAAATTGATTGATCAAGATGGTGTTGAAATTGATCAAGCACTTTGTCTTTATTTTAAAGGACCGAACAGTTTTACAGGTGAAGATACAATTGAATTTCAAGTTCATGGTGGACAAGGAGTTATTACAGCAGTTTTTAAAGCATTATCACGGTTTAAAAATTTGCGTCCAGCAGAAGCTGGTGAATTTTCAAGAAGAGCTGTTGTTTATGGCAAAATGGATTTAACTTCGGCTGAAGGGTTGATGGATTTAATTGATGCCCAAACAGAATTGCAACGCAAACAAGCTTTAGTTCAAATGCAAGGTGTTTTAGGTTCGCTTTATGAAAACTGGCGAAAAGCTTTGGTTCATGATATGGCTTATTTAGAAGCTTTTATTGATTTTCCTGAAGAAGATATTCCTCCTGAAAAAATGGATTTAATAGATAAGGGAATTCAAGAATTAATTGAAAAAATTGAAAATCATTTAACCGATAATCAAAAAGGAGAACGGTTAAGAAATGGTTTTCAAATAGCAATTATTGGTGAACCAAACGTTGGTAAATCCTCTTTGATCAATTTGCTCTCAAAAAGAGATGTTGCAATTGTTTCTGATATTGCAGGAACAACAAGAGATGTTGTTGAAAGTTATTTAGATATTGATGGATTCCCTGTTTGTTTGGCAGATACGGCAGGGCTTCGTGAAAGCTTGGAAACAATTGAAGCAGAAGGGATTAAAAGAGCTGTTCGAAAAGCTGAATCATCAGATTTGATTTTGCATGTTTTAGATATTGCATCATATCCACATAAAGAATCATTGCCAAAAGAGCTTGAAAATATTCCTGTGATTACAGTATGGAATAAAATAGATATTATTCATAAAAAACCTCAAGAAGGTGAAATTTTTATGAGTGCAAAAACAACGCAAGGATTTAAAGAATTACAACAAGCCATTTCTTCATTTTTGAAAGAAAATTTTGCACCAGATAGTAATGGTGTGATCACGCGTGAAAGATATCGTGTGGCGTTAAAAGATTGTTTGCTTTCCTTAAAAAGCGCTTTGGTTGCACCTGAAATTGAGCTTAAAGCTGAAGATTTGCGTTTAAGTGCAAGAGCATTGGGGCGTATTGTAGGTAAAATTGAAACAGATGAATTGCTTGATGTTGTTTTTAGAGATTTTTGCATCGGCAAGTGATATCTTATTGAAATAAATAAAAATATTGACATAATTTTATTTTTATGATAATATTTAAGCACCCGTTTTATCAAGGAGGAAGGATAAAACGGGTCTTGATTTTCTTATAAAATAAAGAATTTGAAAATTTGGTGTTATCAAATTTTTTTGCTTTTAAATGGATATAAGAATTATCAAGGTGAGATTAATGTATTTTTGTTAAGCTTTACTTTTTAGTTGATATTTGATATAATACATAAAAATTTTTTAAAAGGATAAGAAAATGCAACAATATGATGTAATAGTTATTGGTGGTGGACATGCGGGATGTGAGGCTGCTGCGGCTTCAGCACGAGTTGGTGCAAAAACACTTTTGGTAACTCATCATATTGAAACAATTGCAGATATGTCTTGTAACCCTGCAATTGGAGGGCTTGGAAAAGGTACTTTGGTGCGCGAAATTGATGCCTTGGATGGATTAATGGCGCGTGTGATTGATAAAACGGGTATTCAGTTTCGTATTTTAAATCAATCTAAAGGTCCGGCAGTTCAAGGCCCAAGAGCGCAAGCTGATAAAGAAGCTTATAAAAAATATATGCAAGAAATTTTGCTTTCGTACCCTAATCTTGAAATCAAAGAAGGGGATGCTGGAAATTTAATTTTTGAAGATAATCAAATTAAAGGAATTCAAGTTGGGGATGAAGAAATTTTTGCTTCAAGTATTGTTGTAACAACGGGAACATTTTTAAATGGATTGATGCATATTGGTCCAGAGAAAGAAGAGGGGGGGCGTTTTGGAGAGGCAGCTTCAAAAGGGATTACTCCTTCTCTTAAAAAAATGGGTTTTCAAATGGGGCGTTTAAAAACAGGAACGCCAGCCAGACTAGATAAAGATACAATCCATTGGGAGTTAACGGAAGAGCAAAAAGGGGATGATCCTGCTAAACCTTTTTCATTTATGACAAAAGATTTTGAACCAAAACAAGTTTCTTGTTATATTACGCATACAACGCCTACAACCCATCAAATCATTTTGGATAATTTAGATCGTGCGCCACTTTATTCTGGTCAAATTAATTCGATTGGGCCAAGATATTGCCCAAGTATTGAAGATAAATTGGTTCGTTTTCAAGGAAGAGATTCTCATCATGTTTTTTTAGAACCTGAAACAAGAGATGGTATTAGTATTTATCCAAATGGGATCTCAACGTCGTTGCCTAAAGATGTTCAAGAGGCTTTTTTAAGAAGCATTCCAGGTCTTGAAAATGTTAAAATTTTAAGATATGCCTATGCAATTGAATATGATTATGTTGATCCAAGAGAATTAAAATTAACTCTTGAAACAAGACGCGTAAAAGGTCTTTATTTGGCAGGACAAATTAATGGAACAACTGGTTATGAAGAAGCAGCTGGTCAAGGTCTTTTAGCGGGTGTAAATGCAGCTCATTTTGCATTAAAAACAGGAAAAGAGCTTACCTTTGATCGGGCAGATTCTTATTTGGGTGTTATGATCGATGATATCACAACTCATGGAATTGATGAGCCGTATCGATTGTTTACTTCAAGAGCTGAATATCGTTTAACAATGCGTGCTGATAATGCGGATTTGAGGTTAACAAAATTGGGGATTGATTTTGGTTGTGTGAGTAAAGAAAGAAAAGATGCTTTTCTTGAAAAAGAATCGCTTATGAAGTCCGCAAGAGACTTGGTTTTAACTTTGTTTAGAACTCCAAAAGAATTGAATCAAATGGGCTTTTCTGTGAATTTTGATGGGCAAAAAAGAAATCCGTTTGATTTACTTTCTTGTCAAGGAGTTTCTTGGAAAGATATTGTTGCAGTTTGGCCCGTTTTGAAAGATATTAGAGAAGACATTGCTGAACAACTTGAAATCGAAGGAAGATATCAAGGATATTTAATTCGCCAAAAAACGGATATTGATTCATTTAAAAAAGATGAAGCGCTTAAAATACCTGATGATATGAATTATGCCATGGTTGGTGGGCTTTCAAATGAAATCCAAATGAGACTTAATCGCCATAGACCATTAACAATTGGAGCTATGAGTCGTTTGATGGGAATAACACCTGCAGCCGTTACAGCGGTGATTGCTTACTTAAAAAAGAATAAATAAACGGATTTAATTGATTTTTTCTTGTTCCCTTGACAAAGCTTTTTTCAAAACACACCTATAAGAGTGATTGAAAAGGCTTAGAAGCCGCTATAAACAATGCCTTTTAACAAATTATTATTTTGGGGGTTAAAATGAAACAAGAAATAAATAAAGATTTATGTTTATCTCAAGAAGAAAGAAAAATTTTAAGACAAGAAATTGATGTTGCATGGGATGAATTGCCATTCGAATTAAAGCAATTTATTGTTGAAGCAAATCAGCAAAATTTAAAAACGCTCTATATGTTGCAAGATTGGGCAAAGAAAAATAATCATGAAACAATGATGGAATTGTTATCTAGAAAAATAGCATATAAAGAGGAAAAGATTCGAAAAATGGAATCTGCTCTTTTGTAACAGGAGATTAAGATGATTCAAAGTATAAAACCATATCAAAAAGAAGCTTATGCTTTAGATGATGGATCCTTTTTGTCTGAGCGGCAAGTTGCTGTTTTAAATCAATTAGCACAGGGATTTTCAAATAAACAAATTGCTCATATTTTAGGTGTTGCTGAACCAACAATAAAGATGCATGTGAGCTCTTTACTTCGTGCTTTTAAAGTTCAAAATCGTGTTCAGATTCTATTAAAGGCTAAGGAAAAAAATTTTGTTTAAAATAAAAAAACTTAATATCATTTTTATCCAGTTTTTAT
>JAZOOQ010000070.1:0-3981 GCA_045655105.1 Alphaproteobacteria bacterium | reverse complement strand
GTCGGAAATTTAATGGTCGTTAGATTTGCCAGTTTTTTGGCATGAAATTTTGTCTTGAAATAGAGCGTTTTTGTTTCAATTTTAAGATGTTTTTTAAGACAAAAACATAAAAAAAGCGTATTTTATCAAATTTTATGCAATTTTTTAATAAAAAATAATCATTATAAATCAATTAATTATGAGAAAATAGGTTAAAAATATATATTTTTTTTGAAAATTTTTGGCCCCGAAAATCCAAACCCATGGTATAATGAAAGTATAGGGGGATGAAAATAGGAAATAGAAGATAGCTCTGTTTTTCATCTTAAACAGTTAACAAAAGGATTACGCCATGTAAACATTTTTTTATATTTTAAAGGAGGCATCAGATGTCATGTTATTCAAGAACCGCTTTGCGCGAACTTAAAAAAAGATATTTGAACATTTTAAAAAAATGCTTCCTTGTAAACTTAGGAATTATAATTTTTTCTGTTTCCGCTTTTGCAGAATCAACGGCAATAAAAAATGATGGAACAGGTAGTGTGGTTATTAAAGATGCTCAGAATGATGGTTCTGAGCTTTTAGCATATTTAAAAGATGAAACATATTATGTAGTTACAGATGGTGTTTTTAATAAGATTATTGTGGATTCTGATGGAGAAACAGTGTCATATCTTGGTGTTCCAACTGTTGATAGTAATGGCAGCCCTGTTTTAGATGCAAATGGGAATAAAACATATACCTATGAAAGACTAGGAGGTATTCTTAAAAATACAGGTACATTAGGATTTGAAGGTGGATTACTGGTTTTCAAAAATGGATCTGTTTATTCTAAAACACCAAATTCACATGCGCAAGGAGCCGCAATTTATAATTCAGGCACTATCACATTTGATAATCAGGTATCCTTTTTAGATAATACCTCTATTACTGGTTCTTGGAATACACGAGCAATGGGCACAGTTTATAATAGTGGGATAATGAATTTTAATCAGCATGTTGTTTTTAAAAATAATTATTCGGATGGAAGCTATTTTGTTGGGGAAGGCGCAGCAATTTATAATACAAATAAAATGAATTTTACTTCTGTGGATTTTATTGGAAATAAATCTGGTACTGAAGATGTTTTGAACCATGCTGGTGCATCAAGTGCGATTGAAAATACAAGTAAAGGTACAATAATTTTTACAGGATTGACAAATTTTAAAGATAATGAGGTTTGGAAGGTTTCTGGTGGAAATGGTATCATTAGTAATGCTGGGTGGTTAGAACTTCAAGATAAAACAACTTTTCAAAATAATAAATTAATTGTTGCCGGTGAAAATGAGGCATATGGGGCTGTTTTATCAAATTCAGGAACAATCATCATAGCAGATGTTGATTTTACGGGTAATAGTTCTTCAGCAGGTTTAAACTCCTATGGTGGAGCTATTTCTAATTCAAAAAACCTTACTTTTAATGGAGCCTCAAATTTTTCAAATAATACGGGGTCGGCAAATAAAGGTTTTAGCATTGGTGGTGCTGTTTATAATACTGGAACATTAACGTTTAAAGGTGATACTTCTTTCAAAGATAATAAGGCTATAACCCAAACATGGACTGGTTATGGTGGTGCAATTTTTAATAACAATCAAGGGAAAATTATTTTTGAAAGAGATGCTTGGTTTGAAAATAATTATGCTAAGGGTGTGATTATGAGTTCGGGTGGTGCAGTTGCTATGGAGGTTAAAGGATCTATAACTTTTGGTGGAAAATCTTATTTTATCAATAATGTTTCAGAAGGGGTTCAGTCGGCGAGAGCAGGTGCCGTATCTATTGGATGGCAAGGTGGAAGTATTACCTTTAAAGATAATGCAACTTTTTTAAATAACACTGTTAAAGGACCAACAGGATCAGCGCAAGGGGGTGCTTATTTTAATGAAAACAATAACTCTTTTACAACTTTTACTAACGGATTTTATTTTGATGGAAATAGAGAGATTGAAGTAGTAACTAAAGAAGATGGAAGTATTACTGAAATAGAGAATTTAAATGATATTTATATTGGTGGTGGTGTTATTTATTTAAAAGGGGATAATCCTAATTCTGAAGAGTATATCGGTGGTGGTATTCGAGGAGGTAAAGGGGCTGGAACAATAGATAAATCAAGTGTTGGAACATTTTTATTGGCTGAGAGCTCGGATAATACGGGATATACCGGTATTTTTAATCAAACAGCTGGTAAAACAGTAGCAAACTCGGAAACATTTTTTAGAGGGACGAATAATATTGATGGTGGTGAACTTGAAACACATGGATCAGAAATTGCATATACTGCAATAGTTGGTGGAACGGGGACATTAACACATTTAGCACTTGGAAATAAATCAATTGAAATTAAGGGACTTTCCTTTAAAGAAGAAGGAACCGATCTTTTAATGACCTTTAAGAGCAGCACTTCAGAACAAGCTATTTATCAACTCAATGAAAATATTGATAATTTAAAAGGCAATAAATTGATGTTTGATAATGCAGAGCTTGATGTGGCCGAGGGATTAAAAGTTGTAGGAACTGTTGTTTCAAAAAATATGATCCTTTCAAAAGGAACAGCTCCAGTTTCTTTATCTGATCTTGTTATTGCTGAAAATACAGTTCTTAATATTCAAAATAGAACTGTTGAAGTAGAAACATTAATCATGAATGATAATTCAGTTTTAAATGTTGATTTAAATACGCTTGTAGATCATGGTAAGATGAATGTTAGAGAGGTTAAAGAAGCTGAAAAAGGGTTGTTATCCTTAACGCTTAAAAATGGACTTAATCAAGAAACAGGCGTATACCAAGTTTTTAACAAGGATAATGAATTAGGTTTAATTGAAAATAATTTATTTGATATTAAAGATCTTGAAAATGGAGCTTATGAAATTTCTAGAAAAGAAACCAGTGAATTGATGAGTGAATTTTCTCTAACAAAAACGCAAGGAGAGATAACAAGTGCATTAATTGATGGGAATAGTTCTAATGAAGCATTTTCAAAAATGCAAGAAGAAATACTTACAAGGCTTCAATCTGATGATAAAATGAGTGTTGAAGAAGCCAAAAAGGCATTAAAAGCCGTTGGCACAAGTGAACAACCATCTTCGCAAGCAATGGTGGTTGAACATTTTAATGAGTTAACAAGAGTGATTTCTCAGTTGGTAATGGAAAAAGAAGCTGAATTGGGTTGTGTTATGGACAAAGAAGCCAGAGCCAAGGTTTATATCAAAGGTCTTTACGATAAAACAAAATCCACGATGGGGGATGGCTTTAAGGCCAGAAGCCAAGGCGCAGTCCTCGGTGTTCAATCTGAAATCACAGACGCCTTAACGCTTGGCGTTGGATATGCTACAAGCAAAACAACGGCAAAAGAAGATTTGCGCCGAACAGAAGTGGATACAAACACAGGATTTATCTCTGCGCACTATCAACCAAACGCTTGGTGGTTAAGTGGATTGGCAACGTTCAGTCGCGGTCAATATGATGAAGAAAAGCAAGTGCTTTCAAGCGTAGGCACAGCGAATTATGATGTGGATTCTTGGGGTGTTCAAGTGATGACGGGATATGACATCAAACTTCAAAATGCCATTATCACGCCAGAAGTTGGTATGCGTTACTTGTCGGTTAAACAAGAAGGATATACCGATACTTTGGGAACAACGGTTGAAGCCACCTCAAGCAATTACTTAACGGCGATTGCCGGCGTGAAAACTGCTTGGGATTTAGGCAAAATCCGACCAAGTGTTGGCATTAACGTTGGGTATGATGTGATCAGTGATGACGTATTAGCACTCAACACGCTTGCTAATGGTGCGAGCTATACCGTGAACTCTGAAGCGCTTGATGGCTTGAGTGTTGGCATCTCAACAGGCGTTGAAGCCAAACTTAATGATCGAACAACCTTGAAGCTTGAATATAATGGAAGCTTTAGAAAAGAATATACGGATCATAGCGGAATGCTTAAATTGGAACTTCGATTCTAGCAAA